>JBPCSL010000058.1:0-18269 GCA_051007175.1 Candidatus Nanopelagicales bacterium
TGTGGAGCGTGGAACCTTACGGAGTGGGCACGTCGACGGGGCCGACGACCGCGATCTCCTTGTACTTCGTGTTGGTGACGTACTCGACGACCTGGATGGTGGCCGCCTTGGGATCGCCGAACTCATTGAAGTCCAGCGGGCCCGTCACGCCGTCGTAGTTGGGCACGCCGCCGCCGTTGATCACGGCGAGGCAGTCCGCGTACGTGTTGCAGGCCGTGCCGCCGCCATCGGCATTCGCGATCGTCGGCAGGGCTGCCGCGATGGCGGTGCCGTCCGCGCACTTGGCGTAGTCGGCCGCGATCGCCACGAGGATCGTGGCGTCGTAGGCCTGGGCGCCGTAGGCGAAGTCGGTCAGCTTCGGATCCTGCGTGAGCAGGCGCTTGTTGAAGTCATCCAGGTTGACCGAGGGATCGCCCGTGGGGACGGTGCCCTGAACGCCGGTCATGGTGTCCTTCGGGAAGTCCTTGAACGCGGTCTGCGACAGGTTGCCGTCAGCAAGGTAGATCTGCAGGTCCTGCGGACCCACACCCTGCTTGATCATCTCCTGGAGGAGCTTGACGGTCTCGTCGAAGCCCACGACCTGCACGAACTCCGGCTTGGACGCCGCGATCTCCGCAACCTCAGCCTCGAAGGACGGGGCAGCGGGGTCGTACTGGATGTTGGCCGTCACGGTGCCGCCAGCAGCCTCGAAGGCCTTCACGAAGGCGTTCTGGAGGCCCTCGCCGTAGGGATCCTTACGGGCGATGGTGGCGCCGGAGGTGAAGCCGGCATCCGTCGCGAGACCGGCCTGCACGGCACCCTGGAGGGAGTCGGACGGGGCGGTGCGGAAGTAGAGGCCGTTGTCCGCGTAGTCGGTGAGCGACGGGGCGGTGTTGGCCGGCGAGATCTGGAGAACACCGTTGCTGGTGATCTTGTCGATGACCGTGAAGGTCACGCCGGACGAAGCCGCACCGATGATGACCTGCACGCCCTTGGCGAGGTGCGAGTCCACCGTCTGCGACGCGATGTCGGTCGTGGTGTCGCCGGAGTCGCCGTACTCGCTGGTGACCGGTGCACCCAGCACGCCACCAGCGTCGTTGATCTCGGCGACGGCCATGTCGACGCCTGCGAACTCGGGCGGGCCGAGGTACGCGAGGCTACCCGTGGCCGGCAGAAGCGTGCCAACCTTCAGGGTGGGGTTCTTGCACTCCGTGGAGGGCGAGGGCTCGGCGGACGACGATGACGGAGCGGCAGAGGAAGAGGCCGGAGCTGCTGAGCTCGAGGACCCACCACTGCTGCTGCCACCGCACGCGGCGAGCACGAGGCTCGCCGCGCCGAGGACCACGACCGCCCCCGCAATCGGGCTGCGTCGGATCATAAAGAGTTCTCCTTTTGGGAAGCGTGCCGCAGAACGCGGCGTCGCCAGTTGGACTGGTTCCCGCAACCTACCGTGAGGCCGCCGACCAGGGCGACCGGCCCCCTCGTATCGGGATCGGATGGTTGTGAAACTGTGATGAGGGGCCGTTACCGATTCGTGACATTACGACCCGCCTGTCACGAAGGGATTTCCCCGGCGAGGACCTGGCGCGCCATCTCCCCGATCCCGACGCGCCGGTCCATGGCCGAGGCACGCAGCCACTCGTACGCCGCCTCCTCGTCGAGCCCACCGCCCTGCTGGAGCATCGCCTTGGCTCGCTCGACATCGCGCCGGTCTGCCAGACGTCGCTCCGCCGTCTCCGCCGCTGCCTGTGCGACCTCGGCCCTGCCACGTAGCTCCCTCAGGGTCGCCCACCCGCTGGCCGCCATCTCGAGGGCTGGCATGAGGTCCTGCCGGTCAACGGGCTTCACCAGGTAGGCCATTGCCCCCGCATCCCGTGCCTGCTCGACCCGGTCGCGCTGGCCAAACGCCGTCACCACGACGACCGCCGTGGTGCTCGCGACCTCCCGGGTGACGGCGATGCCGTCGAGGCGAGGCATGGCCACATCCACGAGCAGCACGTCAGGGCGCAGCCGCTCGACGAGCTCCAGGGCAGCGAGGCCGTCCGGGGCCTGCCCCACGACCTCGTAGCCCTCCTCCGCGAGCATCTCCACGAGATCCATGCGGATGACAGCCTCGTCCTCCGCCACCACGATGCGCAGGGGAACGCCGGCCATGACGCCGAGCCTAGGACCGCCACTACCCTGGGGACGCAGCCCCGGTATCCCAACCGGCAGAGGAAGCGGTCTCAAACACCGTCCAGTGTGGGTTCGAATCCCACCCGGGGCACCCTGCGCCGAGCGTCACTCAGGGTGGAGTGTGCCGACGTGCACGGCCGTGAAGGTGCCGGTCACCCGCACGGAGCCGACCTCGGCCTTCTGGCACCGGATGGCGATCTCCTGGCCCTCGAGGACCTCCAGAGCCCCCGTGAGCGGAAGCGGCACCGCCCGATCGAAGGCAAGGGCGATCTCCTGGTCCCCGGGGCCGTCGATGGCGCACGACGCCGAGTCGAACATCCCGCCGCTCTCGAGTAGCTCCAGGGAGCCGGAGAATTGCAGCAGGTAGCCGCCGGCTGGGAGGGCGAGGGTCGCCACCGTGCTCGTGACCTCGCCAAAGGTGTCGTCGACGGAGACGTGGTAGCCGTCACTCGGTCCCACTGGGCCCTGCGGACCGAGCTGGCCCACGTCGCCGGGGAGTCCCTGCGGACCCTGCGGGCCGGGCAGCCCCGGGGAGCCGGGAAGGCCCTGTGCTCCCTGGGGGCCCTGCGCCCCCTGCGGCCCCTGCGGTCCAGGCTTGCCCGGCGTGCCCGGGATCCCTCGCTGGTTCCAGACCAGGCGGGTCTCGAATGGGGTGCACGTGTCGTCGGCCGTCACGATCCGGATGTCGCCGGTCGCGGTGGTGACGCACGAGAAGACAGGCTTGAGCGCGGGGCGAACGTCGTTCCGGGCTGCCACGGCAGGGACGACGAGGGCGGCGCCGACGGCAACGCCCGCCAGTCCTACCCCGCCGAAAGCCAGCAGGCGCCTCATGTCACTCCCCTTCGCCCTCGGTGCCCTCAAGCACCGAGGTCTAGTGTCGCCCGTTCGCCCTCGATTCGTGCGAGGAGGCCGTTGACGAAGGACGGCGAGTCGTCGGTGGACAGCTCGCGGGTGAGTTCCACGGCCTCGTCGATGGCGACGGCCGGGGGCACATCGCCCCACAGCAGTTCGAAGGTGCCCAGGCGCAGGAGGTTGCGGTCCACGGCCGGCATGCGGTCCAGGGTCCAGCCCAACGAGTACGTCGAGAGGACCTCGTCGATGCGCTCGCGGTGCGCCGTGACCCCCTGGACGAGCTCGACCGCGTACTCGGGGAGATCCCCCTCGCCCTCGGCAACTCGTCGGTCGCGCGCCAAGGCCAGGGTCTCCAGCGGATCGGCACCCCGGACGTCAGCCTCGAAGAGGATGTCCAGGGCGCGCTTGCGGGCCTTGTGTCGGGCGCCCACGATCAGGTGACGCGGCCGAGGTAGGACCCGTCGCGGGTATCCACCTTGACCTTCGTGTCGGACTCGATGAAGAGAGGCACCTGGATCTCGGCTCCCGTCTCAAGGGTCGCGGGCTTCGTGCCACCCGTAGACCGGTCGCCTTGGAGCCCCGGCTCGGTGTAGGTGATGACGAGCTCGACCGCGGCCGGCAGCTCGACGTAGAGGGCCTGACCATCGTGCAGGGCGACGACCGCCTCCTGGTTCTCCAAGAGGAACTTCGCGTTGTCGCCGACCACGGCATTGGGGATGTGCACCTGGTCGTAGGAGCTGGTGTCCATGAAGACCCAGTCATCGCCATCACGGTAGAGGTACTGCATATCTCGCTTGTCGACGTTGGCGGTCTCCACCTTGACGCCCGCGTTGAAGGTCCTGTCCACGACCTTGCCGGAGAGCACATTCTTGAGCTTGGTGCGCACGAAGGCGCCGCCCTTGCCGGGCTTGACATGCTGGAACTCCACCACGGTCCACAATTGCCCGTCGATGTTCAGCACGAGGCCGTTCTTCAGGTCATTCGTCGTCGCCACGCCCGTCAATCCTTCCGAGTTCGCACCATCAGCGGCCCAGCGCGACCAATCCGCGCTCAGTGCCGGTCAAGGGTGAGCAGGGTCCCTCGGCCACGAGCACCGTGTCCTCGATGCGCACTCCCCCGCGCTCCGGGAGGTACACGCCAGGCTCGATGGTCACCGTGGAACCAGCGAGAAGGGTACCTGTCGCGCGTGCGCTCATGAACGGCGCCTCGTGGATCTGAAGGCCGACACCATGCCCGAGGCCATGCCCGAACTCCTCGCCGTAGCCCGCGTCGGCGATGACACTCCGCGCGGCGCGATCGACCGTCCGGAGATCGACACCCGCCATCGTCGCGTCGCGCCCCGCCTGCTGCGCCTCGAGGACCAGGGCATGCAGCTCCACCTGCCAGTCGGCAGGCTCGCCGATGACGAAGGTCCGGGTCTCGTCAGCGTGGTAGCCGCCGACCTCCGCGCCGAAGTCGATGAGGAGGAACTCCCCGTGGTCGACGGGACGCTCGGTGGGCTGGTGATGGGGAATCGCCGTGTGCGGCCCGCCCGCCACGATGGTGTCGAAGGACAGGGCGTCCGCGCCCGCCTCGAGCATGAACCTCTCCAGGCGGCGGGCGATGGCCCGCTCGGTCTCGCCCGCCACGATCGTGGGCAGCAGCAGCGCGAGAGCGAGGTCGGAGATGCGGCAGGCCTCCGCGACCAGGCCGAGCTCGTCGGCGTCCTTCACCACGCGGCATGACTCGACGACGCCGGAGGTCTCGCGCACGGTCCCGAGGATCGACTCCAGGGTCCGCCACTGGGCGACGCTCAGGTGCTCGGCCTCGACGCCCACGGACCCGCCCGCGTGGGCCCGGGCCACCGCCGGAAGCGTGTCGCGATCGATGAGGAGGGGTACGCCGGGGCACTCGGCGGCCGCCTGCGTCACATATCGCCCGTCCGTGCCCAGGAGCAGTCCGTCCTCCCTCAGCAGGACCACCGCGTTGCTCCCGCTGAAGCCCGTGAGGTAGCGAATGTTCGCGAGGTCGGTCACGAGCAAGGCCGACGCGTCGGGAGCCCCGACGGCCACACGCTCCCAGGCCGCGATCCGCCGCCGCTCATGCAACGACCCCTGCGTCATGAGTCCAGCCGCGAGGCCACGGCGCGCAGTGCCAGCAGGTAGGACTCGAGGCCGAAGCCGCTGATGCTCCCGGTCACGACGCCGGCGATGACCGACGTGTGTCGGAACTCCTCCCGGGCTGCCGGATTCGACAGGTGCACCTCCACCGTAGGCCCGGGCACCTGCGCCAAGGCATCGCGGAGGGCGTAGCTGTAGTGCGTGAACGCTCCCGCATTGAGGATCACCGGCGTACGACTGTCGGCAGCTTCATGCAGCCATCCCACGAGCTCGGATTCGGAGTCGGTCTGCCGGACCTCCACGTCGAGCCCGAGGCTGAGTCCGGCGGCACGGCAGGCCTCCGCGAGCTCTCCATGGGTCGTGCTGCCGTAGATCTCGGGCTCGCGGGTGCCGAGCCGTCCGAGGTTGGGGCCGTTGAGCACGAGCACGCGGGTCATCTCGACACCTCCGCATAGGCCGCGACGAGGAGGGCGGGGTCGGGGCCTTCAAGCAACCCAGGCTGTGCGATGCCCCTCAGGATGACGAATCGCAGTAGGTCGCCCCGCGTCTTCTTGTCGACCTTCATCGCCGCGTAGAGCTCATCCCACCGGCCGCCGTCGTAGGTGAGGGGCAGGCCGACGGCCCCAAGGGCCTCACGGTGGAGGTCGACGGCAGCATCGTCGAGCAGCCCCGCCAGCCTGGCGAGCTCGGCGACGTACACCATGCCGACGCTGATCGCCGCTCCATGCCGCCAGCGATAGCGCTCCACGCGCTCGATCGCGTGCCCGAAGGTATGTCCATAGTTGAGCACCTCGCGCCCTAGGGCACCGGAGCCGACCCGCTCGCGCAGGTCCCCCGACACGACCTCGGCCTTGACGCGGATGGAGCGCTCGATCACCTCGCGCAGGGACGGCGAGTCCCACTGAGTGCAGGCCTCGGGATCGGCGAGGACGATCTCGAGAATCCGCGGATCCACCACCAGGCCGCACTTGATGGACTCGGCAAGCCCGGCAATGAGGTCGTTGCGCGGCAGCGTCTGCAGGGAGCCCAGGTCGCACAGCACGCCGGCGGGCTCATGGAACGCCCCCACGAGGTTCTTGCCGGCCTCGGTGTTGATGCCGGTCTTGCCCCCCACCGCCGCATCGACCATGCCGAGCACGGTCGTGGGCACATTGACGCAGCGCACGCCACGCAGCCATGTCGCCGCCACGAAGCCGGCGAGATCGGTCGTGGCCCCGCCGCCGACGCCCACGATGGCATCCGTGCGCGTGAAGCCCGCCTGGCCCAGCACCCCCCAGCAGAATTCGGCCACGGCACTCGACTTGGCCTCCTCCCCGTCGGGGACCTCCAGGCTGAGCGCCTCATAACCCTGACCGACCAGGTCCTCGCGGATGGCCTCGGCGGTCACGGACAGTGCGGCCGGGGCGATCACGGCCACTCGCCGCGCATCCTCGCCGACCATGGCGGGGAGCTCACCCAGCAGTCCGGTGCCCACCACGACGTCATAGGGCCTCTCGGCATGCACGCCAATGCGCGTGACCTCGGTCATGGCGTCACCGTCTCCAGCAGTGACACGACGCGCTGCGCCACGTCGTCCACCGACGTGCCATCGGTGTCCACCGAGTCGGTGGCCACCTCCTCGTAGAGCGGCGTGCGCTGGTCGAGCAGCGACATGAGAGTGCCGCGGACATTGCCGAGCAGCAGGGGGCGACTGCCTGTCAAGCCCACGCGCTTCGTCGCCTCCGCCAGGCTGACGCGCAGCCAGACGACCCGGTGCCCGCGAAGCGCGCCTCGGGTGCCGGCGTCCAGGACCGCCCCGCCGCCCAACGAGAGCACGCCGCTCTCCTCGGCCAGCGCGCGTGCCACGGCCTGTCGCTCCATCTCGCGGAAGGCGGGCTCGCCCTCGTCCACGAAGATGTCGGCCACCGGTTTGCCGGCGCCCGCCTCGATGGCCAGGTCGGTGTCGGCGAACGCGACCCCGAGCTGGCGGGCCACCGCGCGCCCGACGCTGGTCTTCCCGGCACCGGGCGCTCCGACGAGGACCACCTGCGGTCCGCTCATCGGATCGCGAGATTGTCGAGGTACGCCGTGAGATTGCGTCGCGTCTCGGCAAGCGAGTCGCCGCCGAACTTCTCGAGGACCGCATCGGCGAGGACAAGGGCGACCATGGCCTCGGCGACGACCCCGGCCGCGGGGACGGCGCACACGTCGGACCGCTGGTTGATCGCCTTGGCTGCCTCGCCGGTCGAGACATCCACGGTCTGCAGCGCCCGCGGGATCGTCGAGATGGGCTTCATGGCCGCGCGCACCCGCAGCACCTCGCCGGTCGACATCCCGCCCTCGGTGCCGCCCGAGTGACCGGACGTCCGGCGCAGGTGACCGTCCTCGGCGACGATCTCGTCCTGGGCCGCCGAGCCCCGGATGGCCGCGAGGCCGAATCCGTCGCCCACCTCCACGCCCTTGATGGCCTGGATCCCCATGAGGCCTGCGGCCAATCGGGCATCGAGACGACGGTCCCAGTGCACGTGGCTCCCCAGGCCGGGCGGAAGGCCGTGCACGACCACCTCGACCACGCCGCCCAGCGTGTCGCCGTCCTTGTGAGCGGAGGCGATCTCCGCCTGCATGCTCTCGGACGCTGCCGGGTCGAGTGCGCGAACAGGGTCATCATCGATGCGCGGCGCATCTGCGGGCACCGGCACCGCGCCGGGCGCGCTCTCCGCGCCGCCGATGCGCACGACGTGGCTGAGGACGCACACTCCGGCCACCTCCGCGAGGAAGGACCGCGCCACGGCTCCGAGCGCCACGCGCGCCGCGGTCTCGCGGGCACTGGCCCGCTCGAGGACCGGGCGCGCGTCGTCGAATCCGTACTTCTGCATGCCGACAAGGTCGGCATGACCGGGACGCGGGCGGGTCAGGGGCGCATTGCGGGCCAGATCCGCGAGCTCCTCGGGGTCCACGGGATCCGCCGACATGACCGTCTCCCACTTCGGCCACTCGGAGTTGCCCACCTCCAGGGCGATGGGCGAGCCCAGGGTGGCGCCGTGCCGCACCCCGCCGAGGATGCGCACCTCGTCCTGCTCGAAGGCCATCCGCGCCCCTCGACCAGTCCCCAGGCGGCGGCGGCGCAGGGCATCGGCGATGAGGGCCGTCGTGACGGGCACTCCGGCGGGCAGCCCCTCGAGGATGGCGACCAGGGCCTGCCCGTGGGACTCCCCCGCGGTCAGCCACTTCAACATGCGCCCTCCTCGACTCGGCGGCCCATCCTCTCAGATGCGAAGGGCCGGCTCAGGCGATGAGGACCGGGACGAGCGCGCCGACCAGGAGGAAGGGACCGAAGGGGATCGCCGTCGTCAGGGCCTCGCGGGCGCGCCCGCCGCGCGCCCGGGCAAGCAGGACGATGACGATCCCCACGAGGGCACCGAGGACGAACCCGCAGAAGAGGCCGAAGACGACCTCCATCCAGCCGTAGTAGCCGAGGTACAGCCCCAGGGTGGGTGCGAGCTTCACATCGCCCATGCCTAGGCCGGCTCGACCGCCGAAGGACAACAGCATGAAGACGAAGAAGCTCGCGGCCGCGGCGATCCACCCGCGCAGGTAGGAGTCGAAGTTCGACTGCTGCAGGGCGGCGACGTACAGCAGCAGGGCTCCCGCGGCCAGCATCCCGATCGCCAGGGGGTCGGGAATGCGATGCCGGGCCAGGTCGGCGCGCGCCACCATCACGCCCCCGACAGCGAATGCCCACCACGCGGGGAGGGTCGGGCCGAGGCCCACGATCGGCACCACGGCAGCGCAGGCGATACCCGAGGCAAGGCACATCGCCCACGTGCGACGCGGCAGCGGCACCGGCTCACCCTGATCTCCGACCCGAAGCGACCAGGCCGTGATGCGCTCGAGCAGGGGACCGAGTGCGGCGCCGATGAGCAGGGCGCCGAGCGCCACCGTCCACGGGTTCATCGCGGTCCCACCGCCGAGTCGAGCGCATCGCGCATCTGCGCGACGGGGGGCTCGTCGCCGGTCATGAGCCGCACCTGGTCGACGGCCTGCCACAGCAGCAGGTCGAGACCGTCGGCGGCCCGACCGCCCGCGTCCCGCCACGCCGCCACAAGGGCCTCGTCGAGACCGGCGCCATACGCGACATCAAGAAGTACGCCGGGAGCAGACGGCACGTGCCGGACGAACGCCTCGCTCGCACCTGCGGGGACAGTCGCGATCACGACGTCGGCGTCCAGGTGGTGAGTCGCCTCGTCCCAGCCATGAGCGTGCACGGCCATGCCCAGGCGCGATGCCACGACGGCGAGCTCGTCGGCCCGGGTCGGCGTACGCAGGACGACATGGGCGTCCAGGACGCCCAGTGCCGACAGCGCTCCCAGACCGCTGCGGGCGGTGGCCCCGCCCCCGAGGATCGTGCCGGTCCGGGGCGACCATCCGTCCCCGGCTGCCTCGCGCAGCGCCCGGTGCATGCCCGGCACATCGGTGTTGTGGCCGGCCAGTCCCTCTCGCTCGAAGATGACGGTGTTGGCGGCGCCCACGATCTCCACGAGCTCCGACCGGCGTCGCAACTGAGGGAGCACGGCGGTCTTGAGCGGCATGGTGAGCGAGAGCCCTGCCCACTCAGGCCCGCAGGCGTGCAGGAACGCGGGGAGACCCTCCTCGTCCACCTCGATGGCGTCGTAGGTCCAGTCGAGCCCCAGCGCTGCGTAGGCGGCGCGATGCAGTGCGGGCGACAGGCTGTGGGAGATCGGCGAGCCCAGGACGGCGGCACGGCGAGCCGTCACGACGAGGCTCCGGGCGAGGGCGCCGCCGTCGCGGCGTAGCCCTCCCTGAACTGCTGCTTCCACTTGAGGAACTGGTCGTAGTCGGCCGTGAAGCGCGTCGTGAGGGTGTCGGGGTCGGTCGTGACGAAGTACAGCCAGTCCCCCTTCGCGGGACTGAGGGCCGCCTCAAGCGCCTCCTGCCCCGGCGAGTTGATCGGCGTCGGCGGGAGACCCTCGACAGCGAACGTGTTGTAGGGCGAGTTGACCGACAGCATGTCGTCAGTGAGGAAGAAGGTGTCGGTCTTCAGCGCGTAGTTGACCGTCGAGTCGAACTGCAGCTTCATGCCCTGCGCGAGGCGGTTGTAGACGACGCGGGCCACCTTGCGAAAGTCCGCGGGCGCCACCTCGGCCTGCACGAGACTGGCCACGGTGAGCACCTCGTAAGGCGAGTAGCCGAGCTTCTTCGCATTGCGCTCGAGCTTGACCTCGTCAGCGGCCAGCCCGAAGCGGGAGATCATCGCCTGGACGACCTCATCGGCCGTGCGGCCGGGGATGATGTCGTACGACGCGGGGAAGAGCAGCCCCTCGGGACGCCCCTTCGCCCAGGACGGCAGGTCCATGGCCGCCGGCGTGTCCAGCACCGTCTCGAGATCCGACTGCGGGATCCCGGTGGCCTCCGCGGTGATGCGCACGGTCTCGTCGATGCGCAGGCCCTCCGGCAGTACGAGCGGCGCGGCCCGGGTCGCCGGGTCGAGCATCGCGTCGATGACCGACGCAGGGTCCATGCCCGTGGTGAGGGTGTAGACGCCGGGGCCGATCCGCGTCGCGCGCTCATCGAGCTCCGCGGACGCGAGGAAGGCGGATGCGCTGGAGACGACACCTGCACTGGCCAGGCTGTTTGCGAGCGTGCCCAGGGAGTCCCCGGTGTTGACCACGACGAGCACCTGCTGGCCGGCCGTCACCGAGGCCTCCTCCGCGGGCGCGAGCCCGCGGATCGTGACCGTGGCCCAGATGCTGGCAGCGACGAGGGCGAGGATGCCGAGGGCCAGGACAGTCCAGCGCACCGGACTGCGCCGATTCTTCGAGGGCGGCAGGGGATCCTGGCTGAGGAACGGCAGCAACTGGCTCACGACCGTGCCTCCCCTTCGACGCCCCCCCTGACGGTAACGGCGAAACCCGCCGGATTCCCGGTGGCGCGCTCCACGGACAGGGCATGCTCGAGCACGAGGACGGCCGCGGCCTGGTCGATCACCGAGCGCGAGTCGCGCGTCGAGCGCCCCGCGTCGCGCAGGGCACGCTGGGCCTCCACCGTGCTGAGGCGCTCGTCCACGAGGCGGACTTCGCACGGCACCACGACAGCCAGGTCCTCCGCGAACTCCCGCGCGGAACGGGCCGCGATCCCCTCCTCCCCGGCCAGTGTCAGGGGCAGTCCGACGTACACGCGAGACGCGGAGTACTCCTCGATGAGGGCGACGATGCGCCGGCCTGTCGTGTCATCGCGGCCGAGCGTGGCCTCCGGCACGGCCAGGATCCCGTCGGGATCGCTGCGGGCCACCCCGACCCGGACGCTGCCCACGTCGACCGCGAGCCGCACCCCTGACGTCAGGACTCCCCGGCAAGGGCCTTCATATGGGCCCGCACCGCGTCGAACGCGGCCTCGATGCCCGCGGGCGACGTGCCCCCGCCCTGGGCGATGTCGTCCTTGCCTCCGCCGCGGCCGTCGACGGCCGGCAGCGCCGCCGCGAGGACATCGCGCGCGCTCACGCCGAGCTCCTGGGCCCGCGGGTTGACGACGCAGACCAGGGAGACGCGACCCTCGGCCACACTGGCGCCCACCATGACGACCCCCATGTCCGGGCGGGCCGACGCGCGGCCACGCAAGGCGAGCTCCCGCAGGTCATTGGCCGAGACATCGTCGGGCGCTCGGTAGGTCCACACCCGGAAGGGCCCGAAGTCGAAGCCCTCGCCGATTACCCCGGCGACATTCGAGGTGAGTTCGGCGCTCTTGAGCTTCTGCAGGTCGCGCTCAGCGTCCTTAAGGCGCGTCACCAGCGACTCGATGCGTTCGGGGATCTCCTCGGGGCGCGCCTTGAGGTAGGAGCTGATCTGGTCGACGAGGACGTGCTCCCGGGCGAGGTGGCGATAGGCGTCCACGCCGACGAGCGCTTCGACTCGACGCACGCCAGCGCCAATGGAGCCCTCCGACAGGAAGGTGACAACGCCGACCTGCCCTGAGCGCTGCGCGTGAGTGCCACCGCACAGCTCATGTGCCCAGTCGCCCACCGACACGACTCGCACCTCATGGCCGTACTTCTCCCCGAAGAGCGCCATCGCCCCGAAGGATCGCGCCTCGTCCAGGGGCATGACCTGCGCCATGACCTCGAGATCGGCGGAGAGTACGTCGTTCACGCGGGCCTCGACATCGCGCAGGACACTGTCGGGCACGGCGCCCTGACTCGGGAAGTCGAAGCGCAAGCGTCCCGGAGCGTTCTCGGAGCCCATCTGGGTCGCGGTCTCGCCCAGGAACTCGCGGAATGCCCGGTGGACGAGGTGCGTCGCGGTGTGGGCCCGGGAGATCGCGCGGCGGCGCTCCGCATCGATGGTGCTCACGGCCTCGGAGCCGACAGCGAACTCGCCGGCGGACACGGTGCCACGGTGGACGAAGAGGCCGGGCACCGGAGACTGCACGTCGTAGACGTCGAGCACGGCTCCGTCCGCGGTCACGATGCGCCCGTGGTCGCCCAGCTGGCCGCCGGCCTCGGCGTAGAAGGGGGTGCGGTTGAGGACGACCTCCACGTGCTCGCCCTCGCGCGCCACGGGCACGACCGAGCCGTCGCGCAGCACGCCGGTGATGACACCCTCGGTCGAGGTCTCCCGGTAGCCGGTGAATCCGGTGGTGCCGCCGGTCTCGAGCACGTCGCGATACGCGGTGACGGGCGTGACCCCCGCCTTGCGGGACCGGGCATCGGCCTTGGCGCGCTCGCGCTGCTCGCCCATGAGCCGCCGGAAGCCCTCCTCGTCGACCTCCAGGCCCTGCTCGCGCGCCATCTCGAGCGTGAGGTCGATGGGGAATCCGTAGGTGTCGTGAAGGACGAAGGCCTGCTGCCCGGCCAGGACAGCGCCGCCGTTGGAGCGGACCTCCTGCGCGGCCAGGTCGAAGATCTGCGTGCCCGTCTTGAGGGTCTGGAGGAAGGTCGCCTCCTCCTGGATGGCCACGCTGTCGATCCGCGTGGCCTCGTCATTGAGCCCCGGGTACTGCGGGGCCATGTTGCGGATCGTCGTCTGCATGAGCTCTCCAATGGAGGGCTCCTCGCATCCGAGGATCCGCATATTGCGGATGACGCGTCGCATGAGTCGCCGCAGGACGTAGCCCCGTCCCTCGTTGCCGGGAATCACGCCGTCCCCGATGAGGAAGGCGCAGGTGCGACTGTGATCGGCGATGACGCGCAGCGCGACGTCAGAGATCTCGCCGGCGCCGTAACGCACCCCGGTCAACTCGCTGGCCCGATCGAGAATGCCCTTCGTGGTGTCGATCTCGTAGATGTTGTCGACCCCCTGGAGAAGCGCCGCCATGCGCTCCAGCCCCATGCCCGTGTCGATGTTCTTGGCCGGGAGGGGCCGGAGGATGTCGAAGTCCTCCTTGGAGCGCACCGCGGACAGCTCGTCCTGCATGAAGACGAGGTTCCACACCTCGAGGTAGCGATCCTCGTCCGCGACGGGGCCGCCCTCGCGGCCGTGCGCGGGGCCGCGGTCGTAGTAGATCTCCGAGCAGGGACCTCCCGGGCCAGGCACGCCCATGGACCAGTAGTTGTCCTTGGGGCCGCGGCGCTGGATGCGCTCGAGCGGGATCCCGACGTCGCGATGCCAGATGTCGATGGCCTCGTCATCGTCGTCGTAGACCGTGACCCACAGCAGCTCCTCGGGGAAGCCGAATCCGCCGTCGGACTGGGCTCCCGTGAGCAGCTCCCATGCGTAGGGAATAGCGCGCGACTTGAAGTAGTCGCCGAAGGAGAAGTTGCCGGCCATCTGGAAGAAGGAGGCGTGGCGCGTGGTCTTGCCGACCTCCTCGATGTCGAGGGTGCGGACGCACTTCTGCACGCTCGTCGCCGTTGGATAGGGCGGGGGCGCCTCGCCGAGGAAGTAGGGCTTGAACGGGACCATCCCCGCGTTGACGAAGAGCAGCGTCGGGTCATCGAGGAGCAGCGACGCCGACGGGACCACCTGATGGCCGCGGTCGGCGAAGAAGGAGAGGAAGCGGGTGCGGATCTCGGCGGAATCCATCAGCTCGATCCGCGCGACTGGGCCAGCACCCGAGCGGCCGCCGCCCCGCTCGCGGCCGAGGAAACTGGAGCCGGGGCAGGCGCAGGCCGGCCGGTGCCGCCCGCCGCCTGGAGGAGGGTGCGGGCCTGGGCCGCGAGGCCGGCCGCTGACCCGGTGGCCGCCTGCATGCTGCCCACCACTCCGCGCTCGCGAGCCTCATCGAGGAGACGCTGGCCGCGCCGGTAGGCGTACACGCCGCCCGCTGCGCCCAGGGCCACCCAGATCATGCGTCCCACCGGAAACCTCCTCGAACCTGCAGGCCCCGACCCTAACGCCTCGGCGACCTAGGCGCGCCCGTCACCCTCGCGAAGCACCTCGTCGATGCGCGACCGGATCTCCGCCCATCGCGCCTCCGCCCCGTGATTCGTGGGCTCGTAGTAGCGCCGGTCCGCGAGCACGTCGGGGGCGTACTGCTGGGCCGCGATCCCGCCCGGCGCGTCGTGGGAGTAGCGGTAGCCCGTGCCGTGCCCGAGATCGCGCGCGCCCGGGTAGTGCCCGTCTCGGAGGTGCGGCGGGACCGTGCCAATCCGTCCGGCGCGGACATCGGCCTGCGCCGCGTCGATGGCAAGGATCACGGCATTCGACTTCGGGCTTAGCGACAGATGGACGGTCGCGTGGGCGAGCGTGAGACGGCCTTCGGGCATCCCGAGCAGCTGCACGGCCTGCGCTGCCGCGACCGCCGTCTGCAGCGCCGTGGGGTCGGCCATGCCGATGTCCTCGCTTGCCAGGATCATGAGTCGTCGCGCGATGAAGCGCGGGTCCTCCCCCGCCTCGATCATCCGCGCCAGGTAGTGCAGGGCGGCATCCACGTCACTACCCCGCACGCTCTTGATGAACGCGCTGATGACGTCGTAGTGCTGATCCCCGTCGCGGTCGTAGCGGACCGCGGCCGTCAGCACGGCCGCCTCGACATCCTCGAGGGCGATCGCGCTCCCCTGCCCGCGGGTGGACACCACGAGCCCCGCCACGGCATCGAGGGCGGTGAGCATGCGTCGCGCATCGCCCCCCGCGATCCGCAGCAGGTGGTCGCGCGCCTCCGGCTCCATGGTCAGCGACCCACCGAGGCCTCGCGCATCCTCTAGGGCGCGGTCAAGCAGGACGCAGAGGTCGTCGTCGGTCAGCGGCTGCAGGGTGAGGACGACGCTCCGCGAGAGCAGTGGCGACACCACCGAGAAGCTCGGGTTCTCCGTTGTGGCCGCGATGAGGGTGACCCAGCCGTTCTCGACGGCCGGCAGAAGGGCATCCTGCTGCGTCTTGCTGAAGCGGTGCACCTCATCGACGAAGAGCACCGTGCCGCGGCCCTGCATGCCCAGGGCGGATCGCGCGCCCTCGATGACCTCGCGCACGTCCTTGACGCCCGCGGTCACCGCTGACAACTCCACGAATCGCGATCCGGTAGCCCGCGACACCAGGTGCGCCAGCGTGGTCTTGCCCGTGCCGGGCGGCCCCCAGAGGATGAGCGAGACCGCGGCCCCCGGATCCCCTTCGAGGAGCCGGCGCAGCGGACTCCCCACGGCCAGCAGGTGCCGCTGCCCGACCAGGTCGTCCACTCCCCGGGGGCGCATCCGCACGGCAAGCGGAGCCCCCGGGCGGTCAGGGCCGGCGGCGGCATCGAAGAGGCTGGCGGTCATCGTCCGCGAGCCTACGCGCGCCCTCGGCCTGGACGACTGGCTCTACGGCTCCGCTCGGCCGGGGAGCCATCCCGACCGGTAGCGGCCGACCTCGCGGAATCCCAGGGACCGGTAGAGCGCGGCGGCGGGGGCGTTGCCGGCGTACATCTCGAGGTAGACGAGCGGCTCCCCGCGGTCGAAGGCCGCATGGGCGAGGTGGGCGGTCACCGACCGACCCAGGCCCTGGCCACGCGCATCGGGGTCGGTGCAGATGCTCACGAGGTGCGGTACGCCGTCGGCAATCACGGATTCGGCGCCGACCGCGAGAAGCCGGTCCTCGCGGACTACGCCCACCCAGCGCCGCACCGACTCGTGGCCAGCGAAGATGTACGCCGAGTCGGAGTGCGAGAGGAGGGGATCGATGCGGGGGTCCGTCGCATCAAGCTCCACGGGCCCGTCCGCCACGTCTGCGAGATCGAGGATCGCCTCCGCCCGGGTCAGGACCCAGATGGACCAGTGGCCCGGATCGTCGATCGTGAGCCTGCTCGGCAGGACGGCGTACACGTCGTCGTGGACGTGGATCCCATCGACTGGGCGCTCCTCGGACAGGGCGTCGATGAGGGTGACCACGCGGCGAGGGTCCTCCCCGAGCGCGCTCACCCACGCCTCGCCGCCGCGGCGTCCGGGGCGCACGTAGGCGACGTGGTCGCCGTCGATGCGGTAGTCGAGGACCTGGGACGGGTCGAAGTTGAACCGCAGGAACGGGTCAGCCGGCCGGGCTTGCCGCAGCGGGTGCTGCATCGATGCCCGCCTCCTTGCGCTGCTTGGGCGTGATCTGCGTGGGCGCGCCGGTCAGGGGATCCTGGCCCCCGCCCGTCTTGGGGAAGGCAATGACGTCGCGAATGCTCGATGCCCCGGCAAGCAGCATGGCCACCCGATCCAGGCCGAAGGCGATCCCGCCATGGGGAGGCGGGCCGTACTGGAAGGCCTCGAGGAGGAAGCCGAACTTCGACTGCGCCTCCTCCTCGGACATGCCGAGCAGCGCAAAGACACGCTCCTGCACGTCGCGGCGATGGATACGCACCGAGCCGCCGCCGATCTCATTGCCGTTGCACACCATGTCGTAGGCCCAGGCGAGCGCCTGGTCGGGTGCGTCCTCGAAGCGATCAACCCACTCGGAGTTGGGTGAGGTGAAGGGATGATGCACGGCGGTCCAGCCCTGGCTGCCGTCGTCCTCCTCGGTGCGCTCGAACATGGGCGCATCGACCACCCACAGGAAGGACCAGGCTGACTCGTCGATGAGCCCCAGGCGATGGCCGATCTCCACGCGGGCCGCGCCCAGCAGCGCGCGCGCATCCGATGCCGGCCCGGCGGCAAAGAAGACGCAATCCCCCGGCCGAGCACCCAGGGCCGCCTGCAGGCCATCGCGCTCGGCATCGGAGAGGTTCTTGGCCACAGGGCCGCCCAGCTCCCCCTCGGCGCTGAACGTCACGTAAGCGAGGCCCTTGGCTCCGCGCTGCTTGGCCCACTCCTGCCACGCGTCGAACTGCCGGCGCGGCTGGTCGGCCCCGCCCGGCATGACCACGGCGCCGACGTACGGCGCCTGGAAGACACGGAACGGGGTGTCGCGGAAATAGTCGGTGAGCTCCACGAGCTCCAGGCCGAAGCGCAGGTCGGGCTTGTCGGTCCCGAAGCGGCGCATCGCCTCGGCATACGACATGCGCGGCACGTCACCGATGTCGACTCCGAGGATGCCCAGCCACAGTGCTCGCACAATGGCCTCGCCGACACTGATGACATCCTCCTGCTCGACGAAGGACATCTCGATGTCGAGCTGCGTGAACTCCGGTTGCCGGTCTCCGCGGAAGTCCTCGTCGCGGTAGCAGCGGGCGATCTGGAAGTAGCGCTCCATGCCGGCCACCATGAGCAACTGCTTGAAGAGCTGCGGCGACTGCGGAAGGGCGTACCAATTGCCGGGCTGCAGCCGCGCGGGGACGAGGAAGTCGCGGGCGCCCTCGGGCGTCGATGCCGTGAGCGTCGGGGTCTCGATCTCCACGAAGTCACGCGACAGGAGCACATCCCGGGCAATCTGGTTGAGCTTCGAGCGCATGCGCAGGTTGTCCCCGACGGACGGTCGCCGCAGGTCGAGGTAGCGATAGCGCAGGCGCGCCTCCTCGCCCACGGTCGCGCGGTCGTCGACGGGGAAGGGAAGCGGGGCCGCGGGACTGAGCACCTCGACGCCGGTGGCCTCCACCTCGATCGCCCCCGTCGGGATGTCGTGGTTCTCATTGCCTTCGGGGCGGCGCCGCACCGCGCCGGTCACCTTGAGGCAGTACTCGTCGCGCAGGCCGTGGGCGACATCGGGGTCGTTGACCACGACCTGCACGATCCCGCTGGCGTCGCGGAGGTCGAGGAAGGCGACTCCCCCGTGATCGCGACGGGAGCCCACCCACCCCGCGAGGGTGACGGTCGTGCCAGCGTCCGCCGACGTGAGTCGGCCG
>JBPCSL010000059.1:0-33561 GCA_051007175.1 Candidatus Nanopelagicales bacterium
GGCAACAACCCCTTCACGGGCAACACCGGCATGGGCCGTCCGGCCCCCGGCGTTCCCGGCATTCCCCGCCCGACCCCCGGCATGATGCCGCGCGGGGTTCCGGGGGTCCCGCGCCCCAATCCGGCCGGCGCGCGTCCCGGGTCCCCGGGACGGCCTGGCGCTCCCGCTCGGCCCGGCGCACCGCGTCCAGGCGGCGCCCCCGGCGGGCGCCCCGGAGGCGGAGCTCCCGGTCGTGGTGGCTTCGGCGCCCCCGGCGGCGGCGCCCCCGGTGGTCCTCCCGGTCGTGGTGGCTTCGGCGCTCCCGGCGGACGCGGCGGCCCTGGCGGGCGCGGCGGCACCGCCGGAGCCTTCGGCAAGCCGGGGGGGCGTCCCTCGCGCGGCCGCAAGTCCAAGCGCGCCAAGCGCCAGGAATTCGACAACATGCAGGCCCCCACGATCGGTGGCGTGCGACTTCCGCGCGGCAATGGCGCTGTCGTTCGGCTTCCCCGCGGGGCGAGCCTCACCGATTTCGCCGAGAAGATCGACGCCAGCCCGGCCGACCTCGTCACCGTGCTCTTCAAGCTCGGCGAGATGGTCACCGCGACCCAGTCGGTCGATGACGACACCCTGAAGCTCCTGGGAAGCGAGCTCGACTTCGACGTCCAGGTCGTGTCTCCCGAGGACGAGGACCGCGAGCTCCTGGAGTCCTTCGACATCGACTTCGGCGAGGACGAGGGAGACGAGGGCGACCTCGCCGCGCGTCCGCCCGTGGTCACCGTCATGGGCCACGTCGATCACGGCAAGACGAAGCTGCTCGATGCCATTCGCAAGACCAATGTCGTCGCGGGCGAGGCCGGCGGGATCACGCAGCACATCGGTGCCTACCAGATCGCTGCTCACACGCCGGATGGCGATCGCGCCATCACCTTCATCGACACCCCGGGCCACGAGGCCTTCACGGCCATGCGAGCCCGTGGCGCGCAGGTCACCGATATCGCGGTCCTCGTCGTCGCGGCCGATGACGGCGTGAAGCCGCAGACGATCGAGGCCCTCAACCACGCGCAGGCGGCCGAGGTGCCGATTGTCGTGGCCGTCAACAAGGTCGACAAGGAAGGCGCCGATCCCTCCAAGGTGCGAGGTCAGCTCACCGAGTTCGGCCTCGTGGCCGAGGAGTACGGCGGCGAGACCATGTTCGTCGACGTGTCGGCCGTCAAGGGCTCCGGTATCGAGACCCTTCTCGAGGCGATTCTCCTCACGGCGGACGCGGCGCTGGACCTGCGGGCCAATCCCGACCAGGACGCCCAGGGCGTGGCCATCGAGGCCCACCTCGACCGAGGTCGCGGCCCCGTGGCGACGGTCCTGGTCCAGCGCGGCACGCTGCGCGCCGGCGACTCGATTGTCGCGGGTGACGCTTTCGGCCGCGTGCGCGCCATGCTCGACGAGGACGGCACGCCGGTCGAGGAGGCGCTGCCATCGCGGCCCGTCCAGGTGCTCGGCCTGACGTCGGTGCCCGGTGCTGGCGACACGTTCCTCGTCGTCGGCGAGGATCGCATCGCTCGTCAGATCGCCCAGACCCGGCAGGCGCGCGAGCGCAATGCCCAGTTGGCGAAGTCGCGAGCGCGACGCACCCTGGAGGACTTCCTCAAGAGCATCGAGGAGGGCGAGCAGCGCGAGCTCAACCTCATCCTCAAGGGCGACGTCTCCGGCTCCGTTGAAGCCCTCGAGGATGCGCTGCTCAAGATCGAGGTCAGCGACGAGGTCTCGCTGCGCGTGATCCACCGCGGCGTCGGCGCCATCACCAAGAGCGACGTGACCCTGGCGAGCGCCTCCGATGCGGTCGTCGTCGGCTTCAACGTTCGCCCCGAGGGCAAGGTCGCCGAGTTCGCGTCCCAGGAGGGCGTGGATGTCCGGTTCTACTCTGTGATCTATCAGGCCATCGAGGAGATCGAGGCAGCCCTCAAGGGCATGCTCAAGCCGATCTACGAGGAGGTCCAGCTCGGCACCGCCGAGGTGCGCGAGGTCTTCAAGTCTTCCAAGGTCGGCACGATTGCAGGCTGCCTGGTGCGCTCCGGCGAGATCCGGCGCAACACCAAGGCCCGCCTCGTCCGCGATGGGGCGGTGGTGGCCAACGATCTCTCGGTTGCCACCCTCCGCCGGTTCAAGGACGACGTCACGGAGGTCCGTGAAGGGTTCGAGTGCGGCATTAGCCTCGGGTCCTACCAGGACATCAAGGTCGATGACGTTATCGAGACCTACGAGATGAAGGAGAAGGCCCGCACCTGAGGGCAGGGTCAGGGTGTTCGTGGCGACCTGTGAGTTCGACATCCTCCTCGGCGACGTGCACTCGCTGAAGGAGAAGCGGGCCGTGCTGCGGCCGGTCGTGAAGGAGGTGCGCAGGCGGTTCGATGTGGCGGTCGCGGAGACCGACCACCAGGACCTGCATCGGCGGTCGATCGTGACAGTGGCGGCGGTGTCGAGCTCCGCCGCGCATGCGCGCCAGATCGTCGATGCCTGCGAGGAGTGGGTCTCCGGTCTCCCGGAGATCAGCGTGGTGGCAGTCCGCCGGCGGATGTTCGGCGGTGACGACGAGGGAGTGGGCTGATGGCATCGGAGGCACGCGCGCGCAAGCTGGCCGATCGAGTGCGCGAGATCGTGGCAGAGACGCTGGAGATGCGCGTCAAGGACCCGCGACTGGGCTTCATCACCGTCACCGACGCCCGCGTGACCGCGGACCTGCGCGACGCCACGGTCTTCTACACCGTGTACGGCGACGAGGAAGCTCGCGCCTCGACAGCGGCCGCACTGGAATCTGCGAAGGGGGTCCTCCGCAGCGAGGTGGGCCGCCAGACCGGGATCAAGCACACGCCATCACTCACCTTCGTCCTTGATGCGCTGCCCGACAACGCGCGACACCTGGACGAGCTCCTGCGCGTGGCCGCTCAGTCCGACGCCGAGGTGCACGCGCGCGCCACTGGGGCGGCGTACGCCGGTGATCCCGACCCCTACCGGCACCCGCGCGAGGACGAGCCCGGGGACGAGGAGTAGGGCCCATGCCCGGCCCCTCGGGGGTTCTTGTCGTCGACAAGCCGGCCGGCCTGACCTCTCACTCGGCCGTGGCGCGCGTGCGGCGCGCCCTCGGCGTCCGCCGCGTGGGCCATGCCGGCACCCTCGACCCCGATGCCACGGGTGTCCTCGTGCTCGGCATCGGCCCGGCGACCCGGCTGCTGGGCTACCTCTCCGGGGATGACAAGGACTACTCGAGTCGCATCGTCCTGGGCTTGGCGACGACAACGGATGACGCCTCGGGAGAGGTGCTCTCCGAATCGGATGCCTCCGGCCTCACGCGCGAGGCCCTCGAACGTGCGCTGGAAGGCCTGCGAGGCGACATCATGCAGCGGCCGAGCGCCGTCAGTGCCGTCAAGGTGGACGGGCGCCGAGCCTATGACCGCGTCAGGGCCGGCGAGGACGTCGAGCTGCCCCCCCGACCTGTCACCATCCGTGCACTCACTCTCGTGGGGATGGACCGCGAGGACTCGGTCGCGGTGATCGACATCGCCGTGACCTGCTCGGCCGGCACCTACATCCGGGCACTTGCGCGGGATCTCGGCGATGCCCTCGGCGTCGGAGGTCACGTGCGCACCCTGCGGCGCACTCGGTCGGGTGCCTTCTCGCTGGCGGACGCCGTGCCCCTGGATGCGGTGGAGGACGGGGGCGTCCTCCTCGAGTCGGGCGACGCGGCGCGTCGATCCATGCCGCACGTGGAGATCGACCGAGAGCAGGCGGACCTGGCGCGGCACGGCGTTCAGATCGAGTGGCCGGAGGCGGCGCCCGCGTCCGGTGTCGTGGCCTTCCTGCACGACGATGCGCTCGTGGGGCTCGCGGAGCGCTCGGGCGCCCGGGCGATGTGGCGGACCGTCTTCTCCTAGGCGTCCTTCGCCAGGGTCCCCTGGGCCGTGTCGGGCGAGGCATCCTGCACGAGGATGTCGGCCCAGGACTCGCACACCGTCTCGAGGGGGAACGAGGCGGTGACCTGTCGCTGTGCGGCGGCGGCCGTCTCGGCCCACGTCCCCGAGGCCACGGTTTCGTGGATCGCCGCCGCCATGGCGACGGGGTCGGCGTGGATCCACCGGGTGTCGTAGATGGTGTCGGCGCCCGGCCAGGGCAGCAGCGCGGGGACGGCGCCGGAGGCCATGCCCTCGGCCGGGGCGAGGTGGAAGCTCTCGTCGTCGGAGGTCGACAGCACCCAGCCGACTCGGCGGAGCCACGCGGGCACGTCGCCGCCGAAGCCGTCGAAGGTGACGGCTCCGCGCAGGGTGGGATCGGCGTGCAGGCGAGCGAACACGGCCTCGGTGTCGGCGCGCTCCTCGGGCTTGCGCCAGATCCACCAGTAGTCCCATGGCAGCTTGGACTTCACGGCCAGCCGATACCGACCATCACGGCGACGTAGGTGGGACAGGACCTCGAGGCCGAGGTCGGGACGCTTGCGCATAGGGGAGATGCCGATCATGCCGAGGACGAATTCGACGCCCTCGAGCTTCGGTCTCGCGAACTGCTCAACATCTACCCAGTTGGGGATGACGACGATGCGCTCGGCAGGCCATCCCGTGCGCTCAGCGGTCAGGGCAGCGTAGAAGGGACTCACGCACACGACCTGGTCGACGGCCTCGATCCGCACGTCCTTGAGCCAGCCGGCCTCGAGCTCGAACCGGTGGAGGCGCACGATGAGACGCTGGCCGTCGCGCTTATGCCGGCTGTACCAGACGAGGTTGGGGCCAGCCCACTCGCACACGATGACATCGGCCCAGGCGACCATCTCCTCGCTGGCCTTCGTGTCGTGGGTCGACAGCGAGGACCAGGCATCGAGGCGTACGTCGACGCCGGGGAGAGCGGCGAGGTAGTCAAGGATGCGCGTGAAGAACTTGAGGTCATGGCTCACGACCCCGACGCGCAAGGGTCGCGGGGTGGTCGCGGCGGCAATGGAGGACGGCGCCGCGGGGAATGCTCGCTCAAGCAGCAGCGACAGGCGCTCGCTGGAGGGGGCCATGCCGAAGGGCGCGGCAGCTCGCGCCATGGCGTCCTGCGCGTCCTCGAGCAGCCCGTCGTCCGCGAGGACACTCGTGATGGCATTGACAATGTCGGTCTCGTCGCCCACGAAGAGCGGGTAGGACTCGCCCAGCAGCGACTCGTGCATGGGCGTGCGATTGAGCAGGGCGGGGACGCCCAACGAACCGAACTCCAAGACCTTCGTCGACAGCTCCAGGCTCGCGTCCATCTCGGGGGCCCGCCATGACATGCCGAGGTCGGCCTCCGCCGTGAGGCGCATGGCCTCCTGGCGCGGCACGCCTCCGTGCCAGATCACGCCGGGGGAGGTCTCCAGGGCCTCGCGCATCCGGGTCGACCACTCGGGATCCCCGGGGACGTCGTGGATCTTGTCGCCGACCACGTGCAGTTGCGCGTCGATGCCAAGGGCGGCGAGGCGACCGGGGAGCGCCGTCATCTGCAGGGTGTTCCACAGGGGCGCGAACTTGCCGGTGTAGACGAGGCGCACCGGACGTGCCTGCCGTCCGTCGCGCATGAGCGGCTCGCGAGCGGGCAGCGGGAAGTCCGGCTCCGGGACCACGGGGCTCCACAGCACTGACCGGCCGCATGCTGCGGGGATGGTCGACTCGAGGAGGTCCCGCAGCTCCTCGGTCTGGCAGAGCATGAAGCGACTCGCCTCGGCCACGGCCGACAGCTGCTCGACCACCTCGGAGGTAATGTCCACGGGGCTCTGGGGAATGTCGGTGAGGTAGGTCCACAGCCGTCCTGCGAGGCGGCTGGCTGCCGCCTCGGACACAAGCTTGAGTCCACGGACCACGACGAGATCCGCGCGGTCTTCCGCGTCGAGCTGCCCCAGGATGCGCACGGCATCGACGGGCATGAGGGGCGAGCGAGCGGGAGCCCGGGACTCCGTGAACGGGTCCACCACGGTGACGCCCGGCAGGGCGCGCAGGGGATCGACGAGCCGGGCCGTCTCCACGGGGGCCTTCAGCAGCACGCGCACCTGCACGCCGCAGCGGGAGAGCGCCTCGGTGATGGACTGCACCCAGATCGCTGATCCGTCGAGGATGTTGAGATTGACGTCGCCGTAGACGAGTGCCTTCCTCGCCCCGCTCATGGCCGACTCCACATCGTGGGATCCGATGGGCGCGCGATCGACGGCAGGCCCGCGATGCGCTCGACCAGCAGGTCGGCGATGGCGTGGGGGTCGCCGAGATCTGCCTGGCGCACGACGAAGGGGGATCGGCACGCGAGGGCGCTCTCCTCGCGCGTGCGCGGCAGTGCGGATCCCATGACGGTGACGGCGACGCCGTACTCGGCGAGCGAGGTCCGCACGCGATCCGACGGCGCCGAACTCACGACGACCTCCCGGGGACGCCAGGACTGCAGGAGGACCGCGTCGACGTCGACGTCGTCGGCGACGAGGCTGACGTCCCAGCAGGAGCGCGGCGAGGCCAGGAGGCCGAGCCGGTCGGCGAGGACCTGCAACTGGCCGGGGGCAGACGCGCCGAGGAGAAGCGAGCGCAGAACCCGGCGGCGGAGATCGTCCGTCATCGGTGCTCGCGCGTCGGCGACGATGTCGCTCGTCGAGGAGTCGTCGACGATGACGTGGGCGGACTCGGCTCCCCGCAGCAGCCGGCGCAGGTCGGCGTCAGGTCCGCCGAGGACCCGTCGTCCGGCGGCGAGCATGGCGACGGTCCAGGTCGAGGCCCCGACGATCCCGTCGGGCACGGAGAGTGGATCCGCCAAGGCGAACGATGCCTCGCGCGCCGCCGCCATGGCGTCGGGGACGCGTGGATCCGGGGACAGCAGCACGGTGCCGGAGTCGAGGAAAGCCCTGTCGATACGAGCCGCGACCGCACGGTCGGTCGGGGACAGGCGGGGTGCCTGCAGCGCATCGGTGCGCCGTGCCGCCACGGCATCTCCCGCAGACGGTGCGAGCCTGGCCCAGGCGGACAGGTCGATCCCGGGGTTCCACGGATCGCCTCGGCGCGAACCGGGCCCGTCGAGGACGAGATCGCACATGCGCGCCAGCGGATCGAGGAAGGCCGTGTGCCATGGCGGCGTCGTGCGCAGCAGGACGACGGGTCGCCCCATCTCGTGGGCGGCATCGATGAGCCGCATCGCGGCGATCTGCCGATCGGCCGCCGAGGGATCGCCGAGATAGGCCCACGGCTCCCCCGGGAGCGCGGCGGCCGACTCGATGACGACCACGTCGGGGTCCACGGCGAGCGCGAGATCCGCGGCGTCGTGGGGGAGCGTGGGGGTCACGGCTGCGGCCGCGGCCCACTCCCGAGCCATCGGGCGGCTGAGGGCCCCCACGATGGAGAAGGCGACATCGGGACGCGACGACATCCGGGGCAGGAGGAGGCGCGCGGCGTCTGAGTCGAGGATGACGTCGCGACGACCCCGAGGCGCCACGACCACGGCAGGGGAGGTCCTTCGGCCGCGTCGCAGGCGCCAGACCCGCCACATGTCACGGGGCAGGAGCAGCAGCTTGCGGGGGTCCTTGGCCGCGTCGACGAGCAGGGCGCCGACGGTGTACTTCGCGCTGCGCTCCATGCGCTCGAGAGCCCGCTCGGCTCGCTCAGCTCGTGCCTCCGTGCGGCTGAGCTCACCACGCAGTCGCGCGTTCTCGGACTTCAGCCGGGGGCCACCCGTCTCCTCCTCGGCTGCCCATGTGTCAGGGGGCGCCTCGGTCATGCGAGGTCTCGCGCGTCGAGCCAGTCGATGATGATGTCGGCGATCCGCTCTCCGGCGTGACCGTCCCACAGTGGTGGCGTCACGTCCTCGGGTGCCTCGTCAAGCGCCTCATCGAGCAGGGCGAGCAGGGTCTGCGGGGAGGCCAGGCGGTTGGTCCCATGGGTGATCGTGATGGGGCGCTCGGTGTTGGGCCGCAGCGTGAGGCACGGCACACCCAGCATCGTCGTCTCCTCCTGAACGCCGCCCGAGTCGGTGATGACGGCCGCGCTCCCGCGCACGAGAGAGACGAAGTCGAGGTAGCCCAGGGGCTCGACGACGTGGACCCGAGGGTGGTCGTCGATCCCCAGGGCCTCGAGGACGGCACGACCGCGGGGATGCAACGGCAGGACGATGTCAGCGCGCGATGCTGCGGCGTGCACGAGCTCGACAAGCACCGCCGCTGACTCCGGGTCGTCCACATTGCCGGGCCGGTGGAGGGTCGCGACGAGGTAGTCCTCGGGGAGTCCCAGTGAGGAGCGCGCCGCGTCGGCATCGAGACGGTCGAGGTTGGCCAGCAGGGTGTCGATCATGGGATTTCCGACGAGGTAGATGCGCTCGGTCGGAGTCCCCTCATGGGCAAGGTGAGCGATCGCATCCGGGCTGGTGCAGAACAGCAGGTCGGACAGCCGGTCGGTGACGATCCGGTTGATCTCCTCGGGCATCGACATGTCGAAACTGCGCAGGCCGGCTTCCACGTGGGCGACCGGTGTGCCCATCTTGGAGGCGGCGATGGCGGCCGCCAGCGTGGAATTGACGTCGCCGTAGACGATGACGAGCTCGGGACGCGTCTCGAGAAGTTCCTGCTCCAGTCCGATGAGCAGGGCGGCGGTCTGCCGGGCATGGCTGCCCGAGCCCACGCCGAGGTTGACGTCCGGGCGGGGAAGGTTCAGCTCGCGGAAGAAGATCTCCGACATGCGGTCGTCGTAGTGCTGGCCGGTGTGGACGAGGCGCTGGCGTACGCCAGCCGAAGCCAGGGCCGCAATGACCGGGGCCGCCTTGGGGAAGTTCGGTCGCGCTCCCGTGACATGGAGCAGAGTCATCGAAGCCTTCCTGTCGGCGTTGGCCGGTTGCCGGGCGGCCTCTACTATCCCAGACCGGGAGGTCCACATGGCACGCCTGCAGGCGGCACGGCGCATCCCCCTTGCCATCTCCGGTGCGGTTCGGCGCTTCGCCGAGGACCCGTGGCGGGGGCGCGTGGCCCTTGAGCGCGCCGTGCCGGGACTCCGCTCCGCGGCCCCCGGGGACGACCTGGCCCGCAGGGTTGATCGGGCCGTGGCCGAGGACCGCCTGCCCGAGGCGGAGGCAGCGCTCGCCATGATGCCGGAGGGGGATCCCGACCGGGCCTCCTGCGCGATGTCGGTGAATCGGGCGCGTGGGCATCTCACCGAGGTCGTTGCCGACCCAACACCGGGACGTCGTGCCGCGCGCGTGCGCGCCCTCGCCCGGCGCCAGCAGGCGGAGCTCGGCTCGCCACTGCCGGTGTGGGCGGCCGTGAAGACTCCCCGCCCGATGGTGACCCAGCCCGGGCCGGCCCGGATCCTGCACGTCGTGACGAACTCCCTTCCGCTGACTCAGGCGGGGTCGACGATTCGGACGCAGGGCATCGTGAGCGCGCAGCGCGCAGCGGGCTGGGATGCGCGTGTCGTCACGCGACCCGGCTACCCGGTGACACACGGTGCGCTGGATGCCGCGGACGTGGAGTGGCTCGACGGGGTGCCCTACTTCCGCCTCCTGCCCCTGCTCATGCCGGCGGAGGCCAACATGGCCGACTGCTACCGGCGATCTCTCACGGAGTTCGTGCGCGAGTGGCGCCCTCATCTCCTCCACGGGGCCTCCGATCACGTCAATGCGCGTGCCGCACTGGAGGTGGGTCGCCGCGAGGGGATCCCGGTGGCCTACGAGGTCCGTGCCTTCCACGAGGACACCTGGTCCTCCCGTCACGGCGGGGATGCAGCCCGGGATACCGAGGTCTATCGCCTGCTGCGTGACCGGCACACCGAGGTCATGCTCGCGGCGGACCTGGTGACGACCCTGAGCGCGGGCATGCGCGCCGACATTGTGTCGCGCGGCGTCGACCCCGACCGCGTCGTCGTGACGCCGAACGCCGTTCCCGTGGCCCTCCTGGAAGGACGCCGCAGCGCGCGCGAAGCACGTGCGGCACTCGGCCTGGACGAAGCCTTCTGGGCGGGGACCGTGGCCACGCTCCATGCCGCCGAGGGAATCGACGTCCTCATCATGGCGCTCGCGGTGTTGCGCGCGCGCGGCATCGACGCGCGGGGGCTCGTGGTGGGAGACGGCCCAGTGCTCGCCGACCTGCGCGCGCTCGCGGCCGAGCAGGGAGTCCCCCTGGTGAGCCCGGGTCGCGTTCCTGTGTCGGTCGCCCGCGACTATCACGACGCGCTCGACGTCTTCGTCCTGCCGCGCACGGACACGGCAGTCAACCGCGAGGTGACGCCCTTGAAGCCGCTCGAGGCCCAGGCGCGTGGTCGGCCCGTCGTCGGCAGCGACCTTCCTGCCGTTGCCGAGGTGCTGGTCCCAGGGTCGCCCCTCGTGCCCCCCGGGGACCACGAGGCCCTCGCCGAGGCCCTGGCAGGACTTCTGGACCCCGAGGAGCGGCGGCGCCTGGGTGACGCTGGTCACGCGTGGGTCGCCTCGTGTCGGACCTGGCCTTCCGTGGCTGACGCCTACGGGGCGGCGTACTCTTCTCTCGGTGTTCCCACCGCCCTCGGGGACGCAACCTGACGCGGTCCGACTGACCGCCCGGCGGTGACTCGCGACGAAGGAAGACGTGACTATGGCGCGCGATCTCGTGGTGATCGGCCTCGGCTACGTGGGTCTCCCGCTGGCCCAGGAGGCGACCCGATCCGGGCTGTCGGTCACGGGCCTGGACGTCTCCGAGCCTGTCGTGGCTGGCCTCCTCGCCGGGCGCTCCCACGTGGACGACCTGTCCGGTGCGGATATTGCCGAGATGCTGGCGGCGGGGTTCACTGCGACCACGGACCCGAGCGTGATCGCGGAGGCGAGCGCCATCGTCATCTGCGTGCCCACGCCGCTCACCGCCGATGGAGGCCCGGACCTGGGCGCTGTGCTCGGCGCCACGCGGGCGATCGCCGACCACTTGCGACCGGGGCATCTCGTCGTGCTGGAGTCCACCACGTACCCGGGGACGACCGATGACGAGGTCCGCCCCGTGCTCGAGCAGACGGGCCTGCTGGCCGGGCGCGACTTCCACCTCGCCTTCAGTCCCGAGCGCATCGACCCGGGCAACCCCACGTTCGGAATGCGCAATACGCCCAAGGTCGTCGGGGGCCACACGCCCGAATGCACGGAAGCAGCGGCGTTGTTCTACGGCCGCTTCGTCGACACGGTTGTCAAGGCGCGCGGCACGCGCGAGGCCGAGATGGCCAAGCTCCTCGAGAACACCTACCGACACATCAACATCGCGCTCGTCAACGAGATGGCGCGCTTCTGCCATGAGCTCGGTATCGACCTATGGGATGTCATCGCCGCCGCCAAGAGCAAGCCATTCGGCTTCCAGGCCTTCTACCCGGGGCCGGGCGTCGGCGGGCACTGCATTCCCATCGATCCCAACTACCTCTCCTACCAAGTGCAGGCGAAGCTGGGCTATCCCTTCCGCTTCGTGGAGCTCGCCCAGGAGATCAACGCCGGAATGCCGGCGTACGTCGTGCGGCGCATCCAGGATGTCCTCAACGAGGATGGCAAGGCGCTGCGTGGTGCTCGCGTGTTGCTGCTGGGCGTCACCTACAAGCCCGATATCGCCGACCAGCGCGAGTCCCCGGCCAAGCCGATCGCGGCGCAGCTCATGGACAAGGGCGCCGACGTCTCCTTCCATGACCCCCATGTCTCGGCCTGGAAGGTCGGGTCGCAGACCCTCGAGCGCGTAGGGGACCTGGCGTCGGCCCTTGCCGGAGCCGATGTCTGCGTCCTCCTGCAGAACCACTCGTCGTACGACGTGGAGGCACTGGCCGACCAGGCCGGTCGGTTCTTCGACACCCGCGGCGCGGTCGCCAGTGACAAGGCGGTGCGGCTCTGATCCTGGTCGACGGGCACGAGAGGGATGCTGCGCAACTGGCGGAGCAGTACGGGCTTGCCCGGGTCAACTCCCGGCCACCCTTCTTCGCCTACGTGCGTTCACTGTGGGGGCGCCGGGCGTTCATGTGGGCGTTCGCCAAGGCCAATGTGGACAAGCAGAAGACCAAGAGCAGGCTCGGCCAGTTCTGGCAGGTCATGGACCCGGTCTTCACCATGGCCCTGTACTGGTTCCTCTTCGGCTTCCTTCTGGGTGGTCGAGGCAGTGTCGCGAATTACTTCGGGTTCCTCGCCGCCGGCGTGTTCAGCTTCGCGATCATCCGGCAGTCGATCACGGCGGGATCGAAGGCCATCTCCTCCAACGAGGGGTTGATCCGGTCGATCCACTTCCCCAGGGCGATGCTGCCCCTCGCGGTCGTGGCGCAGAACTTCCGCGTCTACATGTTCTCGATCCCCATCATGGTCTTTGTCCTGCTCATCACCGGAGAGCCCATCACCTGGCAGTGGCTCCTCGCACCGGTAGGACTGGGCCTCATCCTCATGTTCAGCACGGGCATCGCGATGATCATGGCGAGGGTGGTCGGCAATATCCCCGACATCAGCGAGGTGCTGCCCCTCTTCCTGCGCGTGTGGGGCTACATGTCCGGGGTCATGATCCCCATCGCCGACCGATTGCGGAGCCTAAGCGCCCCGCCGTGGGCGGTGATCCTCATCGAGCTGAATCCCGGCACCGTCTACCTCAACTGCATGCGTGACGCGCTTATGGACTCCTATGACTCGCCGGGCGGCGGCTGGAACTGGGTTCTCGCCGTTGCCTGGGCCGTGGTGATCCTGCCCCTCGGACTGTGGATCTTCTGGCGTGGCGAGGAGACCTACGGCCGTGGATGACGACGACTTCTTCGCCGGCGATGAGATCGGAGACGAGGACGACGAGTTTGCGGACGAGCTCGGCTCGCAGCGTCCCAAGCCTGCCGACCCGAATGCCCCTATCAAGGTGATCGTCGACGACCTCCATGTCATCTACCGCGTCTGGACCGCTCCCGAGCAGCCGCCCCAGGAGACGCACTGGTGGTCACGCGTGAAGGCCCGCCGACCCGTGTCGACGCGGCGCGACGTGCACGCCCTCCGCGGGGTGTCCCTCGTCGCCCGTCAGGGAGAGGCGATCGGCGTTGTCGGCAAGAACGGCGCGGGCAAGTCCACGCTCATGCGCGCCATCGCCGGCCTCCTTCCCGGCGACCAGGGCATCGTCTACGCCGACGGCGACCCCACCCTGCTGGGCGTGACATCCGTCCTCATGCAGGCGCTCTCGGGCAGGCGCAACGTGGAGCTCGGCCTTCTCGCGCTCGGCCTGCCGATGAGCGAGGTGAAGGCCCGTTACGACAGCATCGTGGAGTTCAGCGGCATCGGCCGGGCGATCGACATGCCCATGTCCACCTACTCCTCCGGCATGTCCGCGAGGCTCAAGTTCTCCATCGCGACGTCCGTGACGCGGGAGATCCTCCTCATCGATGAAGCCCTCTCGACGGGTGATGGGGAGTTCGTCAAGCGCAGCAGCGAGCGGATCCAGCGCCTGCGTGAGGAAGCCGACACGATCTTCCTCGTGAGCCACTCGATGAACGCCGTGCGCAATACGTGCAACCGCGTCATCTGGTTGGACGAGGGGCGCATCCTTATGGACGGCCCCACCGATGAGGTCCTCCCCGCCTATGCCGAGCGATTCGGGCTCCAGTCGCGCAAGGCCATGCGCGAGCGCCGCAAGCAGCGCAAGGAGGCCAATCAGCAGGCGGCGCCTGACGTGGAGCAGGAGCCGGGCTGACATGCGTGTCCTGGTGCTGTGCACCGTGCACGATCCCCGGGATGCCCGCGTCAACGAACGCGAGATCGGGGCCCTGCTGGACGCCGGCCACGAGGTCACCCTGGTGGCTCCGTTCACGGCATTCGGCGTGGTGCCGCCGGCTGGCATGCGCGCGATCGACATCCCCCGGTCGCAGGGACGTCGCCGCCTAGAATCCCTCCGGGCCGCACGGCATGTGCTTCGGCGGGAGGCGCCGCGGCATGACCTGATCATCGTCCACAGCCCTGAGCACCTGGCGGCGGCCGCGGGACTGGACGGGCGGCGCGTGGTCTGGGACGTGCACGAGGACACTGCGGCGGCGGTCGGCATGAAGTCCTGGCTGCCGGGCCCGCTGCGTCCATCCGCGGCGGCGGCGGTGCGTCGTGCCGAGCGATGGGCGGAGCGCCGAGTGCGGATCATCCTCGCCGAGGACGCGTACGCGGAGAGATTCACCCGGCCGCATCCGATCGTGCGCAATGTCCCCGTGGTGCCGGATTCCGCCATGCCCAGTGGACGAGGCCGGGCGGTCTACCTGGGGACCCTCACCGAGCAGCGCGGCGGCGATGACCTCATCGAGGTCGGCAGGATCCTGTCGCCCGATGTGGCCCTGGACATTCTCGGCGGCGCGCACGGCGCGATTGCCGATCGCCTGGCGGCCGCCCATGCACGTGGGGACGTCGCCTGGCGTGGCTACGTGCCCAATGCGGAGGCCCTCCGCTCGATCGAGGGCGCGACGGTCGGCCTTGCACTGCTCCGCGACGAGCCCAATTACCGGCATTCGATGCCGACCAAGCTCTACGAGTACCTGGCGCGCGGCATCCCCTTCGTGTCGACGCCGCTCCCGCTGGCGCGCGAACTGGCCGAGCAGTCGGGGGGCGGGATCATCGTGCCCTTCGGGGATCCCGCCGCGGCGGCGGCCGCTGTCCGCGAACTCGATGCCGACGACGTCCGCCGACGTGCGATGGCCAGCGCGGGCCGACAGTGGGTCATCGACCATGCCGACTGGCGCCGGGACGGGCCCGACTTCGTCCGTCTCCTGGAGGGCTGGGCGCGCTAGTCGCGTCGTCGGAGTCGGCCGAGCAGTGACTGCGCGGCCGTCCGCGGGTCCACGCCCTGTCGCCCCCACTGGTAGGCCGTGGAGGCGGCCGCGGCGGCCGAGGCCGCCCACAGGGCCGAGGAGAGCAGCGGGAACGCGCGACGTCCCAGGAACGCGACGCCAGCGAAGGCTGCGGCGGCTATGAGCGGGACGGGGATCGATGCGGCGGCGTCAGGGGAGTCCTGGTCGACAGGCGCCGCATGCCGGCCGAGCCGACGCTGGCCCGCGGGAGTCTCCACGACGTAGCCGTGCCGGACAAGCCACTCGGCGCACTCGGCCTCGATCGCGGTCGCCTCCTCGGGCGTCAGGGTGTCGCGCCATGCGCCGTGGCGCCCGTCCGTGATGTGGTTGGCAGTGACGCGAAGGTCGGGGTCCACGCCCGAGGTGCGCGACTCCCACACGCGCTCTTGCTGCTGCTCGATGTCCACGTCGGCGGCGATCTGGGCCACGCGCTCATCGGTGATGTCGATGTCGAGGAATCCGGCGAGATCGCGCACCAGCGCGGGGACGTCACCCTGGAAGTCCTCGTAGCGGCCCACCCACACGCCCGAGCGCGCGCGCCAGAAGGCGTCGCCCTTGAGCTCGCGGCGGGCGATCAGACGGCTGTTCTGCGGGCCGCGCTTGGGACTGCCCGGCTTGAATCGCCCCTTGCGGAAGAGCGAGGCCACGACGTCGCGCGGATCGCGGAACGTGTAGAGGTAGCGCACCCCTTCGTCGGGGAACTCCGACTCCTTGAGGCTGCCCCGGTAGTGGATCTTCGCGAGCAGCAGGTCCTCGGGATCCGCGGCCGCCGCGGGGAAGGCGTCAGGCTCGATGCCCCGGGGGTTGCGCAGGCCGGGGCGGCCGTCGACGAGCTGGCGGGTGATCTGCCACACGAGCGTGGAGCCCGAGCGGTGCATGCCGCACACGAGGATGAGCACGGAAGGAGTCTAGTCGTCGGGGGCGCGGGCTCAGCGCGCGGAGACGCCCGCGAGAAGGGCGAGGGCGGCTCCGGCGGCGCGCGACACCTCGTAGGCATCGGGCCCGTCGCCCACAGGGGATGCCGGGTCGACAAGGAGGTCCGACTCCGGCCCGACGAGGATCGCTGCGGTGGACTGGAGGACTTCGGCATCCTCGCGTGCCCACTCGCTGACCCGCTCCCGCCAGTCGCGCGGGATCCGGACCGGGCTCCCGCGGTGCTCACGGGTCACGAATGCCTCGCGCACGATGCGGGCGCGCAGCGCACGAGGATCGGCGCCGTCCGCCTTGGCAGAGTCGATCTGCTTGTTGAGGCCGGCCAGCACCATGACCTCCGGCTCCGTGAGCCCCACGTTGGCCTCGAGGTCGTCGATCGCGGGCGGCGTTTCGGGCAGCGCGGCACCGACATCCAGCGACCTGCGGAAGCGGTGCCACAACTCGTCCGGCCCGGCGCCGCGCCGCGGCACCGTCACCACGCTCACCGTCCTCGCGAGCGGTGCCCAGCGCTCCACCAGCGTGCCGATCGCGTAGGCCCTCCAGAAGGTCTGCTCGGGGTCGGCATCCCACCGGGCGGCGCGCTCCGCAGCATCGCCTTCGCCTCGGCGCTCCGCGTGCTGCTGGAGGAAGCGGCCGAAGGGCGTGGACCTGCCATTGCGAATGTGCTGCTGCCACGAGCTCGGCAGCACCCGGCCGAGGTCGCGGGCCGTGATGATGACGCGGGTGTCCGCCACGCCGAGAGACTCGACGAGGCGTCGTGCATCGGACGCATTGATGACCGAGATGGCCTCGCCCGAGACGATGGCCGTGCCGTCCCAGTCGCGGACCTTCCGGCGCAGGCCCTCCCAGGAGGCCTGCTGGCCCGTGGCCTTCTTCGCGGGGACCCACGGGAAAGCCGACGTGCCCAGCAGGCCGTAGGCGGCGGCCTCGTGGTTGTAGACCTCGCGGCGCCCATGGAGCCGAAGCGGGTAGAGGACTCCCTCACGCTTGAGCTCGCCCGACAGGCGTGCCAGGACGCGCTGCAGGTATGTCGTACCCGACTTCTGCGTGCCGATATGCAGCAGCAGGCGTTCCGCCACGTCAACTCCCTGTCCCTGGGCCTGTGCACCCGGGAGGCCACATCCTCCCACGGGAGCGCTCGTGGCAGGCTTCGCACGTGCGCGTCGTCACCATCGGCAACTTCGACGGGGTCCATCACGGCCACCGCGTGCTCCTGGACCGCGCGGAGGCGCGTGCCGGTGAGGCCGATGGCTCGCAGGTCGTCGCGGTGACCTTCGACCCGCATCCCCTGCGGCTTCTGCGACCGGAGCAGGCTCCCGAGCTGCTCACCTCGGTGCCTCGTCGTGCCGAACTGCTCGGGCAGGCCGGAGCCGACGAGGTCGTCGTTCTGGACTTCACGCCCGAGCTCTCGGCGCTCTCCCCGGAGGAGTTTGCGCAGGTGCTGCGTGAAGATCCCCGAATCCGTGCGGATGTCGTCGTCGTCGGCGAGAACTTCCGTTTCGGCAAGGGCGCCGCCGGCACGGCCGAGGGCCTGCGCGAGCTCGGCGTGCAACTGGGCTTCGAGGTCGAGGCAGTGCCCCTCGTGACGCAGGGTCCGGGCGGGACGCCGCCCACGTCGTCGTCGTACATCCGGGAGCGGATCGCTGAAGGGGATATGGAGGCCGCCGCTGACGCGCTGAGCCGCCCGCATCGTGTGGAGGGTGTCGTCGTGCGCGGAGATGCCCGCGGACGCGAGCTGGGCTACCCCACGGCGAACGTCGAGGTGCCGCCGGGGATGGCGATTCCTCCGGACGGCGTGTACGCCGGTTGGCTCATCGCGGGGACGGAGCGGCTGCCCGCGGCCATCTCGGTGGGCACGAACCCCCAGTTCGACGGCACCGAGCGACGCGTGGAGGCGTTCGCCCTGGGCCGCGACGATCTTGACCTCTACGGGCAGGAGGTGGGGGTCGACTTCGCCCGCCGCCTGCGCGGCCAGCAGGTCTTCGAGTCCGTGGCCGAGCTCCAGGTGCAGATGGCCCGCGATGTCGCCGAGGCGCAGGCGCTTCTGGGGGGCTGATATCCTCCTCGAGACGGTCCTGGGGCGGGCGCCCCGGGATTCGTGTCAGTCCGGAAGCCCCGGACGCCCGGGTCTGCCCGGTCCCGCGCCCGAGAGGAAGTCATGTCACTCGACACTGCCACGAAACAGCAGATCATCGCCGAATTCGGCTCATCACCCCAGGACACCGGCAGCCCCGAGGTCCAGGTGGCCATGCTCACCCGTCGCATCAGCGATTTGACGGAGCACCTCAAGACGCACAAGCACGACCACCACTCGCGTCGTGGGTTGCTCATCCTCGTCGGCCAGCGCCGTCGGCTCCTGCAGTACCTGCAGAAGACCGACATCCAGCGCTACCGCTCGATCATCGAGCGCTTGGGCATCCGTCGCTAGGCGGAGCCACAACCGCATAGTCCATTACCGCGACGCCCCCACACGTCGGTCCTCGGTAGTGGCTTCCGGGTCCTGTGACCCGTAGGCCTCGATCGAAGACCGGCTCCACCCGGCGGGTGCTCGCGGCCTCTGTAAGGAGACACCCGTGGAGGGTTCCGTCACCACGACCGAAGCAGTCCTCGACAACGGACGCTTCGGCACCCGCACCATCCGCTTCGAGACCGGCCGGCTGGCCCGTCAGGCCGCCGGCAGCGTCGCGGCCTTCCTCGACGACGACACGATGGTGCTGAGCGCCACGACCGCGTCGAAGCAGCCCAAGGAGCACTTCGATTTCTTCCCACTCACCGTCGATGTCGAGGAGCGGATGTACTCCGTGGGTCGCATCCCCGGCTCGTTCTTCCGCCGCGAGGGCCGGCCGACCGAGGACGCGATCCTCACCTGCCGCCTCATTGACCGTCCGCTCCGCCCGTCCTTCGTGAAGGGGCTCCGCAACGAGATCCAGATCGTCGTCACGGTCCTGTCCCTCAATCCCGATGACCTGTACGACGTCCTCGCCATCAATGCGGCGTCCGCGTCCACGCAGATCGCGGGCCTGCCCTTCTCGGGCCCGATCGGCGGCGTCCGCGTGGCGCTCATCGATGGCCAGTGGGTCGCCTTCCCGCGCCACTCCGATCTCGAGCGCGCCGTCTTCGACATGGTCGTGGCCGGGCGCGTCGTCGGCGATGACGTCGCGATCATGATGGTGGAGGCCGAGGCCACCACCGGCACGATCGACCTGGTGGCGAGCGGTGCCACGGCTCCGACCGAGACCATCGTGGCCCAGGGCCTGGAGGCCTCCAAGGTCTTCATCCGCGCCCTGTGCGAGGCGCAGCAGTCGCTCGCCAATGCCGCGGCCAAGCCGGTGGGCCAGTTCCCCGTCTTCCTGGACTACGAGGACGACGTCTACGACGCCGTGTCGGAGATCGCCTCCGCGAAGGTCGCCCAGGCGCTCACCATCGTGGGCAAGGCCGAGCGCGAGGATGCCCTCGATGCCATCAAGGCCGACGTCATGGCGGCCCTGTCGGGCCGATTCGAGGGGCGCGAGAAGGAGATCAGCGCGGCCCTCCGCAGCGTCACCAAGAAGAGCGTCCGCGAGCGCGTGCTGCGCGACAAGGTGCGCATCGACGGCCGCGGTCCCCGCGATATCCGCGTTCTCGCGGCCGAGGTCGACGTCCTTCCGCGGGTCCACGGCTCAGCCCTCTTCGAGCGCGGCGAGACCCAGATCCTCGGGGTCACGACGCTCAACATGCTCAAGATGGAGCAGTGGCTCGACACCCTGTCGCCGGACAACCGCAAGCGCTACATGCACAACTACAACTTCCCGCCCTACTCGACCGGCGAGACCGGTCGCGTGGGCTCGCCTAAGCGTCGGGAGATCGGCCACGGCGCCCTTGCCGAGCGCGCCCTCCTGCCCGTCCTCCCGTCGCGCGATGAGTTCCCGTACGCGATCCGCCAGGTGTCCGAGGCCCTCGGCTCCAACGGCTCGACGTCCATGGGTTCGGTGTGCGCCAGCACGATGTCGCTCATGGCGGCCGGCGTGCCGCTCAAGGCCCCGGTGGCCGGCATTGCGATGGGCCTCATCAGCGGCGAGATCGACGGAAAGACCGAGTACGTCGCCATCACCGACATCCTCGGCGCCGAGGATGCCTACGGCGACATGGACTTCAAGGTCGCGGGCACCAACGACTTCGTGACGGCCCTCCAGCTCGACACCAAGCTCGACGGCATCCCCGCGTCGGTGCTCGCCGGTGCCCTGGACCAGGCGCGGGAGGCGCGCCTGACCATCCTCGATGTCATGGCGGAGGCCATTGACGCGCCCGGGGAGATGTCGCTCTTCGCGCCTCGCATCATCACCGTGAACATCCCGGTCGACAAGATCGGCGAGGTGATCGGGCCCAAGGGCAAGATCATCAATCAGATCCAGGAGGACACCGGCGCCGACATCACGATCGAGGACGACGGCACGATTTTCATCGGCGCCTCCGATGGCGCCGCTGCGGAGGCTGCCCGCGCCAAGATCAACGCCATCGCCAACCCGACGATGCCCGAGGTCGGCGAGCGCTATCTCGGGACGGTCGTGAAGACGACGACCTTCGGCGCGTTCGTCTCGCTGGTGCCGGGCCGTGACGGTCTCCTCCACATCTCGGAGATCAAGAAGCTCGCCCCTGGCAAGAAGCGCCTCGAGAACGTCGAGGAGGTCCTCAAGGTGGGCGACAAGGTCGAGGTCGAGATCAAGGAGATCGATCCGCGCGGCAAGCTCTCGCTCGTCCCAGTCCTCGACGAGGCCGCCGCGAGCGCTCAGGAGCCGGCCTCGGCCGACGCCTGATCGTGCGCAGGACCCAGACTCGCACCGTCCTGGAAGGGGCCGACGGCGCGCTCGTGCGCCGTACGGTCCTGCCCAGCGGACTCCGCATCGTGACGGAGTGCGTCCCGGGCGTGCGGTCGGTGTCCTTCGGCGTGTGGGTCGGGGTGGGCTCACGAGATGAGGCCCCGCAGCAGATGGGCTCGGCACACTTCCTCGAGCACCTGCTCTTCAAGGGCACGCGGCGCCGCTCGGCGTGGGAGATCTCGGCGGCGATCGAGGCCGTCGGCGGTGAGATGAATGCTTTCACGACGAAGGAGTACACCTGCTATTACGCACGGGTCCTTGACGACGACACCGCGCTTGCCGTGGACGTCGTGTGCGATGTGGTGAACAACGGGCTCCTCGAATCCGGCGACATCGAGAGCGAGCGCGAGGTCATCCTCGAGGAGATCGCCATGAATGAGGACGACGCGGCCGACGTCGTGCACGACCTCTTCATGGACACCTACTACGGCCCGACGCCGCTCGGTCGCTCCATCCTCGGCACCCAGGAGACGATTGCGGGACTGTCGGCGCGCGGCATCCGCAGCTTCTACCGCCGCAACTACGTGCCCTCGCGGATCGTGGTGTCAGCGGCCGGGTCGGTCGACCACGACGAGATCGTGCGCCTGGTGCGCGAGGCCTTTGCGGGTCACGTAGGCGAGGAGCAGCCGGAGATCAGGACCCCCACGGCCCGCGGCGCCGTCCCTCGAGGCCGGGGTCGCACGGCCCTGCTGTCCCGACCCCTCGAGCAGGCCAACATCGTGCTCGGCTGGCCCGGCCTGCGGCGCACGGATGACCGTCGCTACGCCCTCGGCGTGCTCAACGCGGCGCTCGGCGGCGGAATGTCCAGCCGCCTCTTCCAGCGCGTCCGCGAGGAGCGCGGCCTCGCCTACTCCGTCTACTCCTTTGTCACCAGTTTCAGCGACTCGGGATTCACGGGCGTCTACGCCGGTTGCCTCCCGGGCAAGGTGTCCGACGTGGTGCAGGTCTGCCGCGATGCCATCGCCGACGTGGTCGAGCACGGGCTCACGGCCGAGGAGCTCCAGCGAGGCAAGGGCCAGATGAAGGGCGGCGTCGTCCTCGGCCAGGAGGACACGGGTGCGCGCATGAGCCGCATCGCCAAGGGCGAGCTGCTGTACGACGAGATCCCCTCGATCGACGAGGTGATCGACCGCGTCGACGCGGTGACCCACGATGACGTGCACGCCCTCGCCCGGGATCTCCTGCGGGGCGAGCCCACCTACGCCGTCATCGGGCCGTTCGGCGACGAGCTCGCCTTCGCCTAGTACTCCCGGATCGTCTGGGCCTCGCGCCAGGGACCGCGCTTGGCCTTGCGCACGAGCTGCGCGGCATCCTCGGGCAGAAGGATGCCGGCCCGCACATCAGCCTGCGTGGCCCGGCGAACCGCGTCCACGTAGTCGGCCGTCGTCGGGTAGAGCTGCGCGAGAATGCGCCGGCTGAAGGGAGTTTGGTAGCCGGTGAGGGGGCAGAAGAGCCCTCCCTTGCTCTCGGGCATGTGCGTGGCGACCGGCACGTCCATCGGCGACAGGCGCAGTCCGCCGATGGCGTTGCCGCGGGCATCGCGCGCCACGTCGCCATCGGCCCGCGCGATGCGCGCGGCCCTGGCCGGCGCGATGTCGCGCTCGGACCACTGCGCGAGGGCCTCCAGTGCCGCATTCCAGGCGAAGCGCGTGGGGAAGGCGTTGACTCCCGTCGGGGCCGTCCAGTCGCAGGCCGGCTTGAAGGGCAGCCCGTAGTCGCGCTCGAGGATGGTGAGGGCCTGCTTCGCGCCCCACAGATCGTTGTGCGAGGAGCCTGCGACCTCCCACAGCCGGAAGCGGTCGTCGGCGGCATCGGCATCCTCGCGCCACACCGAGGAGTCGTCGCCGGTGCGGGCGAACAGCGGATCGGACTCCGTCTGCAGGTTGATGACGGGCGTGCCGCCGCCGGCGAGGCGCCGCTGCGCGGGCGAGGTCGACGTGGCCGGGGTGCGGCCATCGACGGGAGCGGCGTACTGGAGATTCGTGGCGCCCGTCCCTCGGTAGGCCACGAGGAAGCCGTCGTAGACATGGTCGCGCGGGTGGATGGCATTGACGTAGGTCGTCGCGTAGCCGGCCATCTGGGACTGGCCGGTGAGGAAGACCTGCATCACGTCATATGCCGCAAGGGGGCTGGTGGCGCCGCCCTGCGACACGAGCGCGCCGACCTGCGAGGTGAGGTCCCAGGCCAGGGACGGGTCTCGGGATCCCTGCGTGAGATCGGCGACGGCGTCCGGGGTGCGGAGGTTGAGTCCGAGCTCGCGGTAGCGGGACTTGTCTCGCGTGAAGGACTGTAGGGCGTTGATGCCGGTCTGCTGCACTGTGATGCCGATGTAGGCCCAGCCCTCGCGCATGAGGTAGCCGTGAGAGTGCTCCCAAGCCACGTCGAGATCGACGGTCGTCGTGGTGTTCATCATCTCGACGAGGACGCGTCCGTTGAAGTCGGCCGGGTCCTTGGGCATCCGGACGATGATGCGGCTGCGGTAGGCGCCGTCCGGTGAGGGTGGCGCCGGAGACGCTGTCACCGCCGTGGTGTCGCCGACATACGAGTAGATCTGCGGGTCGGTGAGGGTGACCACGTACTCGCGCTCGATGTATCCGCGCTGTGCGAGGTCCTGGAGCGCTCCGGTAAAGATCGGCCCGCTGGGGATCGGGGTGATGCCCGGCAGCGGGACCGCCGTGCGATCGGCCGCCGAGGAGGGCGGCGCTGCCACGAGGACGGTGGCGAGGGCGGACGACACGATGGCGAGAGTGAGCAGGCGGACGCGCATGGGGACATCCTCCCGGCTCGCGCATCCGCACGCACGCTGGAATGCGCCCACTACGCTGGCGGCATGGAGGCGATTCGGGTGGCCGTCATCGGGGCCGCCGGCCGCATGGGCGGCGAGGTTGTCCGCGCCGTGGATGCGGCGGACGACCTGCATCTCGCTGCGGCTGTCGACCTGGGCGACTCCCGGGAGGCCCTGGTGGCAGCCGGCGCCACGGTTGCGGTCGACTTCACGACGCCCGACGCCGTCATGGACAACCTCCGCTTCTGCATCCAGAACGGCATCCACGCCGTGGTCGGCACCACGGGATTCGACGACGCGCGTGTCGAGCAGGTGCGCGCGTGGCTACGGGAGGCACCGGGAGTGGGTGTCGTGATCGCGCCCAACTTCGGCCTCGGCGCGGTGCTGCTCATGAAGTTCGCGCGGGAGGCCGCGCCGTACTTCGAGTCCGTGGAGATCATCGAGCTCCACCATCCCGACAAGGCGGATGCGCCGTCAGGCACCGCAACGCACACGGCGCACGCGATCGCGCAGGCGCGTCGCGAGACCGGCCGCGCGCCGGCTCCTGACGCGACGACACACGCGGCGGAGGGTGCGCGCGGCGCCTCAATCGACGGGGTGCCTGTGCACTCCGTGCGCGTGCGCGGTCTCGTCGCGCACGAGGAGGTGCTCTTTGGGAACCCCGGGGAGGTCCTCTCGTTGCGCCACGATTCCCTCGATCGCTCGTCGTTCATGCCCGGCGTACTGCTGGCGGTACGTCGCGTGGGCGACGTTCCTGGGCTCACCGTGGGGCTCGACGCACTGCTTCCGGCATGACCCCGCGCCGCTGGGCCGCCGTACTCGTCCTTGCCGTCATCGCCTACCTGGTCCTCGCCGGCTGGCGAGGTGTGGCGCTCATCGCGTCCGGCAGCCCGACGGCCGTCCTCCTCGGCATCTTCGTGCTCGTCATCCCCGTCATCGGGGCGTGGGTCGTCTGGCGCGAGGTGAGCTTCGGGTACGCGATGCAGGCCATGGGACACGAGCTCGAGCGCGAGGGCGACCTCCCGGTCGACGACTTCGCGCGTACGCCGTCGGGGCGCATTCAGCCCGCCGACGCGGAGCGGTTCTTCGCCGCGGAGCGCGCACGGGTGGAGAGCGCGCCTGCGGACTGGCGGGGGTGGTACCGCCTAGGCCTCGCCTACGACGCGGCACGCGATCGCAAGCGCGCGCGAGAGGCGATGCGCCGGGCGCGCAGCCTCTTCGAATCAGGCCGATCGTGACTCGCGCCACCACTGGGTGAGTGCATCGCGGGCGGCCTCCCAGGCATGCGGACGCAGCCAGAGGTCGGGCGACGCCGTGCTCACGGTGGTGGACACCGGGTCGGCGGCGATGACCTCGACGATGAGCACCTCGCCCGGGATGCGGAGGGGCGTGCCGAGCCAGCGCACGCCCTGCCTCTCGGCTCGGACGAGCGCGATGGCCGACCAGGGGGCGAAGTGCGTGCGCAGGACGGAGGAGACCTTCAGTCCGGAGTCGTTGACGTAGGTGCCGGCGGCCCAGCCTCGGGCGGTGAGGGCGACGGCCGGGATGGCGACGAGCAGGACCACCGCAACCGCGTACGCCGAGGGGGCCGCGAGGAGCGCGAGCGCGGCGGGCGCCGCAAGGCTCAGCAGCGTGAGCGTGACGGCGACGAGGAAGGCGAGTCGCCATGGGCCCCGCGGGGTCGCCCGGAGCCATCGCTCCTGGCGGGCGTCCCCGTCCAGGGGGCCTGCCGGGCGCTTCGGCCACAGAAAGCCGAAGACGGGGCGCGGGGGATCTGCGCTCACGGCATCCAGCCGAGCGCCCGCACGATCGCGGTGACGGCAGCGGCGCCGAGGATGACGACGAGGAAGGGTGCCCGGATCACGAGTAGCAGGGCGGCCGTGCCCAGTCCGAGGACCCTCGCATCGATTCCGATGACCGGTCCGCTCGCGAACGTCCACAGACCGACCAGTGCGGAGAGGAGGGCGATCGGGATGAGCACCGTGATGCGTTGCATCGTCGGCTGCTCGAGCCAGCGCTGCGGGACTGAGAAGCCGAGGAGCTTCAGGAGGTAGCAGGCGAGGGAGCCGACGAGCACGGCGCTCCAGATCACGTCTCCTCCTTGGGTGTGCGCCACGTGAGCAGGAGGCCGGTGATGACGCCCGCGACGCCAGCCAGCAGGACCGGGATGCCGGGGGGCAGGGCCGGAGTCAGCGCGACCGCGGAGAGAAGCGAGACGGCGAAGACCGCGCGCATGGACCATGAGGTGAGACGGGGCCACACGAGAGCGAGGAAGGCGGCCGGCCCGGCGGCGTCGAGGCCCAGGACCGTGGGATCGTCGAGGAGTCCGGCACCCACGGAGCCGATGAGCGTGCCGATATTCCAGCAGACGAAGATCGCGATGCCGGTGGCCCAGAACGCGTACTTCTCGGCCGGTGGCGAGTCGGAGTTGCCCACCGACATGCCCGTCGACTCGTCAATGGTGAGTTGCGCGGCCGCGAGGCGGCGCCACCCGCGCGGGTGCAGGACGCGGGACATGTGCACCGCATAGAACGTGTTGCGGCTGCCGATGAGCGCCGCCGTGGCCACGGCCACGATGGCCCCGCCGCCCGCCGCGATCACGGCGATGAGAGCGAACTGCGACGCGCCCGTGAACATCAGCAGTGACAGTGCCTGCACCTGCCAGACCGTCAGCCCTGCCGAGACGGCGAGAGCGCCGAACGACAGGGCGTAGGCGCCGGTGCCCAGGCCGAGCGCGATCGCATTGCGGCGGATGGCCTGCTGTCGCTCGGGGGGCAGCGTCGCGCTCATGCCCCCGCCAGGCTCGGGTCCCAGACGGTGGCGATCTCGGCAGCCCGATCCCGGGAGCGATCGAGGAGAGCGGGTGTGACCGACAGGCGCGTGCGCCGCTGCAGGATGTCGTCAAGGGCCAGCGCTCCCTCGGCGAGGACGGCAAAGGCGATTTCCACCCCCAGCACCGGGACGCCCGTCGCCAGGGGCTTCAGGAGAGACGGATCGTCGTCGGCCAGAGCGGCCACGCGAGCAGCCTCCGAGCCGTAGCGCTGCGCGAGGCGCCGCGGGACACCCGCGCCGAGTGTCGCGCGGCGGGCGCCCACCAGGGGAAGCCGTGCCGTGACGCACGGCCCGGCGTCACGGAGTTCCGCCGCATCGAGTGCGTCCTGAGCCATCCTGCGATAGGTCGTGAGCTTGCCGCCGGTGACGACGACGACGCCGTCCCCGCGTCGGTGCACCAGATGCCGGCGGGAGATGTCGGCGCTCTCGCCCGTGTCGGACTCGGGGGCCACCAGGGGGCGCAGGCCGGCGTAGGTGCCGATGACGTCCTCGAGGGCAAGGGGGCGCGCCAGGGCGGACGACAGCCGGTCGAGGATCCAGTCGATGTCGTCACCGGGGGCGATCGGCACATCGGGGACCGGGCCGGGGACCGGCTCGTCGGTGATGCCCGCGATGACGGGGCCGTCGAGGGTCGGCAGCGCGAAGACATAGCGCCCGCGCTCGCCGGGGACCGGGACCGTGAGCGCGGCCTTCGGGTATCCCAGGGCGGCGGGATCCAGCAGGGCGTGCGAGCCCCGCGACGCCAGGATGCGCGTGGCGGGGTCGAGGGTCCCCGTCCAGACGCCGGCGGCCACGATCACGCGTCGCGCGCGGACGTCGTACTCCACCCCGTGGACTTCGTCGAGCACGCGTGCGCCGTCGTCGCGCACCGACACTGCACGCGTGCGCGTGAGGATGGACGCCCCGAAGCCCGCCGCAGTGCGTGCGATGGCGGTCACGAGGCGAGCGTCGTCGACCAGCTGGCCGTCCCAGTGCACGGTCCCGCCGCGCACGCGCGAGCGATCGATGGCGGGGACGAGGTCGACCACGTCCTCCGGGGCGATGGTGCGCGCGCGCCCGAGTGCCCCTCGGGGGGTGCGGGCCAGGACGCGCAGGGCATCGGCCGCTCCAAGGCCCGCGCGCACGAGCAGGCGATCCCCCGTGGGAGTGTCGTCGAAGGCCGGCATCACGTGGGGGAGCGGCCGCACCAGATGCGGGGCGATGGTGCCCATGAGATGGCCGCGCTCGACCGCGCTCTCCCAGGCGACGGCGACGTCGCCGTGGGCGAGGTAGCGAAGACCGCCGTGGACGAGCTTGCTGGACCATCGCGAGGTGCCGAAGGCGAGGTCCTCGGCCTCCACGAGGGCCACCGCGAGGCCGCGGGTCGCCGCATCGAGGGCGATACCTGCTCCGGTCACGCCGCCGCCGACCACGAGGACGTCGACCTCGGCCCCGCCCGCCAGCGACTCAGTCTCCCGAGCGCGCCGGTCCCGGGTGAGGTCCTGGGGAAGCGGGCGCACGGCAGCAGCGTGCCATGCGATCCCGGCTACGTGCAGACTGGTCCCATGGCGGCCGACGACCTCACCCTCTCCTCGCGCTGGGGGCGCCCTGCGCACCCGGTGGAGGTCGACGACCGCATGCGTGCCTTCCTCGCATCCCATGTCGGCACGCCGCGACCGTGGCCCTCGGTGCCCGTCGAGCGTTGGGAGCTGCCGGCGTCACGCATGCCAGATGCTGCGCTGTCGGAGCTGCGCCGGATCGTCGGCGACGAGTACGCGAGTACCGACGGCGACATGCGGCTGGCGCACCTGGGCGGTGCTTCCTTCTCCGACTACGCACGTCGCCGGCGCGGCGATATCGAGGATGCACCCGACGCCGTCGTCCGCCCCGCGACGCACGAAGAGGTGCTCGGAGTGCTGGCCGTCTGCGCCGATCGGGGTGTCGCGGTCGTGCCCGTCGGCGGTGGCACCTCGGTGGTGGGCGGCCTCCGCGCACGTCATCCGCACGTCGCCCTCGTCCTCGACCGGCTGGGTGGGCTCCTTGCCGTCGATCCGGTGTCCGCTCTGGCGACCGTGGGGCCGGCGATCACGGGCCCGCGGCTGGAGCCGCTCCTCGCCGCGCGCGGATTCACCCTCGGCCACCTCCCGCAGTCCTGGCAGCGGGCAAGCATCGGCGGCTATGTCGCGACGCGTTCGGCGGGACAGGCCTCGACGGGCTACGGGCGCAGTGACGACATGGTCGAGTCGATCCTGGTCGCGACCCCCCAGGGCACCCTCGAGCTCGGCCGCGGCCCCTCGACCGCGGCCGGCCCGGACCTGCGCGGCCTGCTCGTCGGCAGCGAGGGCGTCTTCGGCGTCATCACGCGGATCACGCTGCGCGTGCGCCGGCTTCCCGACACGCGCCTGTACGAGGGCGTCCTGTTCCCGGGCTTCGACGCGGGTCGCGAGGCATTCCGGGATGCGGCCCAGGGGCGCGTCACCGCCGATGTCATGCGCCTGTCGGACGAGGAGGAGACCACCACCACGCTGCTCATGTCGGGGCCCACGGGCATGGCGGCCCAGGCACTCGAGCGCTATCTGCGTGTCCGCGGCGTGGATCCGTCGCGCGCCGCGCTGGCCATCCTCGGCTGGGAGGGCACAGATGGGACGGCCGTGCGCGACCGACGGGCCGCGACGTTGAGGGCGCTGCGTCGCCACGGGGCCGTGTCACTGGGGCGCCGCGTCGGCGACTCGTGGCAGCGAGGACGGTTCCACGGGCCCTACCTGCGTGATGAGCTCATGGACCGCGGCTTCCTCGTGGAGACGGTGGAGACCGCCACGACATGGCGCGAGCTCCCGGCGCTGCGCGCGAGCGTGCATTCCACGCTGGCGCAGTCCCTGGCATCGCCGCCCGGTCCCTACGTGATGTCGCACATCTCCCACGTGTACGAGACCGGGGCATCGCTCTACACCACCGTGCTGGCGGTGGCGGACCAGCAGGAGCCCGAGCGACAGTGGCAGCAGGCCAAGGAATCGGTGACCTCGGCCATCGTGGGCCAGGGCGCCACCGTGACGCACCACCATGCGGTGGGTCGCGATCACGCGGCGTGGCTGGAAGACGAGATCGGGCCGCTCGGGCTGCGTGCCTTGCGCGCGGTGAAGGCCCAGTGGGATCCGTCCGGGGTGATGAATCCAGGGGCGCTGCTCGAGGAATGACGACTCCACTCCGATCTGCGTTGATCCCCCGGCCTCCGCGCGGTACGCCGTCGCACTATGTGGAGCGCGGGCTCACGATTTTCGCCCTGCTCTGGCAGCTTGCCTGGACCCTCTCCGAGATCGCGCCCCGAGCGTTGTCCGATGGGCAACCCCTGGTCATCGGCGCGGTAGTCGCCACCGTGGTGGGCCTGACCTGTGTATTCCTCGCACTGTGGGGTCCGTCGGCAATGCGCGAGCGGATTTCGGGAATGCGGCTGCTCGACCTGTCCCTCGTCGTCGCCTGCGTGCTCGTGCTGGGATTGGAGCCGAGTGGGTCGGGGTGGCCCGCCGCGTCCTTGATGTCGGCCGTGGCCTGCGCCGTGGCGGCCCTTACTCTGCGCACCGGACCCGCGATCGCCGTCGTCGCCGCGGCGAGCGTGGTTTCTGGCGGGGAACTCGTCGTCACCTCAGGGTCTCCCTTCGTGGATGCGGCGATGTTCTCGCTGTATGGCGCAGCGCTCGGCTGCGGTGCCGTGGTCCTCGTGTGGGGCCTGAGGTCAACCGGGGGCCGACTGGATGCCGCTCACGCGGAGCAGGTGCAGGCGGAGGCGCAGGCCCTCGCCGACCTGGAGCTTGCTCGGGCGACCCTCGAACATGAGAGCCGCCTCCATGACCGAGTGCTCAACACCCTCGCTGCCATCGCACGTGGCGGGCTGGATGACCGGGCGGACGAGGTGCGGACACGCTGCGGTCAGGCGGCCAGCGAGCTGCGGTCCCTTACGTCGGCGGGTGCCACCGATCCACGCGGCTCGTGGGAGGACGTGCGCGACGAGGTGGAGAACCTGCGCGCGGATGGGGTCACCGTCCTGTGGGAGGGAGTCGATGCGCGGGCCGTAGGGCTGCCTCCGCGGGTCGTCGAGGCGGCCGGCACCGCCATCGCTGAGGCTCTCCGCAATGTCGTCCGGCATGCCGCTGCGGAAGAAGTGCGAGTGACGGTGCAGGCGGACGCTCGCCATCTCCGCGTCGCCATCGCGGACGACGGGGTCGGTCTGCCGGAGCAGGTGAAGTCGAAGGGGCTCGGCATTCCCGTGTCCATCGTCGGAGCCATGGGAAATGTCGGGGGGAGTGCCGAGGTGCTCGCGGGACCGCCCGGGGGCACGCTCGTCACCGTGACCTGGGAGCAGCCGGTCGTGTCGGCGTCCGCCTTCGAATCCGACGTCCTCAGGGTTCTTCCCCAGATTGCGCCGCCCTTTCTTGCGACCTTCCTGCTCTACGGACTCGTCGTGCTAGGCGCGAGCCTGGGCGACTACACGAGGCCGGGCCTGGCGCTCCTCGCGCTCGGAGCGGCGCTCGCGTTCGCGGTCCCCCTCGGACTGGTCCCCTCCGTGGCCGCCCGCGTTGGCCTGACCGGGGCCGCCCTGCCTCGCTCCTGGCGTCCGCTGCTGGGCGTGCTCATCGCGATGGCTGCCCCCGTTGTTGTCTACTCGGGCGAGATGGGGGCCCTCGATGGCACCGCGCTCCCCGCGTGGGGCACCTGGTCATCGGAGGTAGGCCTGGCGCTGCTCTTCACGGCCGTGATGCTCGGCCCCCGATGGACCATTCTGCCGGCGCTTGCCGCCTGGGTCCTGGCACAGGGAGGCGACCCGTGGGAGTTACTGCGTCCCGGCTCGCTCATGCTGGTGATTGCCGCTGTCTTCGCCGAATCCATGCACCGGCGCGCGCGCCAGTACGCGACGAGCATGAGCCGGGTGATCGCTTCGACGGCCGCGGAGGAGGCACTGAGCCTCGACGCCGAGCGTCGGCGCGCTCGCTATGCCCCGGTGGCCCGGTTTGCCGTCCCGCTCCTGGAGGGTCTGAGGGAGGGCAGCCTCGATTATCGCGACCCAGGCACGCGCGCGATGTGCGCGCTGGAGGAGCGCTTTGCCCGCTCCGTCGTGAGGCTCGACCCCGCCGCAGGCCACCTGCCGGCCTCGCTGCTCGGCCTGGTCGTCGACGCACGCCATCGGGATATCTTCGTTGACGCTGACCTCACGCAGCCACCCCCGGATTCGGCGGCCGTGTCCATGGCGATTCCGGCTGAGGAGATCCTGGTGATGTCTCCGGGGTCAGCGGTTCGCGTCACCACGGGCTGGGAAGAGGACCGTCTCGTGGCCCGACTCACGTCAGCCGATGGCGAGGGCGACCTCTTCCGCGAGTGGGAGCTAAGACATGACGCCTGAGCCTGTCCGGGTCGCCATCGTCGACGATCACGAGCTTGTGCGCGAGGGGCTGTCAGCACTCATGAGCCGAGCGGAGAGCGTCCCGGCACCTCATGTCGTCTACGCGGGGGAGTCGTTGGCTCAGGCCCTGGCATGCGGCCCCAACGTGCTCCTCCTCGACGTCGTCCTCCCAGGGCACCCGGCATCGCTGGCGGAGCGCGTGAGGCTGGCGCGCTCGCAGGACGTGGGTGTGCTCCTGCTCAGTGCCACGGCGACCTCTGACGTCATCCTGGAAGGCATGCGCGCAGGCGCCTTGGGCTTCGTGTCCAAGGGCGCGTCCCTCGACGAGTTGCTGGCCGCGGTGGATCACGTGTCCCGCGGCGAGGTCCACCTCACGATCGACCTTGCCGTGGTCATGGCGTCGGATGTTCAGCGACCCTCGCTCAGCGCGCAGGAGTTGCTGTGCCTGCGCCTCTACGCCTCCGGGCTCAAGATCGCGGCGATTGCCCACCGCATGGAGGTCTCCCCGCACACGGTGAAGGAGTACCTCGACCGGGTGAGAGCGAAATACGCAGCCGCGGGGCGCGAGGCGCGGACGAGGACCGAGCTGTATGCGGCGGCTCGGGATGACGGTCTCCTGCCCGGCTCGTAAGGACACGGTGTCGGTGTCCCCCCGCGGGGGGACTCCGAGACGCTTGCCGTGGCGCCCCGTCACGGGTGGAATTGCCCCGGTGGCAGCGTCGGGGGGGCTGCCACCACAATGAGGCAGCGAGGCGACGTGTCAGTCGGCAATGACCGTGACGAGTCTCACCTCGCGCACGGTGCGACCCTCGCCCACCTCGAGGTCCCGGAATGCGCTGTCGGGACCCCATCCCGCTGACTGCAGGAAGGCGCGCCTAGGCTCGTCGGACAGGGGCATCCACGTGAGTGCCTCCCGGAAGCCCATCTCCACGAGCAGGTCGACGCACGCCGCCAGGAGCCGCGACCCGTGACCTCGACGCCACTCCTCGGGATCGACGACGAGTAGGTCAATCTCCCCGGCCTCCACGGCGTCGGGATCGGTCGAGGGGCCGATGGCCGCCGCGCCGACGACGCGATCCTCGGTCAAGGCCACGAGGAGGCGGCTCCGTCCGGGCTGCAGCAGGGCACGCCCCCACTCCAGCGCGATATCGGATTCGTCGAGGGAGCCCAGAATCTCGGCGGGCAAGATTCCGCCGTACGCCGTGCGCCATGCCCGGACCTGCACGCGAGCGACGTCATCGACGTCGGACGTGCGCGCCAGGCGCACGCGATCGGGCTCCGACATGGCCCCTGCCTATCACCGTGGCGGACCAGGGCCACCAGTAGGGTCGTGCGCGGAGGTGATCGAGGGTGCCGGAGTTCGAGGAAGTCCAGTTCCGCAGCGACGTGACGGTCGAACTCGTCAAGGCCGCGGCCCGCGACTCCGATGTCATCTGGGCCGCACGCGTGTCCACCAAGGGGGAGTCCTCGCTCGACGATGTCGACGCCGACCCCGAGAAGGCTCGCGGCCTCATCAACTACTTGATGCGCGACCGGCACGGGACGCCGTTCGAGCACACGTCGATGACCTTCTTCGTGTCGGCGCCCATCTTCGTCTTCCGCGAGTTCATGCGGCATCGCATCGCCTCCTACAACGAGGAGAGTGGCCGCTACCGCGAGCTCCGTCCCGTGTTCTACGTGCCCGCGCCCGAGCGGCGCCTTGTGCAGCAGGGCAAGCCCGGCGCCTACGAGTTCGTCGAGGGCACCGCCGAGCAGCACCGCGTCGTCGTGGCGCAGACCGAGGCGGCGTGCCGCACGGCGTATGCCGCCTATAAGGAGATGCTCGCGGCGGGCGTGGCGCGCGAGGTCGCACGAGGGGTGCTACCCGTCGCGACGTACTCCTCCATGTACGTCACGATGAACGCTCGGGCCCTCATGAACTTCCTCTCGCTGCGCACCAAGCACCCCGACAGCCATTTCCCGTCGTTCCCGCAGAGGGAGATCGAAATGGTCGCCGATCTCATGGAGGCCGAGTGGGCGGTC
>JBPCSL010000060.1:0-5992 GCA_051007175.1 Candidatus Nanopelagicales bacterium
ATGTCGGCGTCGTCGCCGGTCGCGGGGAGCGGCTGCTCCAGGAGGGTGAAGACCTGGTCGGCTGCGCCGAGGCCTTCCGCCGCGGCATGGAAGTGCTGGCCGACCAGCCGGATGGGCAGGTAGGCCTCGGGCGCGAGGACCAGGATGAAGAGCGCGGCGGAGAACCCGATCTGGCCCTCGGCCAGGCGAATGCCGACGGAGACGGCCACGAGCGCCACCGAAAGGCTGGCGAGGAGTTCCAGGGCCAATGACGACAGGAAGGTGATGCGCAGGACGCCCATCGTGGTGCTGCGGTAGCGCTCGCCGATCGCCTCGATGGCCTGGGCCTGTGCCTTGGCGCGGCCGAACACCTTGAGGGTGGGCAGGCCTGCAACGAGATCCAGGAAGTGGCCGGAGAGCCGGGCAAGGGTCGCCCACTGACGGTCGACGCGCGAGCGCGTGTAGAGGCCGATGAGGATCATGAACAGCGGGATGAGCGGCAGCGTGATGGCGATGATGACCGCGCTGAGGATGTCCTGCCCCAGGATCGTGAGCAGTACGGCGACGGGCACGATGACGGCGAGGACGAGCTGCGGGAGATACCGCGCGAAGTAGGTGTCGAGTGCGTCGACGCCACGGGTGACGAGGGTGGCGACCGCCCCCGGATCCGTGCCTGCGGGACCGCCGGGTCCGAGCCGCAGCACGTGGTCCAGCGCGCTTTCACGCAGTTCGGCCTTGGCACGCGCGGAGGTGCGGTAGGCCGAAGCCTCCGCCAGCCAGCTGATGAGCGCACGCGCGCCGATCACGCAGGCCAGAGCGAGGAGAACGCCGGACACCGTGCTCAACGTCGCGCGACCCTCGGCGACGTCCACGATGGCCGTGGAGAGCAGCCGCGCCTGGACGATGACGAGGACGGCGATCGCAGCCCCGAGCACCACGGAGAGTGCAACGAAGCCGCGCACGCTGCGCGCATAGCGCAGGAGACGCGGGTCCAGTGGCCTCACAGCGTCATCCTCTCGCGCGGGACATGGGACGAGGCGGCGCAGGTCCCCCCGGACGCACCGCCTCGCCGCCTTTCGCCGACCGCCGCATTGCCTCGCGCAGTCGACGCGTCATGTCACCCGAGTGAAGCTCCCGCAAACCTGTCGTCGCCTCGACCGGCCTGAGGCTCAGGCGGGATCATCGAGGTGCTGATGCGCTTGCGGAAGACCCAGTAAGTCCAGCCCTGGTAGATGAGCACGATGGGCGTCATGACCAACGCCACGATCGTCATCACGGTCAGGGTGTACTGCTGCGATGAGGCGTTATAGACCGTCAGGTTGAACGCCGGATCGATCGAACTCACCATGACGTTCGGCCACAGCCCCACGAAGAGTGCCGCCACCGCGAAGGCGATGGTCGCCGAGGAAAGAACGAAGGCCCAGCCATCGCGACCGCGCCAGGTCATCGCGAGCGCCCCCAGGAAGGCCACCGCCGCGACGAGCACCATGGGCAAGGTCACCATCACGCGGCCGGAGAAGGCCTGCGCCCACAGCAGCGCGGCCACGGCCACCAGCGCCGCCACGATGCCCACGCGCAGGGCCGCCTTGCGGGCCGCCTCGCGGACCTCGCCCTTCGTCTTCAGGGCGAGGTAGATCGCACCCTGCGTCGTGAAGACGAGAAGGGTCATGACGCCCAGGAGCAGCGAGAAGGGGTTGAGCAGGCTGAAGAGATTGCCGGTGAAGTTCAGCGAGTTCGCGAAGCCGGGGAGCGTCGTCTGCACGGGCTCGATGGGTGACCCGCCCACGACGTTGCCGAAGGCCACGCCGAAGAGCAGGGCCGGGAGCAACGACCCGACGAAGATGCACCAATCCCAGCCCCGACGCCAGGCCGCGGAGTCGCGCTTGCCCCGGTACTCGAAGGCCACGCCGCGAATGATGAGCGCGAAGAGGACCAGGAAGAGCGCGAGGTAGAAGCCGCTGAACATCGTGGCGTACCAGAGGGGGAAGGCCGCGAAGGTCGCGCCGCCGGCCACGAGGAGCCAGACCTCATTGCCGTCCCAGACCGGACCGATGGTGTTGATCATGACGCGTCGACGTAGCTCGTCGGTGCCGATGAAGGGCAGCAGGATCCCCACGCCCTGGTCGAAGCCGTCGAGGATGAAGTAGCCGATCCAGAGGATGGCGATGAGTCCGAACCAGATGAGAACGAGAGTGTTCGTATCCATGGCGAGTCGCTCCGGTCAGTAGGCGAAGTAGAGGTCTGCATCGGCGTCGTTCTTCTGCGCCTCGACCGCGTCGGCGTAGGGGTCGGCGACGACGTCCTCGGGGGCGCCGCGCTTGATGTAGGTGAGCAGCAGTCGCACCTCGATGATGGCGAGCACCAGGTAGACGAGCGTGAATCCGAGCATGGTGATCCACACCTCGAGAGGGCTCACCAGCGGTGACACCGCCGACGCCGTGAGCTGCTGGCCGAAGACGATCCACGGCTGACGGCCCATCTCCGTAAAGATCCAGCCGAAGGAATTCGCCGCGAGGGGAGCCAGGACGATGCCCGCTGCGCTCACGACGTACAGCTTCGATAGGGGCCCGTCCTTGGGATCGCGCGCGCCGCGGAATCTCCAGAGGCTCCACAGCGCGAAGAGCGCTGCCAGGAGGCCGAAGCCGATCATGAAGCGGAAGCCCCAGTAGGTGATCGGGACCCAGGGCGAGTAGTTGCCCGGACCGTAGGTCTGCTGGTACTCGGCCTGGATGTTGTTGACGCCCTGCACCGTGCCGTCGAAGGAGCCGGTGGCGAGGTAGGAGGTCAGCCCCGGCACCTCGATGAGCCGTGTCGCCTGCGCGCCGGAGAGGTCGCCGATGCTGAGGATGGAGAACGGTGCGTTGGCGGTGGTCTCGTAGAGGCCTTCCGCCGCCGCCATCTTCATCGGCTGCTGCTGGACCATGATCTTGGCGTCCATGTCACCGGTGATGGCGAGGCCCACCGCAGCAAGCAGGATGACGATGCCGCTGGCCTTCATTGCCGGGCGGAAGACGTCGATCTGGCGCTTCTTGATCATCTTGTAGCCCGCGATGCCCACGACGGCCGCACCGGCGGTGATGGCGCACGCGAACATCGTGTGCAGGAAGGCGATCACCGCGGTGTTCTGGAAGAGGACCGCACCGATGTTATTGAGCACCGCGCGCCCGGTCTCCGGATCCACGGTGAAGCCGACGGGATGTTGCATCCACGCATTGGCGGCGAGGATGAAGTACGCCGACACCATGGTGCCGATGGCCGCGGCCCAGATGGTGGCCAGGTGGACCTTCTTGGGCAGCCGGTCCCAGCCGAAGATCCACAGCCCGAGGACGGTCGACTCGAGGAAGAACGCCAGGAGGCCCTCCATGGCGAGGGGCGCCCCGAAGACGTCTCCCACGAAGCGGCTGTACACGCTCCAGTTCATGCCGAACTGGAACTCCTGCACGATGCCGGTGACGACACCCATCGCGAAGTTGATGAGGAAGAGCTTCCCGAAGAACTTCGTGAGTTGCAGGTAGCGCGGATTGTTCGTGCGAACCCAGGCGGTCTGGAATCCCGCGACGAAGAAGGCGCCGCCGATCGTGAGGGGGACGAAGAGGAAGTGGTAGACGGTCGTAATGCCGAACTGCCAGCGTGCGAGGTCCAAGGCATTCATGAGGACATCGTGTCGCCCGTATGGTCAATTAATGCCCGGCATCAGTCCAGCATCGACGGGACTTTGGTCCCGAGTCCGTCGACAACCGCGTCATCCGTGGCTCATCCTCCGGTCTAGAGTGCGATCACCATGACCCCCGAGGCAAAGGTCAGCACTGGCCCCCTGCTCTGGACGAACCTCATCATCGTCTGGATCGTGTGGGGCTCGACCTACATGGGGATCAGGTTTGCCACCGAGTCGATTCCACCCTTCCTTGCCATGGGCACCCGCTTCCTCGTGGCCTTCGCGATCATGATTGTCGTCACCGGACTCATGCGCGGCTGGTCGTCACTCCGAGTCACGCGCACCGAGCTCGCCACGTCGCTCTTCATCGGGATCGCCATGCTGGGCGTGGGCCTCGGGACCGTCGGCCTCGCGGAGTTCTATGTGCCTACCGGCGTGATGGCGCTCATCATCGCGTCGACGCCCCTCACCATCGTCATCTGGCGTGTTATCACCGGGGACCGTCCCCCGGGCCTCACGCTGCTCGGGGTCGTCATCGGCCTGGCAGGGATCGGCTGGATGCTGTTGCCCGGTGGCACGAGGCCCGTGTCCGGAAGCGACGGCGACGTCGTCTTCTGGAGCGTCATGATCCTCATCTCCTCCACCATCTGGGCGACCACCAGCTTCTTCTCCGCCCGCATGCCAACCCCCAAGGACTCCTTCACGCTCACGACCTACGAATTGCTCGGCGGGGGCACTGCGCTCCTGGTGATCGGACTGATGATCGACGAGAGAGTGGACATCAGCACGATCACAGGGCGCTCCTGGGCGGGTTGGGTCTTCCTCGTCGTCGCGGGGTCGGTGGTGGCGTTCAGCTCCTTCGTCTGGCTCATCAACAAGGCCCCCATCTCGCTGGCATCGACGTACGCCTACGTGAATCCCGCCGTGGCCGTCCTGCTCGGCCTGCTGTTCTACAGCGAGGCCATCACGAGTGACGTCCTCGTCGGGCTCATCGTGGTCTTGGGAGGCGTGGTGCTGGTGGTGACCGGTGAGGGACGGCGCTCACGTCGTGACAGGGCCCTCGCCGACGTCACGGTCTAGGGAACCGTGCCAACACGCTGTCGCGGGGGACTCGGGGGCGCCATACTGGCGCCTTCGGTCCTACCCTCTAGCAAGGAGTGCAATGAAGTCCTCTCTCAAGCGCCTTCTCGGCGCCGCCGGTGCGACCGCGGTCGTTGCCGGCATCGCCCTCGTGCCCGCCACGGCCGCCCACGCCGACGGGACCTACTACGGCGCCTGGTCCCTGGAGGCGTTCAAGATCAACAAGACCACGATCAAGTGCCCGGGCAGCCTTCCGGTGCCGCCTCCCGCGCCGCCAGTCAGCTGCAAGGCCGGCCAGTACCTGGAGCTGAACACCGACTACACCTACAAGACCAATCTCCAGATCTTCAGCAGCCGCAATCTCGACAAGGGTGACTTCGCCACTCTCAAGATCGGCAACTCGCCTCACCAGTCGATCGTCTTCGTGGCCAATGGCGCCGACAACGACCCCCGCGCCTACCAGGTCAAGTTCTCCGGCATGAGCTCCGGTATGCCCACCAAGATGGTGATCTTCACCGGCATGGAAGACCGCGATGGCAAGACCACGACGGTCAAGATGGTCTTCCGTCGCGACCCCAGCTAGTTACGCATAGGTCGACGCCCCGTCGGACCCCCGCAGATCGCGGACCGTCCGACGGGGCGTCGTTCGTTTCCGGTCACCGCCAACGCCGGCACCTGGACCTCCGCAGCGCGATGACCTGAGCGTTCTTTGGGCTGATCTGCACGCTCATCTTGCAGATCAGCCCAAAGAACGGTCCCGAAACCTGCCGCGCAAGGGGGTGCCCTCTTCGCTATATGCCGGCCGACAGGCCGAAGTCGATGGCCCAATTGGCCCCGGTGACACCGGCCGCCTGCGGCTGGGCCAGGAACCACACCACCTCGGCCACCTCGGCGGGCTGAAGGAACCTCGCACGATCTCGCTGCGGATACGCCGATCGCAGCTTGGCGAGGTAGCCCTCGGGATCGTCGCCACCGAAGTCACGCGCCTGCCCCTGGAGCATGGTGGTTTCGACGTCGGCAGGGCACACCGCATTGACGCGGACACCACGCGGCGCGAGCTCCAGCGCGAGTGCGCGGACGAGGTTGCTGACCCCGCCCTTGCTCGCGCTGTAGACCGCCGCGCCCGCGTTGCCCTGGATGCCGGCGTCGCTCGAGAGCATCACGATGCTGCCGCCCGTCGCTTCCAGGTGCGGGATCGCGGCCGAGCTCACGAAGTACGCCGCCTTGAGGTTGACGCCGACGACGCGATCCCACTCCTCCTCGGTGGTCTCCTCGCTC
>JBPCSL010000061.1:0-12919 GCA_051007175.1 Candidatus Nanopelagicales bacterium
TCGTCGACATCGCGGGCGAAGGTCTCCTCGTTGCCGATGCTCTTCTCGGCGGCGTCGGGCACGACATCGCGATCGTCGCGCCCCCAGGCGAGGTCGTGCAGGCGCTGGCCGGAGGACTGGCCGAGGGCGCGGACGAGGGTGTCGACCGGGGTGTGGGCGATGTCGCCGACGGTGCGCAGGCCGAGGGAGACGAGGCGCTCCTCGGTGCGCTCCCCCACTCCCCACAGCGCTGCCACCGGCAGGGGATGGAGGAAGGCGACGACGGCGTCGGCGGGCACGACGAGCAGCCCGTCGGGCTTGGCCTGGGTGGAGGCGAGCTTGGCGATGAACTTGCTGGGGGCGACGCCGACGCTGCAGGTGATGCGCTGCTCGTCGTAGACGCGGGCGCGGATGAGCTCGGCGATGCTCGTGGGCGAGCCGAGCCGGCGCACGGCGCCGGACACGTCGAGGAAAGCCTCGTCGAGGCTGAGCGGCTCGACGAGCGGGGTGATGGAGTGGAAGAGCGCCATGACGCCGGCGCTCACCTCCGCATAGCGGTGGTGGCTGGGCTCGATGATGATCGCGTCGGGGGCGATGCGCCGGGCGCGGCTCATCGGCATCGCGGAGTGCACGCCCATGGCGCGCGCCTCATAGGTGGCCGACAGGACGACGCCGCGCTGGCCGCCGCCGACGACGACGGGCTTGCCGCGCAGCTCGGGGCGGGTGATGAGCTCGACGGAGGCGTAGAAGGCATCCATGTCGACGTGCAGGATGGGACACCCGCTGTCGTCGGAGCCGAGTCCGGTGGCACCGGCCACGCGGCGAATCTGACTGCGGCTCATGCGCCCATCCTCGCGCCTACCACCCGCTGCTCCCCGGACTGGAGTGCCACAGCTTCGACGGTGCCTTCGCCGGGTCGTCGCCCGCGGGCCGGATATCGGCGTAGGGAGACTGGCGGAAGCCGCTGGCGTGGACGAGCACTCGACGTGAGCCGGTCGGCTGCTCCGGTCGCGGTGACTCCCCGATGAGGGCGTGCACGGCATCGAGTCCCTCGGCCGACCACAGGTCGTGCACGCGGCCGAGCTCCCAGGCTCCCGTGGCCCGCAGGGAGATGCCGCGCGGCCCGGTGCGGCGGACCTCGCCGCGCACGAGCAGCAGCCACGACCCGAAGACGGTCGCGGCGTAGGGCCCCTGCGCATCCTCGAAGAACGTGGCATCGACCGGGCCGGTGGCATCGTCGAGGGTGATGAAGACAACGCGGCGGCCACTGCGCACCGGCGGGGTCTGCACGGCGACCTTGACTCCTGCGATGAGGATCTCGGCCTTCGATCGGCAGGAGAGCAGGTCGCGGGCGCGCACCAGCGGCGGCCTCATCCCGGACAGCGCATCGAGCATCGGCGCGTAGAAGTCGACGACGTGGTGGCTGACGTCGAGGCCGAGGATCTCCAACTCGGCACGCACCCGCTCGCCCGCCGTCATCTCCGGCAGCCCGCTCAGCGGCGGCGGCGTATCGACGGCGAGGGAGTCGAAGCTGAGCTGCTCCACCTCGCTCTCGGTGCGATGCCGCCGCGGGCCGCCGCGGGCGAGGTCGGCGACCTGGAGCAGCAGGTCGCGCCGGGTGACCCGACCGCGACGGCGCAGCCCGGCGGGGTTGCTCCCGATGCCGTAGAGGGAGTCGAAGGCGCCGGCGAGCACGAGCCGCTCGGCGATGGGCTGGCTCACGGCGGCGCGATGCCAGAAGTCCGACAGGGAGGAGTAGGGACGGCGCGCGACGATGCGCTCCATCTCCGCATCGCTCATCCCCTTGACGTCGGCCAGCGACAGCCGGATGCCATAGGCGCGGCCATCGGGCAGCTCCGGCGGCGGCGCGGAGCGGCTCGGCGCGCCGAGGATGGACGGTGGCGGCTCGTCGCCGGGCAGCACCTTCTCGATCGCGTACGTCGTACCGGAGGAATTGACGTCGAGCCCGAGGATGGCGATGCCGAGGCTGCGGGCATCGTCGACGATGAGCCGCTTGGGGTACATGCCCGGATCGTGGGTGAGGACGCCGGCGAGGAACGCCGCCGGATGGTGCGCCTTGAACCACGCCGACTGGTAGGTGGGTAGCGCGAAGGCCGCCGCATGCGCCTTGCAGAAGCCGAAGGAGGCGAAGGCGCGGAGCACCTCCCACACCCGGTCGACGATGTCGAGGGCATAGCCGTGGGCGAGGGCCGCCGGGTAGAACCAGGCCCGCACGTCGTCCTGCCCCTCCGGTGAGCCCATGCTGCGCCGCGTCTCGTCGGCTTCGGCCAGAGAGCAGCCGGTCATCGTCGCGATGATGCGCAGCACCTGCTCGTGGAAGACGACGACGCCGTGGGTCTCCTCGAGGATCGGGCGCAGGTCGTCGTGGATGTAGAGGGCCTCGGCCCAGCCCTGCCGTGCCTTGAGGAACGGCGTCACCATGTCGGACTTCACCGGGCCCGGACGGAAGAGGGAGATATCGATGATGAGGTCGCCGAAGGTCTCGGGCGCGAACTTGCCGAAGAGCTCGCGCTGGCCCGGTGACTCGATCTGGAAGCAGCCGAGGGTGTGCGCGGACCGGATGAGGGCGAAGGCGCGGTCGTCGTCGTGGGGCACCGCGTCGAGATCGACGCGCTCGCCGTCGACGCGGGCGACCTCGTCGACGGCGTGGGCGAGCGCAGACTGCATGCGAATGCCGAGGACGTCGAGCTTGAGCAGGCCGAGCTCCTCGACGTCGTCCTTGTCGAACTGGCTCATCGGGTAGCCCTGGGCACTGGGCTGCACCGGGGTGCGATCGCGCAGGGTGGCGTCGGAGAGCAGCACCCCGCAGGGATGCATGGCGACGTGGCGCGGCAGGCCGTCGAGACCCTCGACGAGATCCCAGAAGTGGTCGAGCTCGCCGCGCGCGGTCATCCGGCCGAGGCCGGAGTCGCGCAGCTCCGGCAGGTCCTGCAGGGCGCTGCGGGCATTGCGGGCGCGAATGTGGGGGAAGGCCTTGGCAAGGGCATCGATCTCGCCGGGCGGGAAGGCCAGCGCCGCGCCGACATCGCGGATCGCATGGCGCACCCGGTAGGTCTCCATCATCGACACGCAAGCGACGCGGTCGGTGCCGAAGCGCTCGAGGATCGCGTCGTACACCTCGAGACGTCGCGCGGACTCGACATCGATGTCGATATCGGGCAGGGCGCGGCGCAGCGTGGTGAGGAAGCGCTCCATGAGCAGGCCGTGGCGCATCGGGTCGACCCCGGAGACGCCGAGCAGGTGATTGACGAGGCTCCCCGCGCCGGAGCCGCGCGCGGCGACGCGGATGCCGCGGGCACGGGTGAGGTCGACGACCTCCGCGACGGTGAGGAAGTAGGGGGCGAAGCCGAGGGTGGCGATGGTGCGCAGCTCGGACTCCAGTCGATGACGGGCCTCGATGCGCTCGCCATCGCGGTAGCGGTCGAGGCCGGCCTCGCAGCGGGAGCGCAGGATCGCATCCGCATCGGCCTGCGCATCACCGACGACGACCTCGAGCTCGGGCACGAAGACCTCGCCGATGCCGAGGTCGGCCGCGGGATCGAGCGTGCACTCCCCCGCGAGATCGGCGGCGGCCGCGAGCAGGTCGCGGGCGGTACGCCGATCCGCGCCCGCCGCCTGGGCCACCTCCTCGGCGAGGCTCGCCATCTCCGCGGTGGAGGCGAGATGGCCGAGGGCATTGGGCCGGTCGCGGTGGCGCTCGTCGAGCGGGACGAGCCGGCGTGCCGCGTCGAGCACGTCGACGACGCGCGCCTGACGCGGATCGGCGTAGCGCACGGCGTGGGCGAGCACGGGGACGATGCCGCGCTCGCGGGACCAGCCGAGGACGCGCGCGGCGACGGCCGTGGACTGGATGCCGCGGCGCGCCCGGTGGCTCACCACCTCCATGCGCAGCCGATCACCGAACGCCTCGCGCCATGGCGCGATGAGCGCGTCGGCAGCATCGGGGCGCCGCGCGGCCAGGGCCGCGACGACCGGCGACTCCGGGCCGAGCAGCGCGACGACACCGTCGCTGTGCGCGGCGATCTGCTCCCACGTCGCCGCCGGAGCGTCGTCGTCGGTGGCGTGCATCGCCGTGACCAGGCGGCACAGCGATGCCCAGCCGCGTCGATCGCGGGCGAGGAGGACGGCGCGTGGATGGCGGGGGTCCACCCACGCGCCGCCCCTCAGGGGAACCCGACCTGGTCGGATCCCCTCGTCTGGAGGACGAGCGGCCGGAGGCAGGGGCCGCTCCACTCCATGGACGTGCGGGAAGCCAGCGTGCGGAGAGATCGCGAGATCGACGCCGAGGACGCAGCCGATACCCGCCTCGGCGCAGGCCAGGGCGAACCGCACCGCGCCGTAGGCACCGTCACGATCGGTGAGCGCGAGCGCGGGCTGGCCATGCTCTGCCGCGCGCGCGACGAGCGCATCGGGCATCGAGGCGCCGTAGCGCAGCGAGAACGCTGAGGCGACATGGAGATGAGCGAACGGGACCACATGCCCTCACCCCGTCGCCGGCAGGGCCTGCTGCCGGTCCACGCGCAGCATCGTGCACACCTGGGCATGGAAGGACTCGGCATCGCGCAGCAGGTCATCGGCCTCCCGCTGCGAAACGACGGGAATGCCGGCCTCGGCCGCGGAACGCTTCGTCGCGCTCGCCGCGAAGAACGACGCCCACTCGGCGAGCTCGGGGGCGATGACGGGCAGCACCGACCACACGCTGCGCAATCGGGATCGCCCACTCGTCGGGCGCGCCCGCGCGGCGAGCACCGCCGCGGCAGCACGCAGTGCCGCGAGATGGGCGCGCGCGTAGCGCTCCCCTGCCGTCTCGGCGACGGCCGCCTCGGTCAATCCGCGCTGCGCGGACCGGAGCAGGTCCTGGGTGGCGGTGGGCATGGGTGCCTCCCTCATCTCGATGGGCATTCCGGTCAATCGGCAATCCGGCTCAGCGACCAGGCCGGGCCGGATCGGGACAGGTCGTAGACCCCGGCACGGGCGCGCCGGACCGAGGCGGGGGCCGAGGAGGGGAAGGCCTCGACCCGCCAGACCTCGGCATCGTCGGAGGGCCCATCGTCGGAGGCCGCATCGTCGGAGGCCGCATCGTCGGAGGCCTGGGGCACCATCTCCCACCAGGGACGCCCAGCGACCCAGTGGCCGAGGACCTCGGCCACGACGTACCGTCGACCGCGCCAGACGAAGTGGACAGGCGCCCCGGCGCGGCTGGTGGCCTCGACGGGAACGGCGTACCGGCGGCTCATGGCTCCTCCTGTCATGGCTCCTCCTGGCAGGTATTCGAACAGGTGTTCGAACAGTAGACGGAGGGTCCGACAGTCGTCAAGGGCCTCGGGGATCCCGGGGAGAATGCCGGGATGACGACGGCAGCCGAGAAGTGGCGCGACGACCTGGCCTCCTGGGCCATCCCCGAGGAGATCCGCGCCCAGGCCCCCCAGGACCCGTGGATCCACCCGGTGCCGCAGTTCCTCGCCCCGGACGGCCCCATCCCCGACTCCCCCGCGCATGCCGCCGCGCGCGAGGCGCTGCCCGCGGGCGGCTCCGTGCTCGATGTCGGCTGCGGCGGCGGGCGCGCGGCGCTCGCCCTCGTGCCGCCCGCCGGAGTGCTCATCGGCGTCGACCACCAGCAGGGCATGCTCGAGGCGTTCGCCGAAGCCGCGGGCAAGCGCGGCGTCGCGCACGAGGAGGTCCTCGGCGACTGGCCGGACGCCGCGGATCGCACGCCGACCGCCGACGTCGTCGTGTGCCATCACGTCGCCTACAACGTGTGGGAACTCCCCGAATTCGTGCGCGCGCTGTCATCGCATGCGCGTCGGCGCGTCGTACTCGAGCTGCCCGTGCGCCATCCGCTCACGTGGATGAACCCGCTGTGGAAGCAGTTCTGGGATCTCGATCGGCCGACATCGCCCACGGCCGCCGATGCCCTGCAGGTCATTCGCGATGCGGGGTACGACGCGCATCTGGTCGAGTACGACGACGTCACGCAGCGCATCCCGCTCGATCCGCGCATGCAGGCCGAGTCCGCGTGCATCCGGCTGTGCCTGCCGATCGACCGCGCCGACGAGGTGGCTGCCGCCGTGCAGGCCGCCGACGCGGGCATGCCGCGCCGGCTCGCCGCGATCTGGTGGGACGCCTAGACGCGCTGACGCGCCTGCTTGGCCATGCGGTCGATCGACACCTCGAACGCCTTGCGCGCGACCGCACCCACCGGCTTCGCGAGGAAGCCGGGCAGCAGCGGCACGCGGATGTCCTCGAGCCAGGTGAGATCGCAGGTCGACTCCGACGTCGCGTGAACGGCGAGACGGACATCGCCGGTGAGCACCGGGCCGATCTTGACGATCGAGGACGTCATCTGCTGAGGGTCGAGTGACCCCACGCGCATGCGATCGGGGAGCGCGAGCGGGCCCAGGCCCGTCGTCGCGACGAACGTCGTACCGACTCCCCCATCACCGGATTCGATGACGACGCGCGTCATCGGGACCCAGCGCGCGTGACCGCGCCAGTCGATGAGCTCGTCGAACGCCGTGCGCGCGGGGATATGCAGATGCCGGAGGACCTCGAAACGCACTCGTGCCATCGCGGATCCTTCCTCGGTGTGGGTGTCTCCACGGTACTGCGAGTGGTGGCGGTGCGCTCGTCGGCGGGATGCGTGATGCGGGTACGCCGTTACCGGGTGTGGGTCGCTCCCCCTCATCCACAGCTCGATGTCGCAGCGTCGAAGGAATGTCAGACCCCCGTGGAAGTGTCGGGGCATGGCCGATTCCTGGGACGACATCACCCCCGCGGGCAACACCGCGTGGGAGTCGCTGCCGCCCGGGCCGCGGCTGGCCCAGGCCCTCGCCGATGTTGATCCCGAGTCCTTGAGCGACTCCGCGCGCGTCAGCTACCTGCAGGCCACCGACCGGCTCATCGGCTGGGCACACGTGCGGCAGGCCCGGGCGCTGGTGGCCGTTGCCGACGCGGTCGAGTCCGCGACGAGTCCCGGGCCGGGCATGACGTCCTCCCACCAGTCCTCGTGGGTGGCTGACGAGGTCGCTGCCGCCCTTCACATCGCCCCGCGCACGGCCACGATGCGCGTCAACGGCGCCCACGCCATCGTGCGTGACTGGCCGCGCCTCGGAGTCGAGGTCACCGCGGGGCGGATCACCCCCGCGCAGGCGCGCGAGATCTACGAGGGCGTCAGCGTCCTCTCCGGGCACGTCGACGCCGACGGTGTCGACCTCAGCGAGCGCGCGGTCGCCGGTCTCGTGCGGATCGCGCCCAGCCTGCCCCCGGCACGCCTGCGCGAGCGGGTCGCGCGGATGGTGGCGTCGCTGGATCCCGAGGCCGCCGCGCGTCGACGTCGCGCGTCCGCACGCGACCTCACCGATGTTGTCGTCTGGCCGGAGAGCGATGGATTGGCCTGTCTCGCGGCGCGCGGTCCGGCAGCGGACGCCCTCGCCATGCGCGATCTCATCGATGCGCGCGCACGCGTGCTGAAGGAGGCCGCGCCGGACGCCGACGACCGCACCCTGGGCCAGTGGCGCCATGCCGCGCTCATGGCCGCGTTCGGGCTCACGCCGGTCGGGGCGCCGCCTACAGTGACGCCGTCCGCGTGGGCGAATGAGGATTCCCGCGCCACCGGCCTTGAGACGCCGACCGGAGCGCATCGCGTGACCGATCCGGTGCGCGCCCAGATCCGCGTCACCGTGCCCCTCGACACGCTGCTCGGCCTGGCCGAGACACCCGGGGAGCTCGAGGGCTACGGACCGCTCGATCCCGAGCTCGCCCGCGCGCTGGCCGCCGACGGCGACTGGATCCGGTGGATCACCGACAGCGCCGGCGACTACCTCATCGACGAGGGCCGGCGGCGGTTCCCCGGCCGGCGGCTGGCGCGATTCCTCCGCTCCCGCGAGCGGCGGTGCAAGCACCCCTCGTGCGGAGTGCGGTCGCATCGTGCGGATGCCGACCACCTGCCCGCGTACGCCGACGGGGGCCGCACCAGCGCCGCAGGCATGTCGCCGACCTGCCCGCGCCACAACCGGCACCGCGACGCGTCGCACTGGCAGGTCGAGGTCGACGGGCCGCGCGATCCCTCGGCTCCACCGGACCCCACGTGGATTTCCCCTCTCGGGAGGCGATACGAGACCGGCACTCCGCGGCCTCTCGTCACCGACTACGTCCCGCGTAGGACGTAGGAGCGCGCCGAGTGACCGCATCGTCGCCTCGCGTAGGCTGACAGGGTGCTGGACCTTAAGCGGGAAGCGCATATCGGAGCATCCATCGGCCTCTTCTGGGCGATCACCCGCGCCTACTCGCTCTTCGGCGACCCCGGAGGCGAGCTCGAGACCACGGACGACCTCCTGGGCTTCGCCGCGCGCCTGCGCGAGCAGCCGGTCGTGCGCAGTCGGGGTCGCACGTCGTACACCGCCGACTACGAGGTCTGCGCCGCCGTCCTCAAGTCAGCCGATGCGTCCGCCGACATCCCCGACCCGCAGAACCCCCTGGAGTGGATCCTCTTCGGGCCCAGGCTGTCGCAGGACCGCATCGATCCGCTGCTCGACGCCATCATCGCCAAGGACGGTGCCGACCACGGGCGCATCCGCAAGCTCGTGCAGCCGGCGTTCACCCACCGGGTCATGCAGTCCTGGCGCGATGCCGCGCACCGCATCGCAGGCGAGCTCGTCGACGCACTGCCGAGCGACCGCCCCCTCGACCTCGTGCAGGACTGGGCCGCACCCCTGCCGATGGCAGTGATCTGCGAGGTCCTCGGCGTGCCCTTCACCGACCGGGCCACCTTCGCCACCTGGGGTGACACTCTCGCGACCGGCCTCGACCGGGCGCGCAGTCTGAGTCACGCGCGCGCCATGGACACCGCCTCGCGCGAGGTGACGTCGTACCTCGAGAGCCTGCTGCGCGAACGCCGTCGCAACCCCTCCGACGACCTCCTCTCAACCCTGGCGACCGCCGAGCTCGACGGTGACACGCTCACCGATCGCGACATCATCGCCACCGCGTCGTTCCTGCTCATCGCGGGATTCGAGACGACGGTCAACCTCCTGGGCGCGGGCACCGAGGTGCTCATGCAGCATCCCGACCAGCTCGCGGAAGTGGCCGCCGACCACAGCCTCATCGGCGACATGACCGAGGAGGCGCTGCGCTACGTGTCGCCCGTGCAGTACACGTTCCGCACGGCGCTCGCCCCGATCGAGCTCCCGCACGGCGATGTCCTCGACACCGACAAGACGATGGTGCTCATCCTCGCCGGGGCCAACCGCGACCCCAGGGTCTTCCCCGATCCCGACCGCTTCGATATCCACCGCGACAACGCGCGGCGTCACCTGGCCTTCGGGTTCGGCGTTCATCACTGCCTCGGCGCCGCGTTGGCCCGCATGGAGGCCGAGGTCGCCTGGGAGCGCCTGCTCGCGCGGTTCCCCGACACCGCGGCATGGCAGCTCGCGGGAGAGCCTGTGCCGAACGCCGGCCGGATGATCCACGGCCTGCGCTCGCTGCCCGTGCGCCTCGGCGCCGCGGTCCACGCATGAGCCCGGGAGGATCCCCCGCTTCGACGACGAGGTGGGGGCCGATCTGGCTGCTCGAGCTCACCAACCTGCTCTCGGGCATGTCCAACGGCGTGGTCACCATCGCCATCCCCTGGCTCGTGCTCGACCGCACCGGGTCCGTCGCGGCGGCCGGCCTCGTCGCGGCGATCTCGGCCCTGCCCGGCATCCTCGCCGCCCCGCTCGCCGGGTGGGCCGTCGATCACTTCGGCCGACGCATCGTGAGCATCACCTCCGACGTCCTCTCGGCCATCTCCGTCGCGGCGATCCCCACGGTCGCGATCTTCACCGACCTCACGCTGCCGTGGATCATCGCGCTCGCCATGCTCGGGGCGGTCTTCGATCCCGCGGGATACACCGCACGCAAGGCGCTCATCCCCGACGTCTCCGACGCAAGCGGCATGGGCATCACGCGACTCAATGGGATCCACGAGGGCGTCTTCAGTGTCGGCTGGGTCATCGGCCCGCTCGTGGGCTCCCTGCTCATCGCCACGCTCGGTGCCGCATCGGCGTTCTGGATTCCCTGCGTCCTCTTCGTGATCTCCGCGATCCTCATCGCGTTTCTCCACGTGGGCGACGCCGGCCAGGAGGCCAAGGCCGCGCGCGAGGAGGCCGGCGAGCCGCATCCGTCCGCCTGGCAGAACGCCGTCCTGGGCATCCGCATCATCTGGCATGACCACGCCCTGCGGGCGCTCATCCTCGCCGTCACGGTGCTCGGGGCCATCTACCTGCCGACGGAAACCGTCCTCCTGCCAGCCCACTTCGTCGCCATCGACCAGCCGGAGTCGCTCGGACTGGTGCTCGCGGCGCTCTCCGCCGGGACGATCATCGGCGCCTTCGGATACGGGTGGCTCGCCCGTCGAGTGAAGCGCATCAACATCGCGCGCGGCGTACTCGTCGGCACGATCGTCTTCTACTTCCCGATCGCCCTGCTCCCTCCGCTACCTCTCATGGTTGCCGCCGGATTCGCGATCGGCCTGGCGTGGGGGCCGATGCAGCCGCTCATGAACACCGTCGTGCAGCGCCGCGTCGATCCCGATGCGCAGGGCCGCGTCTACGGCATCCAGAATGCGCTCTTCTACGCGCTGCCGCCCGCCTTCATGCTCGTCACCGGGGTCGTGGCCGAGCACACCGGCGTCGCCCCCGTGCTCTTCGCGCTCTGGGTGCTCATGGTCGTCGTTGGCCTGGGAGTGCTCATGGTGAAGAGCCTCCACGACATCGACGCGTGATCGCCTCCGCTAGATTCCTGCCCCATGGCTGAGCAGGAGCAGGAATCCGTCATCCGCGTGCGCGAGGCGCTTGCCGCCGCAGGCGCACCCGGCCAGGTACGTCGCCTCGACGACACGGCGCGCACCGCCAAGGACGCGGCCGCCGCGCTCGGCATCGAGGTCGGCCAGATCGCGTCCTCGCTCATCTTCATGGCCGACGGCGAGGCCGTGCTCGTCGTGGCGTCCGGCGGCCATCGCGTCGACACGGACAAGGTCGCGGCCATCCTCGGCGTCGACGAGGTCGGCAAGGCCACAGCCGACGACGTACGCGCGGCCACGAGCTTCGCGATCGGCGGCGTCGCGCCTGTTGGCCATCCTGCGCCGATCCGCACGATCGTCGACGTCGACCTGGGCCAGTACGACGAGGTGTGGGCGGCAGGCGGTCACCCGCACTACGTCTTCCCGACGACGTTCGACGAATTAGTGCGCATCACTGGCGGCACCCCCGCCGACGTCGGCGCCTGAGTCCAGCCGCGCCTCAGCTCGGCACCATTGCCAGCAGGGCGGCCCGCAGCCGCGGAAGGCGCCTGCGGGCTTCCAGCTCCTGCAATGCGGCCTCGGCAGTGGCCGCGACGAGCAGGCGCGCGGTGTCGCGCGGCGACGGGGTCACTCCTGCGAGGTCGGCCGCGAGCTCCAGTGCTGCCTGGTCGTTGCGCTCACGCACCAGGTCGGCGATCTCCGGGAGTGCGCGCGCCTGCAGGAGCATCGACCGCACTCCCGGCTGCTGGCGGCATCCGTCGAGAAAGGCGATGATCCGTGATCGCGCCCGCTCCGGCCCGCGGGGCATGTCGTGCGTAGTCGAGCGAATGCGCCCGAAGAGCTCGTCGTGGAAGCGTCGATGCAACTCCACGAGAAGTTCGGTGCGGTCGCTGAAGTGGACGTAGAAGGTCCCCTTCGCGTGACCCGCTTCCCGGGTGACGGTCTCCACCGACAGGCCGGACAGCCCTTCCGCGTCCACGATGTCCGCCGCCGCATCCATGAGCTCCCGACGCGTCGGGTGATCGCCTCCGGCGCGCGACCCGGGGCCGCGACGGCGCACCTGGGCGGTGCTCATGCGGACGCCGATGTCGGCTCGGCGAGGAAGTCTCCCAGCACGGCGAGGAACTCATCCGGCATCTCGATATGGGGCTGATGCCCGCAGGGCATCGTGACCACCGTCGCGCCGGGCAGGGCCTTGGCCGCGCGCCGGCCATCGATGAGCCATGGCAGGACCGGGTCTCGGGTGCCCCACACGAGAAGCGTCGGGACGCTCAGGCGCTCGGCCCCCGTGCGACCGTCGTGCTGGGGATCCGCGAAGCTGCGCCACATCGAGGCAAAGGTGCCCACCTGGCTCGGCGAGCGCGAGGCGGTCACGGCTCGCTCGCGCACCGCCGCCACGCCGGGAGTGGCCTTGCGCAGGTACAGGCGCGGCAGCTGACGCATCACCGTCGGAGCTGCCCGTTCGCTGCCGAAGAGGCGGCATGTGGCAAACATGAAAGGCGTGCGCGGTGTGAACCCACCTGGATCGACGAGCACGAGCCTGCTCACCAGATCGGGACGAGCGATGGCTGTGCGCAGCGCCGCGAAGCCGCCGACGGAATTGCCGACGAGGGTGAAGGGGCCATCACCGAGGGCTTCGAGCACGCCCGGCAGGAGATCGGCCAGCCCGCACGCGGTCACCTCCGCCGCGGGACCGCTCTCACCGTGACCGGGCCAGTCGACGGCATAGACGGTCCGCGTGCGCGCGAGGGCCGGGACGATGGCATCGAAGTCGCGATGGTCACCGCCATTGGCGTGCAGCAGCACGATGGCCGGACCGGCTCCGGTCCTATGCACGGCCACGTCACCGACCCTGAGAACCCCGTTCGTCATGCGGCGAGAGTACATGACTTACAGGTCATCTACTGAGGAACGGCCACTGAGAGTGCCTGCGGCCATCCGCGCCCAGGCCCGCCGCAGAGCCCTATCCTCTGCGGCATGACTGACTCGATCGTCCCTGATACGAAGAACTGGACCTGGGTGCTCGAGAGGCGCTGCGAGGACTGCGGCTTCGACTCATCGACCTTCGACACCACGCAGGCGGGCCCGGCGATTCGCGATCTCGCAGACCGCTGGGAGGAGGTGCTCGTCCGGAGCGACGTC
>JBPCSL010000062.1:0-11148 GCA_051007175.1 Candidatus Nanopelagicales bacterium
GTAGTACGTCACTGCGATCCACACCTGGACGACGAGGACCAGAAGGAAGGCCAGCCACAGGATAGCCGGCCAGAAGGGCCGACTCGTGGGCACCCGACGCCAGTCGCGAAAGGCAACGGCGAGCTCCATGAGGATCTGGCCGAAGGCGATGCCCAGGATCACGGTGTAGAACCACCACACGCGAGGATCCTCCCATCAGCGGTGTTCTGACCCGCGGAACTCCCCCTCAGGGGGTCCGGCCCTCGCGTGGGACGATGCGGTCATCGCGCAGGGGAGGCATCCATGGAATTCTACGGCCACATCATCGACGGCCAGGAGGTCCCGTCCCTCGACGGCGCCACGATGCCCGACATCGACCCCTACACGCGCGAGCCGTGGGCCACGATCGCCCTGGGGGGCAAGGCCGATGCCGACCGGGCCGTCGTGGCAGCCCGCGCGGCCTTCGACGAGGGCCCGTGGCCCCGCATGGGCTTCGAGAAGCGCCAACAGCTCATGCACCGCCTGGCCGACCTCATGGAGGAGCACGCCGACGAGCTCGCCATGGCGGACACCCGCGACATGGGCAAGCCCATCACGCAGTCACGCCATGACGTGGCGCGCTCCGTGCTCAACGTGCGCTTCTTCGCCGATCACGCGCGCGGATCGACCGGCGAGGCGCTGCCCATGGACTCGGGCCACCACGCCTACACGATCTTCGAGCCTGTCGGCGTCGTCGCCGCCATCTCTCCCTGGAACTTCCCCCTCATGCTCGGCACCTGGAAGGTCATGCCGGCGCTCGCGTGGGGCAACACCGTCGTGTGGAAGCCTGCCGAGGACACTCCGGTCTCGGCCACGATCGTGGGCCGTCTCGCCATCGAGGCCGGCTTCCCGCCCGGCGTGCTCAACGTGGTGCACGGATACGGGCCCGATTCGGCCGGCGCGGCCCTCACGGAGAATCCCGACGTCGACCGGATCACCTTCACCGGGGAGTCCGGCACCGGCAAGATCATCAGCGCCGTAGCGGCGCGACACCTCACGCCGGTGAGCCTGGAGCTGGGCGGCAAGGGCGCCAACATCATCTTCGACGATGCCGACCTCGACAACGCGGTCCACTGGGCGGTCGAGGCCATCTTCCGCAATGCCGGCCAGGTGTGCCTTGCCGGCAGCCGCCTCTACGTCCAGCGCGGCATCTACGAGGAGTTCATGCTGCGCTACAAGAAGGCAGCTGAGGCCCTCGCCATGGGCGATCCCAAGGATCCCGCGACGCAGTTCTCCGCGGCCCTCGCGAGCCAGGAGCACTTCTCCAAGGTGCAGGGCTACCTCGGCGCCGACGCGCTCGGCGGCGGACAGATCCTCACCGGCGGGCTGGGCGAGGGCTGGAGCGTCAAGCCGACGATCATCACCGACGCTCCCCAGGATGCGCGCGTCGTCAAGGAGGAGATCTTCGGCCCCGTGACCGTGGCCACCGTCTTCGACACGGAGGAGGAGGCCCTGCGGATGGCGAACGCCACCCGTTACGGCCTCAATGCGATGGTCTTCACCGAGAACCTGTCCCGGGCCCACCGCATGGCGGCCAAGCTGCGCGCGGGCACGGTCTGGGTCAACTGCTTCTTCATCCGCGACCTGCGCGCGCCCTTCGGCGGCGTCGGCGACTCGGGGGTGGGACGCGAGGGGGGCAACTTCAGCCGCGAGTTCATGACCGAGCCGAAGGCCGTCATCATGCAGATCGACCGCGGATAAGGCGTCCCGCTCACTCCTCGCGCGCCCCTGACACGCCCGATCGCCGGCGACTGGGCTGGACTCGTGGCGGCTCCCCCGGCATCTTCGGATAGTCCGGCGGGAAGGGCATCTCCCCCAGACCGCGCTCCTCGACGTCGGCCCGCCACATGTCGAGTAGCGGACTGATGTCGAAGGGATCTTCCCCGAGGGAAGCCCAGGCATCCCCTCGAGCGTCCAGGACGCCGGGCGCCGTCCCCAGCGTGAAGTCCGCCGGATCGGCGACCGGCAGCGACTCCCACGTCACCGGCATCGACACGGGAGCCCCCGGTCGCGAGCGCACCGACCAGGCGGAGGCCATCGTTCGATCACGTGCCATCTGGTTGTAGTCGAGGAACACCCGGGAGCCACGCTCCTCCTTCCACCACGCGGTGGTCACGAGGTCCGGCAACTCGCGCTCCAGGGCGCGGCCGACCGCGATGGCGGCATGGCGCACGTCGAGGAACTCCCAGCGCGGCAGGATCGCCACGAACACATGCACGCCGCGTCCGCCGCTCGTCTTCACGAAGGGCGCCGCTCCCCAGCCGCGCAACATCTCGCCCAGGGCGAGAGCGGCCTCGACGGCATCACCGAATCCCCGGCCGTCCTGGGGGTCAAGGTCCAGCCGAAGCTCATCCGGCCGATCGACATCGGAGCGGCGTACGGGCCAGGGATGGAACGTGACGCACCCCAGGTTGGCCGCCCACAGGAGGGTCGCCTCGTTGGTCGGGCACGCCTGGATCCCCGACCGGCCCGAGGGAAACGTGATGCGCGCGGAGTCGACGTACTCCGGCGCGCCCTTCGGCAGGTGCTTGTTGTAGAAGCTCTCGCCGTACTGACCGTCGATGAGGACTCCATCAGGCCATCGCTGGAGGGTGGTGGGTCGATCGCGCACGGCACGCAGCAGGGCCGGAGCGACCGCCGCGACGTACGACGCGAGGTCGAGCTTGGTGATGACGGAGTCGCCGTCCTTCCACATCGGCCGCTCCGGGCTCGAGATGCGCACGGACACGTCTCCCGACGGGATCTCGACCGGACTGCCGAATCGCGCACTTGCCACCGCGCCACGCTACTGCCCGGCGGCTACGGTGGAGTAATGCGTCGCGCCCTCGCCTCCCTCGCGGTTGTCGCCATGGTGGCGGGAGGTCTCGCCTCCGTCGAGGCCAGCACGGCCCAGGCGGCGCCTCCGGTCATCGCCGCGATCGGCGACTCCTACATGGCCGGCGTGGGAGCGGGGTCCTACACCGACGTCGACGGCTGCCGGCAGTCTGTGCGCTCCTACGCCGCCGATGCGGCGCGCCGCACCGCGCGAACGCTCGCCGACGAGTCCTGCCCGGGCGCGCAGGTGCCCCAGGTCCTCGACCAGGCGACGCGCATCCCCGCCGACGCCTCCTGGGTCCTCATCCAGGTGGGTGGCAACGACATCGGCTTCTCCTCACTCGCGGTGTCCTGCCTCCTGCCGGGCAGCACGTCCTGCGCAGGCGCCATCGCCCAGGCCGAGGAGTCGCTGCCGGCCCTGTCCACGGGACTGGCGGCCATCGCGCGCGAGGCACGGTCACGCGCGCCGAAGGCCCGCCTCGTCTTCGCCGGGTACCCCTCCCTCCTGGCCGCGCCCGACCAATGCACGACCGGGCTCGTGGGCTCCCTGCTCGATCCAGCCGAGGTGGCCGCCATCAACGGCCTGCAGTCCTCACTCAACGCCACGATCCGCACGGCGGCCCGGACCTCGGGCTCCCGCTACATGGACTGGCCGACCGTCGTGAGCCAGCACTCCCTGTGCTCCGCCTCCCCCTGGTTCGTCACCCCCTTCACGGGTCCGCCCCAGGACTCCCTCCACCCCACGGCCCGCGCCTACTCCGCCATGGGGCGGCAGGTCGCCTCGCTGGTACGCCGCTAGGGTTCTCCCGTGTCCGTCGCAGCCCTGACCTTCTGGTTCCTCGCCCTCTTCCTCGCCATCTTCGGCGTCGTCTTCGTGCTCTACGGCATGTCGAGCGAGAAGGCCTACTGGTTCCAGCGGGACCCCCATGGCAATCCGGCCCAGGAGGCCACCCCGTTCCGCAAGGTCTACTCGCACTTCTGGCGCATCGCGATCAGCAACGAGCGAGCGCCCCTGCGCATCGCGGCAATCGGCGTGACGCTGGTCTACCTGGCTATCGCCTGCCTGGTCCTGGCCGTGATCTTCACCGTCACGGGCTAGCGCGGCGGTCACGGTCGTGCCTGACGCGAAGCGGGCCGCCACGGCCGACATCGCACGAGTGCGACAGCGCATCGCGGGCTATCTTTCCGGCCATCCGCGGCTCGCTATCACGGTTGACCTCATCCAGCGCGTCATCCGCGAGCAGGGTGCCGAGCGACTCGGCCTCAGCGCCGCCGGCACGGCCTTCTGGTTCGTCATCGCGGTCTTCCCCGCCCTCATCGCCACGCTCATGGTGCTCGGGCTCGTCCTTGATCCCCAGCAGCTCAGTGCGACGATCTCCGAACTTGAGAAGGCGACCCCCGACAGCCTCAACGGCGCCTTCCTCACGCAGGTACTCGCGGCCACTCAGACTCAGCCCTCAACGCTCTCCGTGGCCTTCGTCGTCGCGCTCGTGGTCGCCCTCTGGTCAACCTCGACGGGCTACTACAACTTCGCTCGGGCTGCCCGGCTCGCCTACGGCCTGCCTCCCCAGGCCTATCTGGTCGCGCGCGCCCGCGCCTTCGTCGGCGCGGCGGCCGGCATGCTGCTCACCGCAGGTGCCGTCATCGTGGCAGCGGTCACGCTCGCCTATGCAGGATCCCAATCAGGAGTGTGGGGAATCCTCGTGTCCACCGTCGTGGCAGTCGCCGTGATCGCGGTCCTGTCGGGGGTGCTCGCGGGCCTGTTCCGCTTCTCCACGGGCCTGCGCCCACCGCGTCCCCGCTACCTGCCCGGCGCCGCCCTCGGCGCCGTGGGCACGGTCGGCGTCTTCATCGGCTTCGGCATCTACCTGGACTACGCGGGCAACTACAAGGCGATCTACGGGGCGCTGGCCGGGGCGATCATCCTCATGCTCGGCGTCTACTTCGCCGCGTACATCGTCCTCATCGGCGCGGTGATGAACGCCCAGATGAGCACCCGGGACTAGCCCGAGCCCTTCGACTTCCCGGCCTTGCCCGACTTCTTGGACGAGACGGCTGGTGTCGACTCCCGGGTCTCGGCGAGGAGTTCGCCCGCGAAGTCCGGGACGAAGCGGCTCAGGTCCCGCGGCGGGCGCTGGTATCCGTGCCCCTTGGGGCGCTTGGGCAGGGTGAGCGCCTCACGATGGACCGGCTCGTAGGGAATGGTCGACAGCAGGTGGTGGATCATGTTGAGGCGCGCCCTGCGCTTGTCGTCGGCCTCGACATCGAACCACGGCGACTCCGAGGTATCGGTGTGGACCATCATCTCGTCCTTGGCGCGCGAGTAGTCCTCCCAGCGCACGAGGGACTCCAGGTCCATCGGCGAGAGCTTCCACTGCCGCATCGGGTCTTCCAGTCGTGACGCAAACCTCTTCTCCTGCTCGTGATTGCTCACGCTGAACCAGTACTTGCGCAGGATGATGCCGTCCTCGATGAGCATGCGCTCGAAGATCGGGGCCTGTCGGAGGAAGAGCCGGTACTCCTCCGGGGTACAGAAGCCCATCACGCGCTCCACGCCTGCGCGGTTGTACCAGGAGCGGTCGAAGAGCACGATCTCCCCCGCCGCGGGCAGCTGCTCGACGTACCTCTGGAAGTACCACTGGGTCCTTTGGCGCTCCGTCGGCGTGGGCAGGGCGACGATCCGGGCGACACGCGGGTTGAGGTACTCCGTCACCCGCTTGATCGTGGACCCCTTGCCCGCCGCATCCCGGCCCTCGAAGACAACCACGAGACGGGTGCCGGTCGCCTTGACCCACTCCTGCAGGGACACGAGCTCACCCTGGAGTCGGTAGAGGGTCTCCTCGTAGAAGTCCCGCGGAAGCCTCTTGATCTTGGGCGGCGGCTCCTGGTCGGGACTGACGAACTGGCCCATGCGCTCTCCCCTCCTGCTCCATCCAAGCACCGTGCCCGAGGTGTCAGCCGGGCTTCCGGGGAAGTCAGGGAGCGGCAGGGCGCCCGTCTTGCGCGGAGCGCACGGCCGCGTCGAAGGCCCGATGGGAGGCCAGTGCCTCCCGGGGGGTCGCGGTGCCGAAGCGGCCGCCCAGCGCCCCGGCGCGCTCCGCCAGGTAGCAGGCCCACATCTGGAGCAGCGCGTCGGCAAAGCCGAACTCGAAGATGGCACCGGAGACCGTCGGCCAGGCCGAGACGTTCCCCGGCTGAACCTCCTCCCAGACCTGCTCCCCATCCCGCAGGACGAAGCGCTGCAGCGTGGTCGGTTGCCGCGTGCTGAAGCGCACGCCCCCATCCATGCCGACCGCGTCGAAGAACCACGTGTTGACATGGCCAGGAGCGATGCGCCGCGTCTCCCAGAGCATGGTGAAATCCCGCCCGCCGGACCGCGGATGCGCGGCGCACACGAGCATCGCATTGTCAATCGTGTCGCAGGCGACCATGGCCCCCTCGGGCCCCGGCCGCTCCCGCACCACGTCGTCGAGCCGCCCGTAGACCGTCACGGGATCCCAGCCCAGGCGCAGTGGGATGTGCGCCACGTGCAGGCCCAGGTCTCCCATGACACCGATCTCGCCGCAGGTCTCCACGCGGCGCTTCCAGTTGATGGGCTTGGCGCGGTTGAGATCAGACGAGTGCCAGAAGCCCGCTCGCACGTCGAGGATCTCGCCCAGCGCACCCGAAGCCGCGTAGTCGAAGGCTCGCTGGGCCCCCGGGTAATAGGGAAACTCGCTCGATACGCGCACGAACGAGTCCGAGCCCTCGATGGCCGCCACGATCCGCTCCGCGGCTTCCCGGTCGATGCCGAACGGCTTCTCGCCGAGGAAGTCGCGGCCCGCGCCCGCTGCATCGGCGTACACCTGCTCGTGCAGGTTGTGAGGCACGGCGATGTAAAGGACGTCGATGGTGTCGTCGTCGAGCAGGGTGCGGTAGTCGTCCGTGAGGGTGCGCACCGAGTCGACGCGCGAGAACCAGTCGCGGGCGGCCGCCACGGGGTCCGCGACCGCTACCACGCGGGGTCGCACGGGATGGTCGACGAGCAGGTCCCATCGACCGCACACGCCCACCAGCTCCCGGCCCATGAGGCCGCCGCCGATGATGCCGATGCGCACCTCGCTCATGACGAGCGCAGCACCTCCATCGCCTGCTGGGCATTCGCGCCGTCGTGCAGCATGGCCATGAGAGCTCGGGTCATGCCCGCGGGATTGGCGTGCTGGATGATGTTGCGCCCGTAGACGAGGCCCGCGGCTCCCTGCTGCAACAGCGCCTCGGTCCGCGCGAAGACCTCCTCGTCGGAGACCTTGCCCCCGCCGCGAATGAGCACCGGCACTCCGGAGGCCGTGCGGATGACCTCGTGATAATCCGCGGGATCGTCCGTGGGGTCCGCCTTGATCACATCGGCGCCGAGCTCGACCGCCTGGCGGACGATGGGCACGATGAGATCCACTCGGCCATTGACGGTGTAGGGGCCGGCGGCCGACTCCTGCATGACGAGCGGCTCGACCATGAGCGGCATCCCGTACTCATCGCAGTCGTTGCGCAGGTCCATGACGTTGCGGATGCAGGCCTCCAGGACCTCGGGATGGCCTGGCAGATCGAGGAGATTCACCACCACGCACGCCGCATCGAGGCGCACTGCGGTGAGCACCGCGTCGCGGGCGATGGCGCTGAAGAGGTGGTCGGGGATCTGGGACCCGTAGACATTGGCGACGTCGGTGCGCATGACGAGGGCCGGACGCTCCCGGCCGCCCTGCGACTGCAGCAGGCGCGCCTGGCCCGGGGTGAGTTGGATGGCGTCGGGGCTAGCGGCCACGAGGACATCGACGGCCGCCGGCAGGTCCTCGATCCCGGCGAGGAACGCCCCCTGGCCGAAGAAGCCGTGGTCGACCGCGATGTCCAGGCAGCGCCCGGACTGCGGGTTGAAGAGCCTGCGCATGCGGTATGCCACGTCGGACACCGCGCCTCCCTCGTCGTGAGCCGCCCCCGATAACCCCTGCACCCTATCCGGCGAGGGTGCGACCATGGTGCCGTGACGACAACTCCCGCCCCCGTGCTCCTCCCGGTGAACCAGTTCGACCACTTCTACCGCGGCGGCGACCGCATCGGTGCCCTCCGGCACGGGCCCGGCGGTCCCCAGCGGCCCGAGGAGTGGATCGGTTCCACGACCACGCGATTCGGGGCCGAGACCCAGGGCTTGAGCGTCCTGCCCGGCGGTGGCTATCTGCGCGATGCCGTCCTCGCCGACCCCGTCGCGTGGCTCGGTCCTGAGCACGTGGCCCGCTATGGATCGTCGGTCGAGGTCCTCGTGAAGTTCCTCGACCTGGGCCAGCGGCTCCCGGTCCACCTGCATCCCAACCGCGAGTTCGCCCGGACCCACCTCGGGCTGGCGCACGGCAAGACCGAGGCGTGGTACGTCGTCGACGCGCCCCCCGGCGCCCGCGTGGGCGTGGGCTTCGCCCAGCCGATGGCCCTGTCCGAGGTCGCCGCGATGGTCTCGGCCCATGACAGCAGCGGACTGCTCAGCGCGCTGCGCACCCGCGAGGTGAGGCCGGGAGACGCCATGCTCGTGCCTGCGGGGCTCCCCCACACCGTGCAGGAAGGGGTCTTCGTCCTCGAGCTCCAGGAGCCCACCGACCTCTCGATCCTGCTGGAGTGGCAGGACTTCGCCGTGGACGGCGACCGCGACGGTCACCTCGATCTCGGCTTCGACGTGGCCCTCGAGGCCGTGGACACCTCCGCCGTGAGCGACAGCGACCTCGATCGCCTCGTCGTGCGGCGCGAGGACATCGCCCAGGCGGGCCTCACTTCGGCGCTTCCCCCCGAGGCGGACGCCTACTTCCGGGCACAGCACATCGACACCAGCGCGGACCCGGTCACGGTCGACGCGGGGTTCGCCGTTGTCGCCGTCCTCGACGGAGCCGGCACCGTGACGACGGCCGACACGACCACGGCCGTGGCCAAGGGCGACGTGCTCCTCCTCCCCTACGCCGCCGGGGACTGGATCGCCGACGGAGCGCTCGTGGCCGTGGCCTGTCGCCCGCCGGCCGCGAATGCCCCCGAGGGCCGCTAGAGGGGCCGTCTCCCGATCTGCGGGGCCCCCGCTCCACTGCTACTCTCGCGAAGGCCAGAGGGAGGTGCACCGTGTCCGCTGAGAGCGAGGCCGCAGCCGGGATGCTGCGCAGTGTCTGGCAGCAGGCCCCGGAGGCCGTGGCGGAGATCGACGCCGAGTGCAGCCCTACGAAGGCCTGTCGGAACATGAAGGACATCACCTTCGACGGCTTCGCCGAGGAGGAGGGCGCCGACCTCGCCACCGCGTGGCGCAACACCTTGGCCCGCGAGGGCAAGCTCGGCACCGGTTCGGTCGCCGATCTCGTCTTCGGCGACTCGAACTGAGCCCCTGGTGAGCAGTTCCTTCGACTCCCTCACCGTTCCCGGCCTCACCGAGGACCTGCTCGCCCAGGGCTACATCGCCGATCGCGGCCTGGCGACCTCGGTCTTGCTGGCCCTCAAGCTCGGCAAGCCTCACCTCCTCGAGGGCGAATTGGGCGTCGTCAAGACCGAGCTCGCCAAGACGCTGGCCACCATGTTGGGTCGCGACCTCATCCGGCTGCAGTGCTACGAGGGCATCGACATCCATCACGCCCTCTACGAGTGGGACTACGCCCGCCAGATGCTGCACATCCGGTCCCTGAGCCAGTCGGGCGCAACCGATGTCGAGGCCGACCTCTTCGGCCCACGCTTCCTCCTCGAGCGACCACTCCTCCAGGCGGTGCGCGCGGGCGATCGCAGTGTCCTCCTCATCGACGAGGTCGACCGGGCCGATGACGAGTTCGAAGCCTTCCTCCTCGAGCTGCTGGGCGACTTCCAGGTCACCATTCCCGAGATGGGCACCATCCGGGCCGAGGAGCGGCCCATCGTCATCCTCACGTCCAACCGGACCCGCGAGCTCCACGATGCGCTGAAGCGGCGCTGCCTCTACACGTGGATCGGATTCCCGCCGGCCGAGCGCGAGGTGGAGATCGTGCGCACGCGCCTCCCTGAGGTCGGCCCGGCCCTCGCGGGCCAGGTGGTCGCGGCCGTCAACCGGCTGCGCGAGATGGACCTGGAGAAGCCTCCGGGGGTCGCCGAGACCATCGACTGGACGCAGAGCCTGGACGCCCTCGGCGTCGAGACCCTCACCGATGACGCCGCCCTCGACACGCTCGGGTCCGTGATCAAGGACCGCGATGACCTCGAGTACGCATCGAAGAGCATTCAGGATGTCGTCACCTGAGAGCGCGGTGAGCGCAGCATTCGACGAGCTCCTCGTCGACTTCGCTCACGCCCTGCGGGCCGCAGGCCTCCCCGTGGGCACCGACGACGTCCTCACCTTCTGCGAGGGCACCTCCCACCTCGACGTCACGGACCTCGCGGACGTCTACTGGTCGGGGCGCACGACCCTTGTGCGCCGACGGGAGCACATCGCCGTCTACAACCTCGTCTTCCGGATGTTCTTCCTCGACATCGACCCCACCCGCACCGACGAGCGCAAGCGCATGATGCGCGCATCGGCCAACGCCGGCGCGACCCTCGAGATCCCCAACACGGAGCCGGGCCTTCCCGGGCAGGCCAGCCCCGACGAGGCGAAGCTCGGCTACGTGGCGAGCACCTCCGAGGTCTACCGGCACAAGGCCTTCGCGGACTGCTCCGACGAGGAGCTCCGCCAGCTGCGGCGCCTCATGTCCCGCATGCGCGTTACTCCCCCGCGCCGGCGCACCCACCGCACAACGCGGGCCCGCCGCAGCGCGACACTCGACATGCGGCGCATGGCCCGCGACACGATGCGCTCGATGGGCGAGCCCCGCGATCTCGCCTACAAGGAGCGCAAGCAGAAGCTGCGGCCCCTCGTGCTCATCCTCGATGTCTCGGGATCCATGGCCGACTACTCGCGCAACCTCCTGCAGTTCGCCTACTCCGCCAAGCGGGCCAATGCCAAGGTCGAGGTCTTCTGCTTCGGCACGCGCCTCTCGCGCATCACCCGGGCCCTCGACCGCCGCGACCCCGACCTCGCGATGCGGCAGGCGGGCGAGGCCGTCCTGGACTGGGACGGAGGCACCCGCATCGGCGACTCCCTCAAGGAGTTCACCCGCAGCGCCCGTCGCTCCCGGCTCGGGCGCGGGGCCATCGTGGTCATCTGCTCCGACGGGCTCGACCGCGGCGATCCCCAGCAGCTCGAGGAGGCCATGGAGGGCCTGCGCCGCATCGCCCATCGCGTCATCTGGGTCAACCCCCACAAGGGAGATGCCCCCGTCTACGTCCCCGCCTCGCTGGGCATGATCGTGGCCAATCCCT
>JBPCSL010000063.1:0-6217 GCA_051007175.1 Candidatus Nanopelagicales bacterium
GCCCCCCCGCCAGTCGCGATCTCTGCACGATCCCGAGCGGCGGGGCCTTGGGCCCCGCCGCTCGTGACGTTCACCCCATGAGTGACTGGACGAGGGACTCCTGCAGGAAGGTGAGCCAGTCATAGACGTGGTAGGTCGCGGAGCGCGGATCCTCGTCCGGCAGCCCCGCGAGCTCCTCCAACGACTCCTCCGTGATCCCCAGGCGCGAACCGAGGGTGAGCCGGATGTCGGTGAGCGCGCCCAGCCACGAGGCCGCCTCCTCCGCGCTCAGCGTGACCTTCTCCCCCGACCGCTGCAGGGTGTCCAGTGCCGTGGTCGCCTGCGCGACCTTCGTCTCGCGCAGGGAGCGCTCGGTGAATCTCCGGAACTCCGCGGCGGCCTCCGCGTCGTCCCGGTAGGCATCGGGGAAGAGCCGGGCCAGCGCGGGGTCATCCGGCGACTGCGCGTCCGGGTCGATCCCCACAAGGCGGGCCAGGGGGTCCTCGGGAGCGGCACTATCCGGGGCCACGAAATCGATGAGCTGCCCGAGCAGCATCGACAGGAGGCCCTTCTCGACCTCGTCGACCCGCAGGACGATCCGCCCGGTCACCGTGCGCCGGAACCCGTAGACGGCCACCTCACTCGTCCTTCGCGAGGGTTGCCCAGAGTCCATAGGAATGCATCGCGGTCACGTCGCGCTCCATCTCCTCGCGACTCCCGGAGGAGACCACGGCGCGCCCGTCGTGATGGACCTGCCACATGAGGTGCTCGGCCTTGTCCTTGGGGTAGGTGAAGTACGTCATGAAGACGTAGGTGACGTAGGACATGAGGTTGACCGGGTCATTCCACACGATGGTGATCCACGGGCGGTCGACGACGACATTCTCGTCGACGTCCGGGCGCTCGAGCTCGGTCGGCGCTGTCGTCACCACTCCAGGGTACGCAGGGCTCAGGGCTGGACGACCAGCACGAGAACGCTCGACCGGCCGGAGGCGGCGTCGTCCGTGGCCGGGACCACGAACCGATAGCCGATCTCCTTGACCAGGGTCGGCCGGACATCCGCGCTGACGGCGCCCCCGGCGTCCGCGGTGAGCGACTTCAGGTCGGCCCACGAGCCGTCCGCCGCGCGGCGCTGAAGGGTCACGGCCACTCCCGCCACCGCAGGGGTGACGGTGGCGGTGAGCATGACGGAGGTCCGCACCTTGGGAGCGAGCGTCGAGGCGGAGGCGGCCACGGCGAAGCGCACCCGAGTCGCCACCGGGTCACTCTCACCGGGGCTGCGGGACTGCGAGCCCTCGACGCTCACGATCCACGAGCCGCTGCGATCGACTGGAGCCTTGAAGGTGCCGCGCCCGTCCTGGTCGAGGGTGATCGTCGTGATCTTGGCGCGGTCGCCCGACGATGCCTGCCAGTAGAGCGTGGCCTGCGCCTTCGCCGCCACTCCCTGCCGGGAGTCCGTCGTCACCTTGATGCGCGCGCTATCCCCGGCCGTGACGACCTTCGGCGCCTTCACGGTCACCGTCGTCTCGGCGAGCGCAATCTCGCGGCCGTAGTCGGCAAGCCGCGGGTAGAAGTCGGCCTGAATGGTGCCGAAGTCCCACACGACGATGCCGCCGATCCCGGTGTCGGGCACGATCGACGCGCGAGCCAGCGCCGACCGCGTGTTGCCATACCAGGTCTCGCGCTGGATATCGCAGTTGATCGCGGTGGGCACGGGCTTCTTCTGGCCCTTGACTTCCTTCGGGTAGGTGCCAGGGGTCGACGCCTTGTAGGTGAAGTGGTACTCCCCCGCCTTCGCATCCCAGATCGGCTCGATCTTCTGGTCCGCGGCAATCGACGCGGCGACATCCGGGGTCACGACCGTGCGGGCCGGCGTGGAGGTTGGTTTCCAGCCCTTCGGGCAATCGGCATTCATGGCCCAGCCGTCCGCGCCCTGAATCGGCCAGGAGCGGCCGTACTGGGGCGCGCCGATCCAGATCTTGCGGGCATTGTCCTGACCGACGTCGGCAATGGCGCGCTCCACCACCTGGCGAGCCCAGTCGTTAGGCCCGATCGGGCCCGGGGAATTCCAGCTGTAGTCGTAGGCCATGACCTGCAGCCGGTCGACGGAGTCGATGATGTCGGCCCACGAGTAGACGTCGTACCCGGTGTTGATGTCATTGACCGCAACGCCGCCGGGGACTGTGGCCGACAGCCTCAGTCCCTTCGCGTGCAAGCTGTCGCCGAGGGTCTTGATGAAGGCGATCCAGTGGGGCGCTGTAGCAGCCCAACTGTCGCGTCCGTCGTTGAAGGCGAAGTTCTCCCAGTCGAGGTCGATGCCGTCGAGTCCCGCCTTCACGGCGTACGACGTGATGAGCTCGGCGTAGGCGTCGCGGCGCTTCTGGGTGCTGATGTAGTCGGCGAGCTGGCCGGCGGTGCCGGAGTAGACGTCGGTGATGGAGCCCTGCACGCGGATTCCCGCGGACTGCAGGATGCTGCGCACCCGGTCGAGGTTGCCCGTCGTCCACGGCGTCGGATTGGTGGGCCAGCAACTGCCGGAGCTCGGGTTGAAGGTGCACAGCGGCTGCTTGGCGCCCTGGAAGGACCACCAGAAGATGCTCACCTCAGGGATGACCCCATCGGACTGGTCGGCCATGGCCTGGGCCTCGTCGGGTGACACCCACCAGCCGAACCAGCCGCCGACGATCGGCCGGGGGCCATCGGCCGCCTGGGCGGGGGACGCCATGCCCGCGCCGCCGGCCACGAGGCCGAGGGTGGCGAGGACGGAGGCGAGGCCGGTGAGGGCGCGCAGACGCACAGGACAGCCTTTCGGTGGATTCCTTCCAGGGTACGACGGCTGTCGCGGCGAGCCCGGGCGCGAAACCGGCCGAGCCGAGTCTTTTCCCAGGCGCGGAGGGGGTCTGCCTCTAGGAGAGGGCCTTGCCAATGTCGGCGGCCGCCCGGGCCACCTTGGGCCCCACGTCGTCCGGCGGGGCCAGGGAGGCGATGCCCACGGCCGCCTCAATGCCGGGGATGCCGAGGACCGGGGCCGCGATGCCGCTGCTGCCGGGGGGCTCCCCCGAGGACACGACCCACGGGGGATCCAGGGGCCGGCCGCCCGCGGTGCGCGCCGCCAGCACGGCGCGGCCACCCGCCCCTCGCTCCAGGGGGACCCGGGAGCCCAGGCGGTAGGCGACGTGGACATCGGAGCGCGGGGGCTCGACGACGGCCACGGTGAGGAGGTCGGCGCCGTCGACGACGCCGAGGTACGCCGTCGCGCCGGTGCCCTCGGCGAGCCGGCGCAAGGCAGGCAGGGCCGCGTCGCGCAGGAGCGGCTGGACCTGATGGGCGAGGGAGAGCACGGCCAGCCCGAGGCGGCAGCGCGCGTCGGAGCCACGGCGTACGAGCGCGTGCTGCTCCAAGGTGACGACGAGTCGATAGACCACCGTGCGGCTCACCCCGAGGGCCGTCGCGATCTCAGTGACCGTGAGGCCCTCGGGGGAGTCCGCGAGGAGAGCGAGAACTCTCAGACCCCTGTCGAGGGTCTGCGAGGTCTCCTTGGCCATGATTCCTAGGCCGCGGCCTTCTTGGCCAGCGAGCGGACCTGGAACGACGAGATGATCTCGAAGATGCCCAGGACCAGCAGCCAGATGCCGACGATCCACACGAAGATCCCGACGGCCCACGGGTTCACGAGGAGCACGATGCCCGCGAGGATGTAGACGATGCCGGAGAAGATGGCCCAGCCCTTGCCCTGGGACATGCCCGAGGTGCTGAAGAGCTGAATGGTCCCGCTGAAGAGGAACCACACGCCCACGAAGATGCCGAGGATCTCGACCTGCTCCTCCGGGGCGAAGCGGAACATGAGCAGGCCCAGGAAGATGCCGATGGCGCCCCCGATGATGAGCAGGGCCCGGTAACCGCCCGGAAGCCCGTGACCGAAGGCACGGACCAGCGACACGATGCCTGACACGAGCAGGTAGATCGCGAGCAGGATGGCCAGGACCCAGGTGGATCCAGCGGGACGGAAGATCATCGCAATGCCGATGATCAGGCTGACGATGCCGAGGACGAGGAGCAGCCACCAGTTCTTGGCGACTCCGGCCGCGAAGGCCCGCTCGTCGTCGTAGGAAACGCCGGTCATGGGATCGACCGTCGCCATGGGTACCTCCGAAGGGTGTTCAGGCAGACGCCACTCGCGTCCGCATCATCCCCAGGGTAGGGGCGAGGCGTCCGTTATCCGAGTATCCGCGCCAGGAACTCGCGGGTGCGTCGCTCATGGGGGTCGCCCAGCACCTGGTCCGGTGTCCCCTCTTCGAGGACCACGCCCGCATCGAGGAAACAGACCCGGTCGGCGACATCGCGCGCGAAGGCCATTTCGTGGGTGGCCATGAGGATGGTGAGCCCCTCGGCCTTGAGCTCGCGTACGGCGTCCAGCACCTCGCCCACGAGGAGCGGGTCGAGAGCCGAGGTGATCTCGTCGAAGAGCATGAGCTCCGGCGACATGGAGAGCGCGCGCACGATGGCCACCCGCTGCTGCTGGCCGCCCGACAGGCGATCGGGATACTCCTCAGCCTTGTCCGCCAGGCCGAAGCGCTCCAGCAGGCCGCGCGCCGCGGACTCCGCGTCACTCGTCGAGCGGCGCAGCACCTTGCGCGGGCCGAGGGTGACGTTGTCGATCACCGTCATGTGCGGGAAGAGGTTGTAGGACTGGAAGACGATGCCGACCCTGCGTCGCACCGCGTCGAGGTCCGTGTCGAAGTCGGTCACGTCGAGGTCGCCATCGAGCATGATGTGACCGGCATCGACGGCCTCGAGTCCGTTGACGCACCGCAGCAGGGTGGACTTCCCCGAGCCGCTCGCGCCGATGAGGGCGACGACCTCGTGGCGGCCGACCTCGAGGTCGATGCCGCGCAGCACGGCGTTCTGCCCGAAGGACTTCCACACCGCCTCGACTCGGAGCACGCTCATGCGCGCACCCCCGTCCCGCGGCGCTTGCGCTGACGCTCCTGCAGCCAATCGGTGAAGCGCGTCATGGGGATGGTGAGGGCGATGAAGAGGCAGGCCGCCGCGACGTAGGGGGTGTAGTTGAAGGTGAAGGAGGCGTCGATCTGAGCCTGGCGCAGGACCTCGATGGGGCCGAGAACCGACACGAGGGCCGTGTCCTTCTGCAGGGAGATGAAGTCATTGAGCAGGGGCGGCGTGACATTGCGCACCGCCTGCGGAAGGACGACGAAGCGGTTGGTCTGCCATGACGACAGCCCCAGCGACCGAGCCGCCATCCGCTGGCTGGGATGCACCGAGTCGATCCCTGCGCGGAACACCTCCGCGACGTAGGCGCCGTAGGACAGGACGAGGGCGACCACTCCCCAGACCAGGACGTCATCAGGCGCGCCCTGCAACTGCAGGGCCGGGACGCCGAAGCCCAGGAGGAGGATGACGAGCAGGGTGGGTACGCCGCGGAAGACATCAACGTAAACCGTGGCCACGATGCGCAGCGGAAGGAAGAGCGGACTGCGCAAGCGGCGAACGAGGGCGACCGTCAGGCCGAGGATGAGGATGAGCGGCTCGGCGATGAGGAAGATGCGGATGTTGAGCCAGAAGGCCTTGAGCAAGCCGGGGAAGGACTCCGCGAAGGCCTCCGGGCTGAAGAAGGTCTCCTGCACCGCCGGCCACCCGGGCGTGCGCACCACGATGAAGGTGAGCACCGTGACGGTGACCAGCAAACTGGCGATGCCGATCGCCGCATCGCGCCACGCCTTCCGCTTGCGGTAGCGCACGCGAGCGGGATCGACGTACGGCGTCGACCCCGCGCGCGTCGCGACGGCGTCGGCTTCGGTCACTCCGTGAAGTAGGGAGCGGCGGTGCCGGCGAGCCACTGATCCTGGATCGCCTGAAGCTCACCGGAGTCCTTGAGCTCGGTCAGGACCGTGTTGACGCAGGTGACGAGCGGGTTGTCCTTCTGGAACAGCAGGCCGAACTGCTCACCGCCGTCCTGGGCGGGGAACTGGCCGACGATCTTGCCCTTGGGGATCTCCACCGCCGTGATGTAGTACGCCGTCGGCAGGTCCACCACGATGCCGTCGATCTGGCCGTTCTTGAGGGCCGACTTCGCGTCGTTGGTGTCGTTGTAGACGTAGGGATCGGCTGCCGGCTGGATGAAGTCCTGGATGTACTGCAGGCTCGTCGTGCCGACCTGGGCGCCCAGGCGGGCGTTCTTCAGCTCCGCCAGCGACGTGGCATTGGCGATGGGCGAGTC
>JBPCSL010000064.1:0-10242 GCA_051007175.1 Candidatus Nanopelagicales bacterium
GAAGACACGCGAGGACTCCTGGGAGTCGTCTGCGCGGAAGGTGCTGCAGCCGGTCTCGAGCACCGCCCCCTTGTCATCGCGAGTCTCGGAGGCCACAAGACGGCCCTGGATGTCGTGGTAGTAGGTGATCACCGAGCCGTCCTGCCGCGTGACGGAGCGCACGAGACCCTGCGACGGCACCGACGCGGCACCGCACAGCGCCGGTGTCGTGACGGTGCCCGTGAGTGGCCAGTAGGAGGTGAGCACCTGCTTGCCGCCCGGTGTCGTGCGGGCGAGCAGACGCCCCCAGCCATCGGTCTCGTAGCGGAACCTCTCGGTGAGGCCTCCGACGTAGTCGATCTGGGAGGGCCGCCCCGACGCCGGATCGGCGTACGCCTGCACGGTGGCCGGTCGGGCCTCGCTTCCCGCGAAGGTGTCGTTGACGGCCGCCCGCGTGGCGTTGTTGAAGCCGGGGGCGAGATCCGTCATGGGCACCGTCGCGAAGGCGCCAATCGACTGCGTGCCCGACGCGCTCACGGTAACCGGCGCCACCTGCACGTCGAACCAGCCGCTCGAGGGCGCGCGGTCCACGCGCATCATGACGGCCTTGGGCCCGATGGGAAGGCTCGTCATCGTGCACACGCCAGTCTGATCGGGCTGGCACGGAAGCCCGGCGACCGTGAACTGCACACGGGCCCCGCCCACGGCCGTGACCCGGAAGGCCCACGCACTCGTCGCCGTGCCTGGAAGCGCCTTGCCCGTCACCTTGTCCGACTCCCCCGACGACGGGGTCCACACCGCCGACGCAATGCTGGCCCAGTCTGCGCCGACACCGGTCCACGAGGCCGACATGCCATTGGACGACCGGGCCGGCCAGAAGGTCGACGACGATTGACCGTGCGCACGCACGGTGACACGCCAGCCATGGATGGACTCGTCCCTGCCACGGACGACGGCGGTGTCGTAGGACGTGTTCGTCACGAGTCCCCCGGATCCCACGAAGGGCCCCTCCTGCGAGACGGGAAGGCCGAGCTCATTGGTCTGGACCTTGGTGACAAGTCCCTGCGCCGACCTCGTCGACGTCACAGCGCCGGTGCGCGGGTCAGTGTTGAGGCGCGTGGTGAGGTTGGATGCGTCCCGCGACTCCATCACGCGCCAGTTCACGGGGTCCAGGGACGAGGTCAGGCGCACGTCGGCTCCCTGGCCCGGGGCCAGCCCGACGGAGGTCGACACGGCGTTGGCGGTGATGGGGTCCGCGACGTAGCGACGCAGGACGCTGTCATTGATCACCGGGAACGCGACCGTGCGCACCATGGGAGTCCCTCCCACGCGCGCGGGGCCGGAGATGAGCCGGCCTGCCCGGCCCTGGGTGTCGTACTCCACCCGGTCCAGGAGGGTGGCGAGCGCTGCGCGCACGCTCGAGTCCACCGTGGCGGTGCGCGACAGGAGAGCAGAGCGCGTGGAGACGAGTCGTCCCGCGGTGTCCCAGCCGATCGCCGTGCCCCGATTGCCCGGATCCTTGACCAGCGCGATCTGCGGGCCCGAGGCCATGCCGGAGGCGTAGCCGATATCGGTGACCGTATCGCCGGGGTAGCGCACCTGGCACAGCATCCCGGAGGGGACGGCCGCGAATCCGTAGGCTGTCCAGCCCTGTGACGCACACGTTCCCGATCCGGCGTACACGAAATCGATGCTGCGCCCTGTCTCGTTGCTCGCGGATGTCACCCGGCCCCTGCTGTCCCAGGAGACCTTGGCCAGGGTCTTGCCGTCATCGGTCACGCTGGACACGCGGCCTCCGGTGAACGTCGTCACGACGCCGCGCATGTCGGTGAAGGTCCACGAGCCATCGGGCCGGGACGCCAGGACATTCTCGTAGCCCGGCGCACCCGTGCCGGTGCGCTGCTCGTAGGAGCCCAGCGCATTGCGCTGGAAGACCAGCACCGATCCGTCCCAGCCCACCACGCGCACGGCAGCCGGAAGCGCCTGACGCGGGACGGCGTCGGCCGGCAGGGCGCGGCGCGGCGTGGCGACGGTCGAGCCCTCCGGCGTCACCGGGGTGCCCCAGAGAACCTGTCCGTCGGCGATCGCCCCCACCTGGATCGCACGCGTGCCCTCGGGCAGGGGCACATCGATGCCGTCGGAGGCCCCGGCGGCGCTCTCGACCGCATCGCCCCAGGTGCCGTCGGCGCGCTGGACGCGCACGGAGAAGCCGTCGAGCTGCCCGGCCATCTCCGGGTCGTAGGGCACCGTGAGGTGTGCCGAGCCGTCCGTCACGGAGGTCACGGACACTCCCTCGGGCGCCTGCGCGGGCCTGGCCAGTCGGGTCCCGGTCACGATGCCCATCCAGGGGGACCCTGTCTGCACCCCGAGTCGCCAGCCGGCCGGCAGGCCATGGACGGTGGGGATGTCCGGCGGCAGCGCCTCGCCGGGGACGTAGCCCAGGCTCGCCGTCAGGCCGCCATTGGGTCCCACGAGCGCGCGGGAGTCCCAGCCCCAGGAGGCCGTGCCGAGGACCTGTGAGACCGACAGCGAGCCCACGGTCGTCTGCGGTCCGCCCGCATCGCGCGGCGTGTGCGCGGCGATCGCTCCAATGGACACCCATCCCGCCGGGCCCTTCGCCTCCACGGCGTACGTGCGGCCACCGGTCAGTCGGGTGGAGATGCGTCCCCAGCCATTCGCCAGGGCACCGGTCCACACCGCATTGGGGTTGGGATCACCCGCCGTCGCGACGAGGTCGATCAGGCGCACGGGCACCGACGCCACATCCTTCAATTCCCGCGAGTAGATGCGAACATCGGCCCCGGCGAGGACCGACCCCGAGGGCAGGGCCGCCACCTGGGCGGGAAGCGGCGGAGCAACGATCGCGCCCGTGGGCTGAGCCGTGGCGATGGGACCGAGGGTCTCGATCGGCGCCACCACGGGCGCGTCCTGCGCGCTGACCTCGGCATCGGCCGCGGGCACCGTCCCCACCAGGCAGGCGGCGATGACCGCGGAGGTCGAGGTGCCGATCAGTGCACGACGAATCGACATGCGCATGAGAGATCCTCCTAGAGACAGTGCGTGTGGTGATGCGGGCTGACAGGACTCACTCGGCCATCGCCTGCTTCCAGTGCTCCGGCACCCACTCCGTGGCCCAACTCTGGAACTGGTAGGCACCGGCCACCGCGCCCCACTTGCCCGTCAGTTTGCCCAGCGAGGTGAGGTAGGCGCGCGTGCCGCCCACCTCGGCCCAGGCGGGGTTGGTGGGGTTGGCGAGCTTGACCCAGTCGACGAAGCGACTCCACTTGCCCGGCTGCACGACCCGCTTGGCGCCGGATTCGGCCAGTGACGACGGCACAGAGGCGAGGGGGGAGCGCGCACCGGCCTTCGCCGCGGCCCCGGCACCCGCGGCGGAGGTATCGCTGGCCAGGCTGCGACCGGCTCCCGCGAGCAGGCGCAGGACCTTGTTGTTTGCCCACGACTGTTTCAGCATCGCAAGCGAGGCACCGACCGTGACGACCGTCGCGGCAATCTGCCCCCAGAACATCACCGTGCGGAATGTGTCGAGGGCCGGGCTCGGCTCCGTCTGCATCTTCATGGCGACGAGGGACAGCCCCGCAGCCGCCATGCCGAGGGCCATCGGGAGGAGGAACCCGCCCGAGGCAGCGCCGACCACGAACGACGCAACAACGAGGGCAGCGCCGATGATCTCCAGGAACCACGACCACACATTGGACTCGCCGGTGCCATCGGTTCCGTTGATGGGATCGCCCGGCGTATAGGAGTAAAGATTGTCGGCCGCGTCCATCCGCGGGTCGGGCGCGAGGAAGGTGCCCGTGCCCGGCAGATAGGGCCGAGCGCCCGCCAGCGTGATGGACGACGGTCCACCGAGGGTCTCCAGCTGGCCCGCGGCTTGCCAGGAGTAGTCCGGCATTGCCGGGGAGCCCGCTGCGCGCGGCGCCTCCAGGGCCTCGCCATAGGGGCCGAAGCGCGCACTCGGCCCGACGGCGGAGCCGGGCGCGGATCCCGTCGCCGACGGAAGGGTCAGGAAGGGGGCGGCGATGGTGCCGAGGGCCGACCCGTCGAGGCCGGTGAACGTCATGGCGGCCACGCCGTCCGCGGGGATCACCACGTTGACGGCGCCCGGAAGGCCCATGAGGTAGGACAACGGCTTGCCCGTCACGCCCTTGTCCGCGGCGTACACGACGCTCGGGGACGAGTCGACGCCCGAGCTATAGCCGTAGTGGACGGCCTGCGAGCCCGACGACCCGGTGACCGTCTTCTCCAGGATGCGACCGGCATACGTGCCCATCGTCGTCGTCACGGCATCCGGGCCGAGGCCGTCGATGAGCTTCGCGAGCGTGGTGTCGCTGGACCAGGTGAGGTTGACGGGTCGCTCCCCGCCGGAGATCGACGCCACGCGCCCGAAGGCGTCGTACCGGAAGGAGGACACCTCCTTGCCAGCCGGGTCGCCGCTCACCTGCGGGTCGGTGGTCGAGACGAGTCGGCCTCCCGCGTCATAGCAGGTCGTGTAGGCGACACCCGCGCGCGAGCCGCCGGTGCGCAGGGCGTCGGCGGATGCCCGCGCGTAGCCGGCGCCGCAGCGGTCGGCCTGCTGGGCTGCGAAGGCGTACTGAATCGTCTGGCGGTTGCTCCCGGTCTCGATGGTGGCACTGGTGAGTCGACGTGCGTCGTCGTAGGCGTAGCCGCGGGTCTCCGCGAGCGTCGGGAAGCCCGGGATCGTCACGCCGACCGTCGAGGCCGTCGCGCGCCCGAAGTCGGTGTAGGTCACCTGCTGCGACATGCGAGCGCCGCCCTGGGCGAGGACGCCGACCCGCGTCGGCCTCCCGGTAGGCCCGTAGGTGAGCTCGGCCGTGGCGAGTCCGCCGTAGGCGATCTGGCTGATGCGGCCGCCATTGTTCGCCGAGCCATAGGAGACGCGCGCGGCCTCCACGCCGTTGACGAAGATGCGCTCGAGCGCCCCATCGCGCTCGCGGTAGCGCATGTCAGTGGAGATCGCCGGAGCCGATGCGCCCTTCGGCGTGACGGTGACGGTCGCCACGTCATCGAGAGCGGTGTACGTCGTGCGGGTGACCGTGCCCACCTCGTCGACGTACTCGACCGGCATGCCGCGCAGGTTGATGGTCGTCGTCGTGGTTACCGAAGTGTCGGGGCGCACCGGCGCCGCCTTGCCGTGGGTGATCGTCACGCGCGACACGAGGGGATTGCCGTCGACGGCTTCCTCGGTGGTCGCGCTCTCGATCAGTGAGCCCGATGCGTCGTAGGTGCCCGACGTGACGAGCGACCCGGCCGCCGAATAGCCCAGGCAGCGCGTCTCAGTGGCCCCGCCGTCGCCGGTGGTCACCTGGGCGACTATGCGGCCCATGACGTCGTAATACGTCGTGACGGAGGTGCCGTTCTGCAGGGTGCGGGTCTTCGGCTGACCCGAGGCCACCGCCTTGGCACCCTGGCACGCGGCGGGGGCGGCAATGGTGCCGGACACGGGCCAATACGTCGTCGTGCGGGTGAGCCCGCCCGGGGTGGTGTAGGAGACGGGGCGACCGAAGGTGCCCGACCTGGGGTCGACCGGCTCGTAGTCGAGCTTCGATACCAGCCCACCGGGCTCCGTGATAGTCGTGGGCGCGTCGCGAGAGGGGTCCTTGTAGGCGAGGACCGTGGCCTTGTCGCCGGAGCTTTGCGCATAGGAGTCGTTGGAGACCATGCGGGTGACACGCTGGAAGCCGGGCACCACCTGGTCGCCGGGGATCGGCTGCGTGAATCGGTCCGCGGGGTTGCCATCGACCTTCTTGGTGGGCGCCGCCTTGATCTCGAAGCTGCCCGAGCCGCTCGAACGGCGTACCTCGACGGTGACCTGCTTGGGCCCGGCGGGCAGGCCGGTCACCTGGCAGCCGGCCGAGGACGCAAGGGCCTCCGCGCTGCACTCGAATACCCCGACGATGAGGGAGATCGTGGCATTGGTCGACTGGGCCGTGAAGGTCCAGCCGGGCCTGCGGTCGTCGGCGGCGGCGGTGTCGTCCGCCGCCGTGGGGTTCCACAGGGCGGTGAGCCGGGCGGAGAACGCGCTGGGTCGCCGCCAGGTCTGGTTCATCCCGGATGCGGAACGCTCGCGCTTCCAGAAGGTGGACTCCTCGATCATGCCGCGGAAATCCGGCTCGCGGAAGATGTCGGCGCGGAAGCCCTCGAGCGGATCCCCCGCCCGCTGGGCCGACGCGTAGGTCTCGTCGTACTCGGTCTTCTGCACCGGGCCGCGGGACCTGCTCGCATTGCCCTCGAAGTACGGGCCGGCCTGCCTCTTCAAGGCACCCGTGGCATCGGTGGTCATCTCGGTACGCCGACCCATCGCGTCGATGCTGCCGATCGGCCGCCCGGCGTCGTCGAAGATGCGGCGCGTCTGCAAGCCGGCCGCGTCGGTCATCGAGCGGATCTCGAAGGAGCCGGGGTCCAGCATGTAGGTGACGCTGCCGGCCACGCCGGGCGCCGACGACGTGTTGGTCGCGCGCACCGGGGTGCCGCGCTTCAGCGTGTCGGCGGTGATGGAGTCGATGGCAATGCGCTGGGTCACGCGAGGACCGCCCGGTGTCGCCGGCGCCTCGACCAGGCTCACCACCCGGCCGGTGGTCGCGTCGTACTCGATGTCGGCCACGGCACTGGCCGCACCGGAGTCGGGCTTTGCGACGGCCGCGAGATTGGTCAGCGGTCCGCGCACGGAGGCGATGCGGCCCACGGTGTCCCAGCCGAGGGTGGTGCCGAGGTTGCCGGGGTCCTTGATGAGCGCGATCTGCCGGGCGGAGCCCACCGCCTGATAGCCGATGTCGGTGGCGGTGCCGTCGGGGTAGGAGATGCGGCAGAGCATGCCCGTGCCCGGGTCGGCGAAGCCGCTCCCCGTCCAGCCCGCGGACGCACATGACGCGGACCCGGCGTACTCCGCGGTGATGGCGCGCCCGGTGGCGGACTCGATGCCGACGAGCCGGCCGTCGCTCCAGCGCAGGCGTGCCTGCAGCACGTCCTTGGCGTACACCGCCGATGCGCGCCCGGCCTTGAACACGGTGGTGAGGCCGTTGGGGTCGATGAATCGCCAGGAGCTGATGACAGCCCGGCCTCGCGCATCCTTGCCCTCGCAGGGGGTGAGGAGGTTGGCGTAGCCCGGCACGCGAAGGCCCCCCGCGACCTGCTCGTAGACCCCGGTTGGATTGCGCTGGAAGGACATCGACGAGCCATTCCAGCCGCGCAGGACGACCAGCGGAGGCGCGGTCGCGCCGGTGTTGGCATCGCAGGCGTCGGAGGCCGTGGGCTCAACCGTGCTGGCCTCGCTGCCGCCGTACGCCGTGACGCTGGCCCATGCGGAGGCCCCGACGGGCTCCAGTCGCCAGCCGGCGGGCAGGCCATCGCGGGCGGTGGTGCGGGGATTCCACGAGAGGCCCAGGCCCACGTCTGTCGAGGGTCCCGGCAAGGTCGGGGACTGCCATTGCCACTGGGGCTCGCCCGACGGGATGGAAACGCTGACGCCACCGGCCTGCGCTACCGGGCCGCTGCGCATGCCCGGCGGGCTGACCGTGAAGGTGCCCAGGAGCTTCCAATCCTCACGGTCGGGCTCCGTGCCGGTGATCGCGTAGTTGCGTCCCGAGCGCAGGGTCTCGCCGATGCGGCCCCAACCACGATCGAGAAGCCCCTCCCACAGGAAGCCCGAGGCGGCGTTGATGTTCGCCCCCGCAGTGAGGTCCCACAGCCGCACCTTCACCGACGGGAATTCCTTGGCCGCCGGGACGCTGAGAAAAGGCTGTGTCGGGTTCGCCGCGCGACCTTCGGGAAGCACGATGAGCGACGGCGGCGCCTGGGCGAGGAGCGGCCCCGACCCTCTCTTCACCGCGAGGGGCCCAGCGGTCTCCACGCCCGCCACGGCGGCGCTCGGCTCCACCGAACGGGCCGGCGAGAACGGCGACCCCGCGGGCGAGGACCCCGTCTCCGCCGAAGCCGCCGACGGCGCCACGGTCGGCACGAAGCCCAGGATTACGGCGGTGGCCGTGCCGAGCACGACGAGGCGCGCGCGCACGATCGAGGACATCCGCGGGTTCCCTGCGCTCGCAGCGAGACTACGTGAGGTTCGTGATGCGTCCGGCGAGCTGGATCTCCCAGCGGACGTTCGCGCCGACGTAGCCCCCACCCTCGCCGCCCGGCGGGTCCGTGCGGACCGACTGGACCTTGAGGTCGGAGGTCATCCAGTCCCCTGCCGCGACGACCTTGTGGTCGAACGACACCGTGGAGATCGGGTTGCCCTTGTCGTCCACCACCGGCTGCCGACGCTCGTTCTGCCGGGAGTCCGTGCTCACCCGGAAGGCGGTGGGCACCGTGCCGATGGTGCACGGCGCGGACTCCGTGTAGAACTTGCTCGTCCGCCAGAGGCCATCTCCCTGGCACGAGGACTCGAGCTTGTCGAAGCTGTCGAGGGTGTAGCCAAAGTTGAGGTCCACGGAGGGCCGCTGCAGCTCGTCGCCGAGCACGCACTGGGTCTCGTCCTGGCAGGTCGGCCAGTTCCAAGTGCCGTCGGTCGACGCGGTGAGCCGGAAGATGAGCTTCTTCTCGCCCGTCGTCGTGCTGGCCCAGCCGCCGACCTTGAACTCCTGCTCGGTGCCGGCGATGCCGCCCGGCACGGTGTACTTCGACGTCTGGCCCGCGGCGGGGACCCGGGCATCGCCGAGGTCGGAGGCGCCGTCCGGCCACCGGCCGGTGATGGACGCACGATTGACGGCCCAGGACACGCGCCGCGTCTTCGGATCCCCCGGGGCGCGGTAGGCGTCGGGGATCTCGATCGTCGTCGTCGACTTCACCGTCGCCAGGAGGGACGCAGCGAAGACGTGAGTCTCCGTGCGCCAGGAGCGGTTCCACGGGCCGTGGTAGATCTGCTGCCAGCAGCCGACGACGTTGCCGGTGGAGCTTGCGTCGCATCGATTGCTCGTGCGCACATCGGAGGGCAGGCTCCCGTAATAGGTCTGCAGGAAGTAGGGGACGACGCTCATGTCGCGGAAGACGGAGTTCTCGCACTTGGGTGCCCGGCCGGCATCCAGCTTGACGCGGTCAGAGTCGTTGTCGCCGAAGAAGCCCGACCCCTGGCTCACGAGCTTCCAGTAGACCGTGTCCGTGGTCCAGGTGCGCAGGTCGGCGTCGGCCGGCACGTCCACAGCCCCCCGGCAGGTCCAGGTGCTGAAGCCTCCGACGTAGTCCTGCTCGTAGCGCTTGGGCACGCCCCACCACGAGGCCTTCCCCCGCCACTCGGCATTGCGCCCGAAGAGCTGGCCGCTGTAGTTGAGGCGCCGCGCCTTCTCGCCCTCTCCCGGCCCGATGAGGAAGGGGTAGTTGGTGGCGCAGCCCACATGGTGGCGGGTGTAGCTGGAATCCCACCAGTTGTCGGCCGGCCAGCCCTCGCTGCCCCGCTGATTCCACTTCTTATAGTCCAGGGTGTCGCCCCCGTTGAGATACGGGGTCTTCTGCCCGAGCCACACCGGGCGGGGTGCCGTGACGACCCTCGAGGGCGTGGTGCCGGTGCCCCGGGTGAGCGTGCTCACCGCCACTCCCTGCGGGATGTGGTTGACGATGCGCTGGAACATGATGGGGGTATTGCCCACCACGGCCGAGTCGTACTTCTCGTCGCACCCGGTCTCCCGGTCATCGGCAGCGCTTGCCACCTGGGCGGGCACCGAGACGAGGACCACGCCGGTGAGGAGGCCCGCGAGGAGGGCCCCCGAGGACGCAAGGGATACAAGACGTCGACCGGGCTCACGCATGAGGCTCTCCCCTATCACCCTGTGCTCGCGGGCAGATCCGCGAGTGGATTTTGGGACACTATCTGTGGCAATTCCGCCGATGCAACCTGGGCGGCGTGAATTTCCGGGAAGCCTCGGGAGCACTCAGAGCCCCGTGCTGTCACTCCCAGGGCGCGCGGCATCGGGAGGACCCGTCACCCCCCGGGCCGAGGACCCGAGGGGCGGCGGGCGCAGGTCGACGGCTCAGGCCGCCGACGACTCCGGCCTTGCCCACGGGTCATCGTCGTCGGGATCCGAGCCCGCTGCCCCCAGGGCCTCCTCGACCGCCCGGTCCTCCTGGCGTTGCACGCCCTCGCGCTTGAGGTCCATGGCCCGAGTGGCACCGCGGATGAGGTCGGGTCCGACGGTCGTGGCCTCGATCTCGAAGAAGGTGCGCTTCTCCGACTCGCCCTCAATCTCCAGGGTGCGCTCCTTGCCGCGGAGCCGGCCGGTGACGATGACCGCG
>JBPCSL010000065.1:0-32754 GCA_051007175.1 Candidatus Nanopelagicales bacterium
TGTCACGATTTCGGGGCGATCCGGCGATGAGAGCGCCCCCGGGGCGCAGAGCGGCCGTGCGCCTTCCCCTTGCGCACGCTCGCCCGTTATCCCGGGGGCTGCCGAGGACGCTAGGGGCGGGCGCTGTGCCCGTCAACGGGGCCTGTGGACGTGGCTGGGGACAGCGTGGGGACAGGGTGGGGCTGAGCGGGGGACATCCCGTGGATGACCTGGGGACCGTCGACCTCCTCCGCCGCGGGTGTGGCCCGTGACGTGGGGAAACACCGTCCACGGCCTGTGGAGGAAAGAAAGTTCAGCCGCGGTCGCGCGCCGCGGCCACGAGCGCCCGCACGGACGCGTCCGTGTCGTCCGGAAGCGAGGCCCAGGACCACCAGCGAAGGTCGGTCGACTCCTCGGTACGCCGTTCCTGCGCGCCGGGCGGCGCCATCGCGAGGAACTGCACGTCGAGGTGGTGCAGGACGGTCGACTCACCGGCCTCCGGTCGGCAGCGCACCTCGTGTCGGTCCAGCCGCAGCGGACGTGTGTCGAGCTCGAGAGCGTGGATGGAACTCTCCTCGCGGGCCTCGCGCGCGGCCGCGGCGTGGATGTCGGCGTCGGTGGCCTCGCAGTGCCCGCCGGTCTGCAACCAGCGGCCGACGAGGGGGTGCAGCGTCAGCAGCACGGCCTCGCGACTCGGATCGACGATGAGCGTGCTGGCCGTGAGATGGCCGGCACGACAGGAGCGCAGCATCGCGTCGTCGTGCGAGGCGAGATGGTCGAGGTACGCCGAGCGGAGGACTTCCTGCCCGGGATCGGGTGGCGCCCACCCGGAGAGCAGGCGCACCGCGCTCGCGTGCAGGCGGTCAGGCATCGTGCTCGGCAGAGTCACCGGGCTCGTCCAGCCCGGTGAAGGGGTCCTCGCCAACGCGCGCGACGAAGGCCTGCGGATCCTGCAGGTCCTCGTGGTCGGGCAGCAGATCGGGATGGGCCCACAGGCCATCCCGTCCCTCGATGCCCTCCTGCTCGCGCAGGGTCGCCCACACCTGCGCGGCCTCCCGGAGCGCACGGGGGCGCAGCTCCAGTCCGACGAGCGAGGCGAAGGTCTTCTCCGCCGGGCCGCCCGCCGCGCGGCGACGGCGTACGGCCTCGCCCAGGCGATCGGCATGGGGCAGGGCAGCCGCACTCGCCTCGGAGACGACATCGGTGACCCAGCCCTCGATGAGGGCGAGAAGCGTCTCCAGTCGGGCGAGCGCCGCCTGCTGCTCGGGGGTGTCCACCAACTCGAACATGTCCGAGCCGAGTGCCTCCTGCAGTCGCGCGGGGTCCTGCATCGCTCCGGGGTCGATCTCCCGCAGTGCCTCGCCGAGGCGGTCGGTGTCGACGCGAATCCCCCGGGCGTAGGCGTCGATCGCGCCTTCGAGTCGCGCGGCGAGCCACGGGACATGCGCGAAGAGCCGCTGATGCGCGCACTCGCGCAAAGCGAGGTAGAGACGCACTTCGTCCAGGGGTATCTCCAGTCCCTCGCCGAAGGCCTCGACATTGCGCGGGAGCAGGACGGGCCGGTAGTCGTCGGTGAGCGGCACGCCGACGTCGGCGGCGCCGACGACCTCCGCGGCGAGTGCGGCCAGCCCTTGGCCGACCTGCATGCCGAACATCGCCGAGCCCATCTGGCGCGCCATGCCCAGGAGTGGCGCGAGCATCGCGGCGGCCTCCGGGGGCATCCCCTCCGGCAGGAGCGCCGACAGCTCGGGCGGCAGTTGATCGCCCTGTGGCTGCATCGCCGCCTGCACGTGCTCGGCGATGGGCGCGACGATGCGCTGCCAGGCAGGGAACGTCCCCTCGAGCCACTCCGACCGGCTCCAGCACTGGCCATCCGCCGACGAGGCGGGGAATGTGCAGGCCGGATCGAGCCATACCTGGGAGAGCGAGACGGCCTCCGCGACGGCACGTCGCTCCGCCTCGGAGACGCTGGGATCGCCGGCGCCCGCCAGGGCCTTGCGGGCCGTGTCGCGGGCGAGGTCCCAGTTGACGGCTCCGTCGCCGCCACCGGACTGCATGAGCCGGCCGAGCTGCTGGAGCATCTCCCCCAACTGGGACATGTCGAAGGGCTGTGAGCCCTCGTCGGGGGCGCCGAAGCCGAAGGGGAGGTTGCCACTCATGCGACCACGGTACGGCGAGGCACCTCGCGAGGCAGGGCGTACCCTTAGCGGAGCCTCTGGGCGGGCCGACTCGAGGCCCCCCAGGTTCCGAGAGGGAGTCCGACGTGTCCGCGCTGCTGTGGTGGCTGATCCCCGTGGGGGCCACGCTGCTCGCGCTGGCGTGGGCGGCCCTGCGGAGCCGACCCCGACGTCCCGCTGACACCCACGCCTCGCTGGGCGACATGGCCCGCTTCCGCGCGGCCATGAGACGCCCGCTGCCGGATTCCGATGAGGTTCCCCCCGCGTCCCAGGCTCGTCCGCAGCGGCCGGTCCGTCGCACGCGGCCGCCGCGACCTTCCGCGAGTGCCGTGCGCGCGCGCCGCGCCTCGGGCCACGGCCGCGGAGGCCGCCCCGCGTGACCGAGGTCCCGCCGACGGGGCGTCGGCTGAGTCGTCGGGCGACGACAGTCCTGATCTCGGGAGGCGTGCTTCTCGCACTGCTCATCCTGGCGGGCCTGCTCCCCGTCCCCTTCATCGTCGTCTCGCCTGGACCGACGTTCAACACTATTGGCGACGTCGACGGCGTACCCCTTGTCGAGATCAGCGACACCACGACGTACCCCACGACGGGCGCGCTCGACATGACGACCATTCGCGAGGAGGGGGAGCCGCGCAGCACGCTCACGGTCTACGAGGCGCTGGCGGCGTGGATCGACCCCGATCGCGCGGTCCTGCCGCGGGAGCTGCTCTACGGCGACGAGGAGACCGGCGAGCAGGTGGAGCAGCGCAACGCGATCATGTTCTCCACCTCGCAGTCCAACGCGATCGCTGCGGCCATGGGCGCCCTTGGCAAGCCGGTGATCGAGGACGTCGTCGTCACGGCGGTCGTCGAGGGCACCCCCGCGTTCGGCGTGCTGGATGCGGGCGAGCTCATCCTCAAGGTCGACGGCAAGGACGTCACGAAGCCCGAGGACGTCGTCGATCAGGTGCGCGCCCGGCCGGTTGGCTCGACGCTGGTCTTCACCGTGCAGCGCGACGGCAAGCCCACGGATGTCGAGGTCGTCTCCGCGCCCAAGCCCGATGAGCCGGCGGTGCCCTACGTCGGGATCACGGTCGGGGTCAACTACCGCGCGGAGTTCCCGATCCGGTTCACGCTCGAGGACATTGGCGGCCCGAGCGCCGGGATGATGTTCGCCCTCGCGATCGTCGACAAGCTCTCCCCGGAGGACCTGTCCGACGGCGGCCACGTGGCCGGCACCGGCACCATCGATCCGACCGGCGCCGTGGGGGCCATCGGCGGCATCCGGCAGAAGCTCGCCGGCGCGCGGGGCGCGGGGGCCACGCTCTTCCTCATGCCCCAGGTGCACTGCGAGGAGGCGGCAGGGCACATTCCCGACGGGCTCACCGTTGTGCCGGTCTCGACCCTCCAGGACTCCCTGGACGCCTTGGCGGCCTGGCGGGCCGGCCAGTCGCTCCCGCAGTGTCCCGCCATGTGACATCGGCGAACGTGACGTAGGTTGTTGGAGTGAGCGCTGCGACGACGCCGGCCACGGGCCAGGCGCCCCGGAGGGGCCGGGTGCTCCTCCCGACGATCATCGCCCTGGGCTCGATCGTCATCGCCTTCGTCCTCTTCACGGGCTTCTACACCGACTGGCTGTGGTTCGCCTCGGTCGACGAGACAAGCGTGTTCAGCACCCAGCTCATCACGCGTGCCATCCTCTTCGGCAGCTTCGGCCTCACGATGGTGGTGTTCATCGGGGGCACCATCTGGCTGGCCTATCGCCTGCGGCCGGTCGTCACGCCGCTCACCCAGGAGCAGGCCAGCCTGGAGCGCTACCGCGCGAGCCTGCGGCCGTTCCGCACGCTCATCACCGTCGTCACCGCGCTGCTGATCGGCCTCCTCGCGGGCATCTCGGCGGCCTCCGAGTGGGGCACCTTCCTCCAGTGGCGCTACGCCACCGACTTCGGGGTGACGGACCCGCAGTTCGGCCTCGACATCGGCTTCTACACCTTCACCTACCCGTTCCTGCGCTTCGTGCTCGGCTTCGCCTTCACCGCCGTCATCTTGTCGCTCCTGCTCGCCACCGCGGTGCATTACCTCTATGGCGGACTGCGACTCCAGCCGAAGGGCGACCGCGCGAGCGTCGCCGCCCAGGTGCACCTCTCGGGCCTCATCGCCCTCTTCCTCCTGCTCAAGGCCGTGGCCTACTGGCTGGATCGCTTCGGCCTCATGACGAAGAGCGAGACCCTGGTGCAGGGCTTCACCGGCATGAAGTACACCGACGTGAACGCCGTGCTGCCGTCCTTGACCCTGCTCACCTTCGTGGCGCTGCTCGTGGCGCTGCTCTTCATCGTCAACATGGTCGTGCGCCACTGGGCGATCCCGGCCATCGGCTTCGCCCTCCTCATCGGCTCCTCCATCCTCATCGGCGGGGTCTACCCGGCGATCGTGCAGCAGTTCCAGGTGCGCCCGAGCGAGCTCGTCCGGGAGCAGCCCTACATCGAGCGCAACATCAACGCGACGCGGTCGGCCTACGACATCGCGGATGCGCAGGTCCAGGACTACCCCGGCACGGTGGACCCTCCGACGGAGGAGGTGATCGCGCAGAACCAGGGAACTCTCGACAACATTCGCCTCCTCGATCCCGCACTGGCGTCACCGACGTACAACCAGCTGCAGCAGATTCGCGCCTACTACTCCTTCAACAGCTCGCTCGACGTGGATCGCTATCTCATGGACGTGGGCAAGCGGGGCGCCGTCGTCGCCGCCCGCGAGATCAACATCGCGGGCATCCCGGACAACCAGCGCAATTGGGCCAACGACCATGCCGTCTACACGCACGGCTACGGCTTTGTCGCTGCCTACGACAACACGGCCCTCTCCAACGGCCAGCCGGACTTCTTCGAGAGCAACATTCCGCCGCAGGGGGTCCTCGGGATCGACCAGCCCCGCATCTACTTCGGCGAGCTGTCCCCGACTTTCTCCATCGTGGGCGCGCCCGAAGGCTCGCCGCCCGTCGAGCTCGACTATCCCGACGATGCGAGCCCCACGGGCCAGGTCAACAACACCTACGAGGGCACCGGCGGTGTCCCGGTCGGATCGCTCTTCCACCGGCTGCTCTTCGCCACCAAGTTCCAGGACTCCAACATCCTGCTCACCGACCTCATCAATGAGGATTCGCGGATCCTCTGGGACCGCACCCCGCTGACCCGCGTCGAGAAGATCGCGCCGTGGCTCACCCTCGACCAGGATCCCTATCCGGCCGTCGTCAACGGCCGCATCGTGTGGCTGGTCGACGGCTACACCACCTCGAATGACTACCCCTACTCCTCGCGCATCTCCCTGAGCGAGGCGACGAGCGACTCGATCACCGTGCGCACCGGTTCCGCGGCGATCGCGCCGATCGACCAGCTCAACTACGCGCGCAATTCCGTCAAGGCCGTCGTCGATGCGTACGACGGCACGGTGACCCTCTACGCCTGGGATGAGTCGGACCCGGTTCTGCAGACGTGGATGAAGGCCTTCCCTGGCGTGGTCCAGCCCCGCGCGGCCATGCCCGCCGATGTCGAGGCCCACGTGCGCTACCCGCAGGACCTCTTCAAGGTTCAGCGGGTCGTCCTATCCCGCTACCACGTGACCGATCCGGCGACCTTCTACAACGGCACTGACTTCTGGATCGTGCCCTTCGATCCCACGCAGGCCATCCAGCAGTTCCAGCCGCCGTACTACTTGACCCTGCAGATGCCGGATCAGGAGCAGCCGACCTTCTCGCTCACCACGACCTTCGCCCCGCAGCGAAGACCGACTCTCGCGGCCTTCATGGCCGTGGATTCCGCGCCGGGTGACGACTACGGCACGATCCGGGTGCTGCAACTGCCGAGCAATACGACGATCCCGGGTCCGACGCAGGTGCAGAACAACTTCGAGTCGGATCCCGAGATCAGTTCGCAGTTGTCGCTGCTCCGCCGTGGCGGGTCCGAGGTGGATCTCGGCAACCTGCTGTCGCTGCCCTTCAACGGTGGCCTGCTGTACGTCGAGCCGGTGTACTTGCGCGCGACCCAGGACGGATATCCGCTCTTCCGCAAGGTGCTGGCGGGCTACGGGTCCAATGTGGCGCTCGAGGACACCCTCGATGCGGCGCTGGCGAAGGTGCTGTCGACGAATCCCAATCCGACACCGGAGCCCACGCCGACCCCGGCACCCAACCCCCAGCCGGAGCCCTCTCCGTCGCCGTCGCCCTCCCCATCGGGAGATCCGCTCACCGACCTGCAGGCTGCGCTGGCGGAGGCGCAGGCGGCCTACGACCGGGGCCAGGCGGCGCTCGCGCAAGGCGACTTCGCGGCGTATGGCGAGGCCCAGGCCCAGCTCGAAGTTGCGCTACGCCGTGCGGCGGAAGCCGAGGCGCGACTGTCGGGCGGCGGCCAGCCCGCCTAGTGATCCGAGGCGGGGTCCGCGGCCGATAGGCTCCGGCCGTGTCCAAGGTCCTCGCATCTCTCCCCGTCGGCGAGCGCGTCGGCATCGCCTTCTCCGGAGGCCTCGACACCTCGGTCGCGGTGGCGTGGATGCGTGACAAGGGTGCGGTGCCCTGCACCTACACCGCGGACCTCGGCCAGTACGACGAGCCCGACATCGAGTCCGTCCCGGGCCGTGCGCTGCAGTACGGCGCCGAGATCGCCCGCCTGGTGGACTGCAAGGAGCTCCTCGTCGAGGAGGGGCTCGCCGCCCTCTCCTGCGGTGCCTTCCACATCCGCTCAGGCACCCGCCAGTACTTCAACACGACGCCGCTGGGCCGCGCCGTGACGGGCACGCTGCTCGTGCGGGCCATGCTCGACGACGATGTGTCGATCTGGGGCGACGGATCGACGTACAAGGGCAACGATATCGAGCGCTTCTACCGCTATGGGCTCCTCGCGAATCCCCAATTGCGCATCTACAAGCCATGGCTCGACACGGACTTCGTCGGCGAACTCGGCGGTCGCACCGAGATGTCCGAGTGGCTCGTCGCACACGGCCTGCCCTACCGCGATTCCGTGGAGAAGGCGTACTCCACGGACGCCAACATCTGGGGGGCCACGCACGAGGCGAAGCGACTGGAGCACCTCGACGTCTCCATCGAGATCGTCGAGCCGATCATGGGAGTGCGCTTCTGGGATCCGAGCGTCGAGATCGCCATGGAGGATGTCACCGTGGCCTTCCGCGAGGGGCGCCCCGTCGCCATCAACGGTCGCGAGCTCGCGGCAGTGGACCTGGTGCGCGAGGCGAATGCGATCGGCGGTCGTCATGGGCTGGGCATGGCCGACCAGATCGAGAACCGCATCATCGAGGCGAAGAGCCGCGGGATCTACGAGGCGCCCGGCATGGCGCTGCTCTTCATCGCCTACGAGCGCCTGCTGAGCGCCATCCACAACGAGGACACCATCGCGAACTACCACGCGGAGGGGCGCCGCCTGGGTCGCCTGCTGTACGAGGGTCGGTGGCTGGATCCGCAGGCGCTCATGCTGCGCGAGTCGCTGCAGAAGTGGGTGGCCTCCGCGGTCACCGGCGAGGTCACCCTGCGGCTGCGTCGTGGCGACGACTACTCGATCATCGATACGCGCGGGCCGCGCTTCAGCTACCACCCCGACCGCCTGTCCATGGAGCGTGTCGAGGAGGCGGCCTTCGGGCCGGCCGATCGGATCGGCCAGCTCACGATGCGCAACCTCGACATCGCCGACACGCGCGCGAAACTCGAGATGTATGCCGATCAGGGACAGCTGCAGTCCGGTCATGTCGAGCTGGTGGGTCACCTGTCCGCGGGTGGCGCCGCGGCCATCGCTGCCCCCCTGGAGCCGGTGGGCGACGAGGAGCTCTTGGATCGCGCAGCGATGGAGTCGGGAGCCGACTAGGCGCTCGCGCGCACCGCGAGGTACTGCTGGAACCAATTCCGCGCGAGGGCTGCCGCCTGATCGAGGGTGCCCGGCTCCTCGAACAGATGGGTGGCGTGCGGGACGACCTCGACGCGATGAGGCCCGGCGAGGCGCTCGGCGGCCCATCGGTTCCCGCGCAGTACGTCGATGTCGCCTCCTCCGACGATGAGCAGGGTGGGCGCATGGACCTGCGAGAGCCACCCTTCGGCGAGGTCCGGCCGACCTCCCCGTGAGACGACCGCGTGCACCTGCGCTGGGGCGCGCGCGGCGGCGATGAGGGCGGCCGCCGCTCCGGTGCTCGCGCCGAAGAGCCCCAGGGGGAGTCCACGCAGGTCGTCGACCTCGCGAACCCAGTCCATGACCTGGACAAGGCGCCCGGCGAGGAACTCGACGTCGAAGACGAGTCGCCGATCGGGCTCCTCGTCGTGCTTGAGCAGGTCGAAGAGCAGGGTGGCGAAGCCGCCATCGTGCAGGAAGCGGGCCACGCGCTGGTTGCGGGGACTCAGGCGACTGCTGCCGCTGCCGTGGGCGAAGAGGACGAGCCCGCGCGCCTGCGCCGGGACGGTGAGGATCCCCGGCAGTCGGATGATGGGGCCGGCGAGGGTCGGGATCGGCACGAGGACCTCGCGCGTGCCCCTGTCCAGCAGGATTCTGCGCACGACCTCATCGGGGACCTGGTCGAAGTCCGCGTAGTGGTCGCCGACGGCGCGGAAGTCCGCGGGGGTACGCAGGCACACGACCTCGTCCGCGAGCCGGCTCAGCCTCTCCACGGCCGGCCGCGAGCCCACCGGAACGGCGACGATCACGCGTGCGGCCCCGTAGGAGCGCACGGCCTGCACGGCTGCCGCCGCAGTGGATCCCGTGGCGAGGCCGTCGTCGACCACGATGACCGTGCGACCCCGCACGTCCTCGATGTCGCGACCGCCTCGGAAGAGCGAGACGCGCCTGCGCACCTCGCCCTCCTGCTCGCTCGCGATGGCGTCGACCGTGGCATGTCCGATGCCGAGTGCATCGCACATGCCGTCGTCCACGAGGCGGACGCCCTTCTCGGCCACCGCACCGAATCCGAGCTCGGGATTCCCGGGCGCGCCCAGCTTCCGGACGACGAGAACGTCCAACGGCGTCCCGAGTGCCGAGGCCACCTCGGCCGCCACCGGCACGCCGCCACGCGGCAGGCCCAGGACGACGGGCTCGCGTCGTCGATAGGACTCGAGCGCGGCACCTAGGGAGCGTCCGGCCTCTCGACGATCGGCGAATGCGTGCGACACATGCCCATCGTGCGCCGATGCGACCGGCCTAACGGCGACGATCCGGTCAAGTGACCGCCAGGTGACTGGCCGACAGGCCGGGCGCTGCGCCACGCCGCCCTAGCGTCGTGGCATCGACCAGACACGAGGAGGTCCCATGCCCACGGTGGTACGCGCGGAACACCGGCCCCTGATGGCCCGGATGACGGAGCCGTGGCCCCGGCTCATGGATTGGTTCGACACGGTGATGCCGGGCGACCCGGCATGGCGCAACGCCTTCACCCACTCGATGCGCGTCGAGGAGTTCAGTCGCGATGGCGACTACGTCGTACGCGCGGAGATGCCGGGGATCGACCCGGCACAGGACATCGACATCACGATCCAGGACGGATTGCTCACCATCGAGGGCCGTCGAGAGGAGAAGCTGGACGAGGGGGCGCGATCGGAGTTCTTCTACGGCCAGTTCCAGCGCACCCTGTCGCTCCCTATGGGCGTAGACGAGAAGAGCATCAAGGCTCAGTACCGCGACGGGATCCTCGAGATCGCGATCGCTATGCCCGAGCGCGAGTCCGCGGCCGTGCACATCCCGGTCAAGCGCGTCGAGACCTCCTGAGGGAGCGCAGACCCCGACGGGGCTACCCCCCGGCCTCCATCGCCTGGTCACGGCCACGCATGGCAGGCACCAGCTCCGCCGGGACGCGGGTGCCCGCAGCGCAGAGGGCAGCAGCGGGCACCCGCCCACGGAGGAAGGAGAAGCGCGGTGAGCGTGGTGTTCAACGCCCCTCCGGGGTGGCCGCCCCCGCCGCTGGGCTGGTTGCCACCGGCGGGATGGCAGCCCCCGGACTCCTGGCCCGAAGCACCCCCGGGATGGACCTTCTACCTGGAGCTCGTCCCCGCGTATCGACGACACCCGATCCTGGTCCATCCTGCGCGGGGCGTTGTCGATCCGGGCTACGGCACTGCGCGTCGCCGCCTTCCCGGGCGGCGTGCCTGGTCCTTCCTCAGGCGCTATGCCATCGTCACGGTGCCGGTCGGTGTCATCGGCGGGGTGGTGATCTGCCTCGCGCTCCTTGGCCTGCTCGGCGGACGCGTGGACGCGCAGCGCATCGCCGCGATGGACGCATGCTCGGCGGCGGTCGACGCGGAGGTGGCGCAGCGGGCGGACGTCCCGGGTGCGGTCGTCGTCAATCGCGTGTCGAGCCGGAGCCTCACGGTCCGGGACATCGCCGAGTCGGGCGCCACGCTCCTCAAGGTCTCCGGCATCTACCGTGGGCCCTCGGGCTCCTGGTCGTTCTCCTGCTCGGTGAGCACCGCGGCCCAGCCCCCGAGCGTGGGCGAGGTGAACGTCGTACCGCTGACGAACTGAGCGTCAGCCCGTATTGCGCAGGCCCGTCGCGATGCCGTTGATGGTGACGGAGAGTGCCCGCTGCACCTGCTCCGGGTCGCCGTGGCCGGAGCGCACCCGCTCGAGCAGGCGCACCTGCATGGCGTGCAGGGGCAGGAGGTAGGTGTCGCGAATCGCGAGCGTCCGGCGGAGAGTCGGGTTGTCGGCGAGGAGGTCGGACTCGCCGGTCACGCGGAGGATCTCCTCGACCGTGAGCGCGTGCTCGGCCTCGATCTCGTCGAAGAGCCGCTGGTCGGCGCTCGGCACCAGGGTCTCGACATACAGCCGGGCGATTCCCATATCGGTCTTGGCGAGCGTCATCTCGACATTGGAGATGAAGTTACGGAAGAAGTGCCAGTCCGCGTGCATGGCCTCGAGTGCGGCGCCCATCCCGGCCTCGCGTGCGGCGCGCAGACCCGACCCGACACCGAACCATCCCGGCACGATCTGGCGCGACTGCGTCCAGCCGAAGACCCACGGAATGGCGCGCAGCCCCTCGATCCCGGCGGCGGTGTCCGGGCGCCGCGCCGGCCGGGACCCCAGGTGCATGGCGCCGAACTCCTCCACCGGGGTCGAGGCGGCGAAGTAGCGGGCCAGGTCGGGGTCGTCGACGAGGCGCCGGTAGCGGGCCTGCGCCGCGCGGGAAGCCGTCTCCATCGCGGCATCCCACTGCGCGCGCTCCGCCTCAGGATTGCGCGGCCGGTCGTGGAGGAGGGTCGCATCCATCACGGCCGCGAGGATCTGCTCGAGATTGTGCCGCGCAAGCGTGGGGAGCAGGTACTTGTCGGAGATGACCTCGCCCTGCTCGGTGAGCTTGATCTGGCCGTCGAGGACCCCCCACGGCTGAGCGAGGATGGCGTCATACGTCGGGCCGCCTCCTCGGCCGACCGTGCCGCCCCGACCGTGGAAGAGTCGCAGGCCGATCCCTGCCACCGCCGCGACGTCGCGAAGCCGCCGCTGGGCGAGGTGGATCTCCCACTGCGACGTCGTGATGCCGGCGTCCTTGTTGGAGTCCGAGTAGCCGAGCATTACCTCCTGCACGTCGCCGCGCGACGCCAGGAGTCGCCGATAGGTCGGGTCGTAGAGGAGTCGCTCCAGGATGAGGTGCGCCGACCTCAGCTCCTCCACGGTCTCGAGCAGGGGGACAAAGCCCACCATGGCCGTGCCCCGATCGGTGTCCACCAGTCCCGCCTCGCGCGCGAGGACGACGGCCGCGAGGACATCCTCGGCTCCCCGGGTCATCGACACGATGCAGGTCTCGATCGTGCGCTCCCCGTAGCGTCGGATGGCATCGCGCGCGGCGACGAAGGCACCGTAGGTGGCGGCTGCATCCTCATCGAGTGGGGGAGGAGTGGGTGCGAGCGGGCGTCGTGATGCGAGCTCGGCCGAGAGAAGGTCGGCGCGCTGCGCGGCCGGGATGGTGGCGTAGTCGAGCGCGGGGTCGGCACGAGTGATGAGCTGGCCGACGGCGTGCTGGTACTTCGCCGAGTGCTCGCGGATGTCGAGGGTCGCGAGAGGCAGGCCGATCGAGGCGACCACGCGCACGACACGATCGATGATGCCGATGGGCGTGAAGACCGCGTCGCCCGCGAGCATCGATGCCCGGACCTGGAGGAGGTCGTCGAGAAGCTCGTGCGTCGACCGGTAGTCGCGACCGGGCACGTGGCGGCTGCGCGCGCCAATGCGCTCCCGGGTCAGGCGCAGGCGCATCCGGATGAGGGACAGCTTCAGCCGGATCGGCTCCTCGGCATTGAGGCGAAGGAAGCGCTCCTCGAACTCGGGCAGATGCACGAGATCGGCCTCCACCGCGGCACGCAGCACGGGATCGGTGCCGACAAGCCGCTCGCTCACCGACAGGTCCTCGAGCAGGCGGTCGACAAGGGGGAGCATGTCGCCGATCGCGTGATCGCGCTGGAAGTCGATGACGGCGGCGGTGACATCGGGCGTGACGAAGGGATTACCGTCGCGGTCGCCGCCGATCCAGGTGCCGAAGGTGAGGGGCGTGCTCTGCGGGGGAAGCTCGGCGCCCAACAGGCGGAACGCCGTGGCGAGATCGTCGAGGACCTCGGTGAGCGGCCCTCGCGCGAGGTCGTCGAGATAGTAGAGGGCATTGCGCGCCTCATCGACGACCTGCGGTCGCTCGAGGCGCAGCTCGTCGGTCTGCCAGAGCAGGTCGACCAGCTCGGTGACCCGTGCCCAGCGGGTGTCCTCGTCGAGGCCGCCATGGAGAAGGAGGTCGGCGATGCGGCGCTGCTTGGTGAGCACCGACCGGCGCGCCGCCTCCGTGGGATGGGCCGTGAAGACGGGCCGCACCGACATCACGTGCGCAAGCGCCACGGCTTTGTCGGCACCCACTCCCGCTTCGCGCGCCCGCCGCGCTGTCCGCGTGAGGAGGCTGCCCTCGGCCTGGCGGCGGGTGCTCACGTCACGAGCTCGCTGCACCTGCTCGGCGACGTTGGCGAGATCGAAGTAGAGGGAGAAGGCCCGGGCCAGGAGGGTGGCCTGGTGTAGGTCGATGCGGTCGAGGATGCGCGTGGCGGCGGCAGGATCCTCCCGCACGGCGGCCCGCACCTCCTCCACGAGGTCGAGGAGCTCGGCCCCCTCGTGGCGTGCCAGCGCCTGCCCGAGGAGGGCGCCGAGCTGGCGGATGTCCTCCCGCAGGGCGGCGTCAAGGTCGGACGGAGTCACGGGAGGACCGTACCCGGCGGGGCGCCGATAGGGTCGTGAGCGTGGTCAGCATCGTCTTCGGCCTGCTGACGGCGTGCTTCTTCGCGAGCAGCAGTCTGCTGTCCTCGCGATCCGTCAAGGTCATCGGCTCGGCATCGTCCCTCGCCTGGGCCATGGCCGTGGGCCTCGTCATCACGACGCCCTTCGTCCTCGTGGCCGGCGTCCCGGCCAATCTCTCGACGAGCTGGCCGTGGATGCTCGTGGCCGGCCTGGGCAACGTCATCGGGATCCTCGTGGCGGGCTTCGCCCTGCGCGTCGGCAAGGTCGGAGTCGTCGCGCCCATCCTCGCCTGCGAGGGAGCGATCTCGGCCGTCATCGCGGCGCTCCTGGGGGAGAGCATCGCCCCGATCATCGCCTTCCTGCTCATGGTGATCGTCGGCGGCATCGTGCTCTCGGCCGTGGCCCCGGACCCCGAGCCGCTCGCCCATGAGCGACCCGTCGTCGCCGTCCTCCTCTCGACTGTCGCGGCAGGTTGCTTCGGGCTCTCGCTCTTCGCTGCGGGCAATCTCAGCGACGAGCTGCCGATCTCCTGGGTGCTGCTGCCGGCGCGGCTCGTCGGCGTCCTGCTGGTCTTCCTGCCGCTACTCGCGACCCGGAGGCTTCAGATCACCCGTGCCACCGCCCCGCTCGTCGTGGCCATGGGCTTCACGGAAGTGTTCGGCTTCATCTGCTTCGCCATCGGCTCGCAGTACGAGGTGGCCGTGACCTCGGTGCTCGCGTCCCAGTTCGCGCCCATCGCCGCGATCGCGGCGTACCTCCTCTTCAAGGAAAGGCTCGGCCGGCTGCAGATCCTGGGTGTCGTCGTGCTCGTGCTGGGCGTAGGCGCGCTCACCATCGCGTCCTGAGCCTCTCCCGTCAGGAAGTCGGTGCCGCTGTGGCGGGGGCCGGGTCGGGCGCCGGGACACGCTTCTGCAGCGGATAGAACGCCAGGGCGACGAGGGCAGCGACCGCGACGCCCAGCAGCGTGAAGCCCAAGCGGGCAACGTCGACGGAGACGGCATCGTCGAGATTGCTCTCCATCAGCACGATGGCCGGGGTGAGGAACGTGACGAAGACCCAGTAGGGGCTCCCCGGTCGCATGATGAAGACCATGGCGACGGCGAGGAAGGCGAAGCCGAGCAGGGTGACCAGCCAGCTCACGTGGATCACCGAGACGATCGCGAGGGCGATGGCGAATCCCAGGATGGTGCCGAGGGCACGGTGGGCGATCTTCTTCACGCTGTCCATGTAGTCTGGCTGCAGGATGACGACCAGCGTGAGCACGAACCAGGCTCCGCCGTGCTGCCACTGCTGGGCGACCACGACGGCCATGGCCGCTCCGAGGATCACGGCCATGATGATCGCGAAGGACCACACATGCTCCATGGAGAGCGATGTCCGAGGGGTCTTGGGGAGGTAGCGGCTCAGGAAGAGCCCGATCAGGATGCCCCACAGTCCGGCGGCGACGAGGATCGCGCCGGTGAGGAGGGCGTTTGTCGTGATGCTCTGGTCGTCGACGATGGCCGCGCCCGTGGCGGTGATCATGTCGATGGCGACCACGGCGATGATGAGGTTGGACGAGATTCCCCACCGCGATGTGTATCCGTAGCCGAAAGCGAAGACGCCCATGACCAGACCGGCCATCCAGGGGTTCTGCCACTGGCCGGCTGCGAAGGCCAGGGAGCCGAAGATCGCGAGTGCTCCGGTGAGGGCGAGCCCGAGTCGCCAGCCGACGAACATCGTGGCCATGGTGCCGCCCAGCGCTGCGAGGGACCAGGGCAGGATGGCGGCGGGGAATCCCATGGCCGAGAGGACCATCGCGGGCGCCATCGGCACGATGGCCATCACGGCGATGACGATGGTGAGCGTGCGGCCCTTGGATGGGCTCATGGCCTGCCACCTTTCTGACGCTTCCGCGCGCCGGGCCCCGTGCCGCCGTGGGAGCGGCCACCTCGATCCGGTCCCGGATATGGGAAAAGCCCCTCGTGAGGGGCTTTTCCGTCCGACCCGTATCGGGTCACAGTAGCGGGGGCAGGATTTGAACCTGCGACCTCTGGGTTATGAGCCCAGCGAGCTACCGAGCTGCTCCACCCCGCGGTGGCCTTGCGGCTCCAGAAGGATACGACGTCCCCGGTCAGGCGGTCCAATCCGGGGTCCCGAAGCGAACGGCGCATGCGGATCCCCGAGCAGGGATAGCCTCGCGTGCGTGGGACAGCGCGCTCAGGCCACCATCCCCCTGCGGTGGGGTGATTTCGATGCCTTGGGCCACGTCAACAATGCCGTCTTCCTCAGCCTCCTGGAGATCGCGCGGGACCAGGTCATGCGCGAGGCCCTGGGCGATGCCTACCTCCACATGGTCATCGTGCGCGTCGAGATGGACTTCCGGGCCGAGATCCCCCTGGGGGTGAGCGAGGTCGTCGTGGAGGCCGAGGTGGTCGATGTCGGCACGTCGAGCGTGCGCACCCGTGAGCAGATCCTTCTCCCGGGAGGCACGGTGTCGGCGGAGTCGCTGTCGGTGAGCGTCGTACGCGATCCCGAGACGCGGCGCTCGCGGCCCTGGAGCGAGGCCGAGCGCATCGCCCTAGGATCGGGCTGACCTCCGAAGGGATGCCCATGCTGGCTGCCGCCGCGACCTCGATCAACCCGACTGCCCCGCTCGACGGGCTCACCGTGGCCGATTTCCCCGACCCCGAGGTGCCCGAGGGCTGGGTGCGCGTGCGCGTGGACGCGGCCAGCCTCAATCACCATGACCTCTGGAGCCTCCGCGGTGTCGGCCTGCCGGCAGAGCGACTCCCGATGATCCTCGGTTGCGACGCGGCGGGCCGCCTGGATTCGGGCGAGAAGGTCATCGTGCACGCGGTGATCGGTGATCCTGCCGCGGGCGGAGGCGATGAGACCCTTGACCCGAAGCGCAGCATGCTGTCCGAGGTCTATCCCGGCACTCTCGCGGAGTACGTCGCGGTGCCGGCGCGCAATGTCGTGGCGCTGCCCGACGGCTTCACCGTGGAGGAGGCTGCCTGCCTGCCGACCGCGTGGCTCACGGCCTATCGCATGCTCGCCACCAAGTCAGGGCTCACACCGGGCGACACCGTCCTCATCCAGGGCGCGGGCGGGGGAGTGTCGACCGCGCTCATCATGCTCGCCAAGGCGATGGGATTCCGCGTCTGGGTGACGAGCCGCGACGAGGCCAAGCGAGCGGCGGCCCTCGAGCTCGGTGCCGACCAGGCCTTCGAGTCCGGTGCGCGCCTCCCCGAGCGCGTGCAGGCCGTCATGGAGTCGGTGGGGGAGGCGACGTGGTCGCACTCGCTCAAGGCGCTGGTGCCGGGCGGGCGCATCGTCACCTGCGGGGCGACCAGCGGCCCCAATCCGCCGGCCGACCTCAACCGGGTCTTCTTCCTGCAGTTGGCGATTGTCGGCTCCACGATGGGCACCCGCGACGAGCTGGAGTCCCTGGTGGCGCTGCTCGAGAAGACCGGAGTGCGCCCGCCGATCGCGATGCGCGTGCCGCTGGCGGATGCCCGCACTGCCTTCGAGGCCCTCGAGAGCGGTCAGTTCGTGGGCAAGATCGTCCTCACCGCATGAATTGAGCGCGTAGCGCCGACTTCTCCGTGGCGGACGGCTGGTGGCACGGCACGCGGTGCGGGCTTGTCGAGGCCAGACGCCACAAGGCCCGCCGGGAGGCTGACTCCGGGCGGGCCTTGTGGCGGGGGATCAGGAGGAATACTCCTCGAGGTTCGGGAACGTGCAGGTTGGGCAGCCCTGGAACGAGTCGCCATTGGTGCCGCGGATGTTTGAGATGTCATCGCCGAAGAGGTCGTAGACCAACTCCTTGGTCAGGGTGTAGCGCTTCGACATCGACCATCCCGGCATCAGGACGGGGTCCTCAGCGGTGCGGTAGGGGTCGCGGGAGATGATGAGGTACTTCGTCCCGTCAGGATCGGTGATGTACCAGACCTTGCTGCCGACCGCGTAGGTCAGCCGGTGGTACTTCCACATGATGGACTTGGTCCAGGTGCCCTCTTCATTGAGGGGCTGATTGAGCGACTTGAAGTTGGTCAGGTTCATGAATTCATGGCCGAAGAACTCCGAGTAGGACCACTGGTTGTCCGCAGGGCAGGTGGGCGTGCGAAGGAACTCACCAGTGGCGACCACCTCGCGGGGAGCATTCTTGATCCAGAACATCCAGGTCTTCGGCAGGACGATGGCATCCCAGTCCTCCTTGGACATGGTGCGATTGCCCCAGACCTCCTTGTAGAGCTGGTCGATGAGCTCGTAGCCTTCCGACTGATCGCCGCGCGGCCATGGCTTGTTGACGCAGACGTCGACGACGGTGCCTTTCTTGCCGAGCACGGCCTTGAACACCAAGGGAATGCCGACGGGCCGTCCATTGCGGATATTGATGGAGTTCGCGGTGCTGTACTGCGAGGCAGGAAGGGTCCGCTGGACTTCGCCATAATTCTTCGCCAGCGTGATGGCGCCCAGGGCCGTGGTCTTGTCGCTCATCTGCGCGAATGCCTTGGTGGCCGAGTGGGCGAGGATGATGGGTCCGTACTTGCTGCCGTCGGCCTTGATGAGGAGCAGGCCGTGGCCCGGCTTGTCGGCAGCCGCCACGGCAATCTTGAATCGGCCGTCGGCGTCGAGTGAGCCGCGGGTGACCAGGCCTTCTTCGCCCACAACGGCCACCTGCATGCCGGCGGAGTCTCCCCGGATCTGCCCGGTGACCCAGCCGCTCGCGGAGGCCTCGGGCGCGGGTGCAGGGGCAGCGGCGGCGGTCGTGGCGATCGATCCGAGAGCGAGCCCCGCCACGAGGACCGGGACGGCGAGTCGGAGTCGAACTACGGTCATGAAGCCTCCTCAGAAGGGAAGCGCAGCGTTGCACCGGGGTCGGGCCAGCGCAGGCCGTGTCACACGTGTGACATGGCCTAGGCGCGAATGGGCGGCGCTGACTCCGGAAGTTTCGCCCCCACGGGGAAGGACGCAGTCACCTGGACGCCGCCTTCGGGGAAGCTACGTTGATCCCAAGATCCCGCGAGGACCCGGCACCAGGTCATGGCGACGGCCGTCCCGAAGCCGGAGCTCACCGGTCCCAGGGGCAGCCCACGGCCGTTATCCCGGATGGAGATGGACACCTCGGCTGAGCCCACCAGATCCAGCGCGATCTGGCATTGCGTGGCCTGGCCGTGCACGGCGGCATTGAGCAGGGCCTGCTCGGCAATCCGGTAGCACGCCAGCAGGACGTCGGGGCTCACCTGATCCCGCTCCGCGATGAGGCGATCTCCGATGCTGATCTCGGTGGACATACCCGGGTCGTAGGGACGCGCAAGGTCCTCGAGCGCGCTCCACGGATCGACCGCCCGGAGGTCGGGGCTGAGCGCACGGGCGGCACCGCGCACGTCAAGGCCGCGCAATGCCTCCAGCCGGCCCACCACCTCGCGAATGCTCACGTCATCCACCGCGGGGTCGCGTCCGTGCACGCGCTGCAATTGCAGGCACGCGGTGATGAGTCCGGCCTGGACACGGTCATGCAGGAGTGCCGCGATCTGCTGCCGAGAGCGCTCCTCGGCGATGAGCATGAGCGTCTGCTGGTCGCGCGCATCCTTCAGGGCCTCCTCAGCCACGCGCGCCTGCCGACTCAGGCGCCGGAGCGTATAGCCGGCGAGTGCCAGGCCACCGACGATCCAGATCCAGATGCGGATGGTCGCGAAGGGGATGAAGGCAAGGTCATCGGGCGTCGCGACGAAGGGAAGTCGCGTCAGTGCCGCCCGGGTGAGGATGCCGAGGAAGGCCGCGACGACAAGAAGGAGCAGGTAGGCGGAGAGGGACGACGCGAAGAGCCGGAAGGGGCGGGCCAGCCACAGGACGGCCGCGCTTGCTGCTGCACTGGTGACCGCGATGAGCACGGCCACGGCATAGATGCGCGGGCCCTCGGATATGCGATTGGCGATGACCGCGCCCGACGAGATGAGCATGTTGATGAAGGACAGCCCTACGAAGACGAGCAGGGGCCGGAGAGGCCACGGGCCAAGCCAGCGCAGGCCTCGTGCGGTGCTCACGGCTGCGTCCACGCAGGATCGCGAGAGAGCCTCACGTACTCCAGAACGGCCTGCGTGCGTCGATCGGACCCTTCGGCTGCCTCGGGGACCAGGATGCGATAGGCCCGCGCGAGATCCTGGCGGACGGCCTCGTGGGTGGCACCGAGTTGATCGGCGATCTGCGCGGCATTGAGGCCCTGGGTGAGCAGGCCCATGGCGGCGCGTTGACGGGGGCTCAGTCGAGCGAGCCTGCTGCCTTCGTCCTCGCTGAGCGGGGATATGGACGGTGCCTCCGGTGCGATGCTGCCGATGCCGCGTGCGGTGGCCCGAAGGAGCTCTACGACCTTGTCGATGTTGAGGTCGCCGGTTTTCGGCAAGGTCGACCATCCCATCAGTGTCGGTCGGGGAAGCCAGGCGCTGGCGTGATCCATGGGGTACTGCGAGTGGATCACGATCCCGATGTCGGCATTGCGATCTCGGAGTGCCATGCCGAGCTCGATGCCTGTCATCTGGCCTGCGCCGAGCGCCAGGTCGATGAGTGCGACATCCGCGGTCGATAGGACGGGCGACGCCAGAACCTCGGCCGGGGAGCCGGAGGAGAGCACGAGCTCCAGTCCGGGCCGTTCGGTCAATATTGTCGTCATGATCCCTCGAAGCGCGGGGTCATTCTCGACGTAGATGACGCGGGTAGGACGCACGGGGACAGGATGCCAGGCGGCAGGGCCTAGCGGAGATCGGCGGCCTAGCCCGGCATCCCGTTGACGTAGTAGGCCTGGACCTGGGGCATGACCGGTCGCATCATGAACATGGGGCGCCGCAGGCCGCCGGGGCCGGGACCAGGTCGCGTCTGCGCCATCCACTCCCGATAGACCTCGCGCGACTTGGCGGTGTCGACGACGACGTCGCCGTACTTGTCCTCGTCGTGTGCGCGCTCGATGCGGACCTTCTGGTGCCAGCAGTGCATGCCCGACCACGTGTCGGGGTGCACCGCAAAGGCGAGGTTCTGGTGGACGCCAGGGTCCTCCCAGGTGATGCGCATGGAGTCGGGGTCATCGCTGACGAAGGGACGGACTCCCTCCTTGTAGCGCAGTCTCCACCGGCCATCGGGCAGCTGGCCCACGTCGACCTTGCCGCTCACCCACCGGCTGCCGGCGTCGTCGGTAGTGCGCCACCGACCCATGTGGTGGGACAGCGCAGTGACGCCGGGACGGATTGCCTCGGTGACCCAGATACGCGCGACAAAGTAGCCGATCTCGGTGCTGACGCGGACCATGTCGCCGGTCTGCAGGTTGCCCAGGCGCTCGGCATCAGATGGGTGCATCCACATCGGGTGCTTATTGGAGATCTCATTGAGGTACTTGGCATTGCCCGAGCGCGTGTGGATCAGGGTGGGCAATCGGAAGGTCGGCACGAGCAGCATCTCGCCCTTGCCCTCGTCGATCCCGGAGTGGTGCACATGCGACTCGATGTACGTCGGGGTCGCGTACTCGGGCCAGCCGAAGTCGGCCATGGAGGGCGAGTAGAGCTCGAGCTTGCGCGACGGGGTGAGCCACCCGGCGACCTTCGAGCCGTCCTCCATCTCGATGCCGACCGCGCCGGCCTCGCCGACCAGGGGCTTCTGCGTCTGGGGCGTGATGGGCTTGCGCAGAACGCCGTTCTCGTCCGGCACGGCACCCTCAAGCTCCGCCGGTGTGAGCGGGCGCTCGTCCTGCCGGTAGAGGCCGTTGGCGACCTCGACCGCGCCGTACTTGCGCATGTACTCCAGCGGGGTGAGACCTTCGGCCGCGGCCTTCTCGGGCAGGCCCGGGACGTTGTGGTCGAAGACGTAGCCGTAGTAGTCGTCGACCGTCATCTTGTCGCCGGGACGTCCCGGTGCCTCGAAGTATTTCCGGATGCCGAGCGTGCCGTCGGGATCGATCCGCCACGACAGCTCGAACCAGAACTCGTTCTCCTCCCAGACCTCGCCCGGGTTGGTGTCGCGGGTGTCAGAGATCTTCTCGCCCATCTTCTCGAGGGCGACGCGGCGCACGGGCTGGCGGAAGCCGAGCCACTTGCCGGCGTACTGCTCATAGGACTGGGTGTCGTGGCGCTCGGTGCTGTGGCCGAACGGCAGCACGTAGTCGGCCCAGATCGCCGTCTCGTTCCAGGTCGGCGTCATGGCGACATGGCACCCGACAAGGTCCTCACGCGACAGGGCCTCGATCCAGGTGAAGCCGTCGGGGTTGGTCCACACGGGGTTGTAGACGCGGGTGAAGTAGGTGTCGATCGTGCCGCGCCCCTCCAGGAGGAAGTGGGGAAGCAGGATCGACAGCTCATTGGTTGACAGCGGGAACTCCTGCGGCCAGAGCAGCTCGTTCCAGGAGTCGTGACCGCCAGGCATGTTGGGGCCGTGCGGGATGAACTTGTTCCAGCCATTGGGGCTGGTGCCGCCCTCGGAGCCGATGCTGCCCGTGAGGACCGTGAGGAAGAACAGGGCGCGGGCGACGGCCCAGCCGCCGCGATTGCCGGCTGTGGCGGCGCGCCATGTGTGCGCCGCCAGCTTGCCCTGGCAGCCCGCCACGATCTCCGCCACGCGCCTCACCTGCGACAGCGGGACGCGGCACTCCTCGGCAGCGAACTCGAAGGTGTACTTCTGGTAGTCCTCGGTGAGGGCCATCTTGAAGGCCTCGAAGTCGCGCGGATCGGACTCGGGGTGCAGCCGCTCCATGTAGGTCTGCCAGTTGACCCAGCGCTCGATGTAGTCCCAGGCGACCCGGTCCGTGCGCAGGATGTACGCCGCGATCGCGAGGAGCAGCGCGGCCTCGGTGCCGGGCCACGGCGACACGTGCTCGTCGGCCTTGGCCGCGGTGTTGGACAGGCGCGGGTCAATAGAAATGAGCTTGGCGCCGTGGTGGACCTGGGCGTCGATGATCCGCTGCGCGTGCGGGTTGAAGTAGTGGCCCGACTCCAGGTGCGCGGAGACGAGCAGGATGACGTTGGCATTGGCGTGGTCGGGGGAGGGTCGGTCGTAGCCCCCCCAGATCGAGTAGCCGAAGCGGGCACCCGCCGAGCAGATATTGGTGTGGGTGTTGTTGCCGTCGACGCCCCAGGCGAGGAGCACGCGCTCGATGAAGCCGTCCTCGCCATGGCGGCCCACGTGGTACATGACCTCGTTGTTGCGGCCCTCCATGATGGCCTTGCGGATGCGACCGCCAATGTCGTCGAGGGCGTCATCCCAGGAGACACGCTCGAACTGGGCGGAGCCACGCGGGCCCACGCGCTTGAGCGGGTAGAGGATGCGCTCGGGATCCTCAGTCTGGTTGATCGTGGCCGGGCCCTTGGCGCAGTTGCGGCCGCGCGAGCCGGGGTGGGCGGGATTGCCCTCGACCTTGACGACCTCCTTGGTCTCCTTGTCGACGTAGGCCAGCAGGCCGCACCCCGACTCGCAGTTGAAGCAGGTGGTGGGCACAAGCATGTAGTGCCGCTCGACCTTCTTCGGGTGCGCCTTGGCGTCGTACATCACGACGTCGTCCCAGGTCTCGACCGGCGGGTAGTTCGACAGCGCGCCGCGCGTGCGGTGCCCGAAGTCCTCGGGACGCTCGGTGATCGTCATGTCGCTCCTCAGGACAGCGGGACGTCTTGGCCGGCCTTGACGTAGACCGACTCGTAGGTGAGCAGGGACGCCTGCGCGATCAGGCCACCGAGGGCCGCGAGCAGGAGGGGAGCGCCGAGCGCACTCGCGAGCGCCAGGCCAGCCACCACGACGGAGAGCAGGACGGCGCCGCCCCAGAAGGCGCCCTTGTAGCGACCGTGGGTGATCATGTGGGCGGCCACGGCCGCATTGCGCGTGGAGTGCCGCCCGCCGTACTCCACGGCGAGGATGAGCAGGTTGGCGATCGTGCCGATGGCGAGAGCCCACGACAGCCAGCGCATCGTGTCGGCGCCGGGGTCGGTGATGAGGCCGACGAGGAGCAGCACTCCGGAGCCGGCCATGACGGCCTGGGCCTGGAGGTGCCAGAAGAGCACGGGGGACTGCCACAGGTCGCGGCCCTCCGCCTGCCCGAAGAGGAAGGCGGTGTAGCCGGCTGTCATGACGGCAGCCGGGATGGCAGGCCAGGCGAGAACGGTGATGGCGGAGGAGAAGTCGCCGATGCCGAGGAGCCCGGCGGCCCCCGCGAGGAACCACAGGCCGGTGATCGCGGCATATAGGCCGAGGAAGATGCCGCCGATGGCCAGCCAGGACTTGCGCTGGATCATCCACGGCATGAGGAGGAAGACGAAGCGCTTGGGCTGCTTGAGGTCCCAGATGAGCAGCACGGCGGTGAGAAGGAGGAAGAGCGCGGCGATGAGCGGCGCGGCCGTCGTCACCAGGCTCGCGCTGCTCCCCGTGAGCAGGATGAGCAGGGCGGCCAGTGCTCCCGCTCCGGCACCGACGGACTTGGTCCACAGGTAGGTCCACACCTTCCAGCCCCAGGGGCGCGGATGGGAGGTGTTGAGGGTGGTGCGGGCGTTGGTGATGGGGTCGCCGGGGAGCTCGGAGGCGGTCTGCAGGCGCAGGATGTCGGGCTCGGCCCACAGGTAGGTCTGGTCGACCGGGGCTACCAGGGGATCGAGGGCGGCCTTGTCGGCCCCCACGTAGTAGACGTTGGGGCTGGTGTTCTGCTCGGGGGCGCGCACGGTCACCGGCTCGATGCTGATGAGCTTGCGGATGCCGCTATTGGGGTCGTCGAGGTCGCCGACCCAGATCGACTCGGTGGGGCACACCTGGACGCAGGCGGGCTCGAGGCCCTGATCGATGCGGTGGGCGCAGAAATTGCACTTCGCCGCGGTGTGGGTCTCCTCATCGATGTAGATCGCGTCGTAGGGACAGGCCTGCATGCAGCTCTTGCACCCGATGCAGAGATCCCGATTGAAGTCGACGATGCCGTCCTCGCGCTTGAAGAGCGATTGGGTCGGGCAGATCGTCACGCAGGGCGCGTCGGTGCAGTGATTGCAGCGCAGTACCGCCATCTCGCGCGTGGCATTGGGGAAGGTGCCCTTGTCGACGTACTTCACCCAGGTGCGGAACTGGCCCACCGGGATCTCATGCTCGGTCTTGCAGGCGACCGTGCAGGCGTGGCACCCGATGCACGTGCGTTGATCTATGGCGAAGCCGTAGCGCACCCTTCCTCACTTCTTCTTGATGTAGAACCTCAGGACTCCGTCGGCTTCCTCGGACTCGACGAGCTCATTACCCGTCTGGCTGGCCCACGCCGGGATATCGGAGCGTGCGCCGTTGTCGGTCGCCTCGACCAGCATGATCTGCCCGGAGTCGATCTCTTTGATCCCCTTGGCGGTCATGAGGACGGGCATGGGGCAACTCTGCCCCTTGGCGTCGACGGTCTTGGCTGCCTCTGGCATATCCGTGTCCTATCAGGTCGAAAATCCGGAAGTTCAGATGAAGAGGTTGATGTCGGACTTCGCCATCTTCTGGAGCGCGGTCGCGGCACCCACGGGCTCGCCCAGGCCGTCGACCATCTGGTCAGGCTGGATGCCGAGCAGGTCCATGGTCATCTGGCAGGGCCAGAGGTTGACGCCCATCTCCTTGCAGATGTCGAAGAGGTCCTCAGGGGGGAGGAGCTTGTTCTTCTCGGCGACCTTGCGCATCATCCAGGCGCCCGAGCCGCCCATATTGAGCTTGGACAGCTTCGCCTTCTTGAAGCCCGGGGCATTCATGCCGGCCAGTGCCTTAGTCATGGCGTCGTAGCCGGTGATGCGCACGTCATCCTTCACGAGGGGGAAGAGGCCCCAGAACGTGAAGAACACCGTCACGTCCATGCCTGAGGCAGCGCCGGTGGAACTGAGGATGAAGGTGGGCCAGAGCTTGTCGAGGTCACCGCTCCACGCGATGATCGTCATGGACTCCGGCGCATCAGGCTCGCTGCTCATGGGCTCTCCTCACTCGGGGATTTGGTACGACGCTACGGGGCGGGGAGTCCCGGGGCAATTCCGCGCCGAAAGTGGCCCAATTCCCTTCTCGTGGGGAGGGAAACGCATTAGCGTCTGCGCATATTCTGCTCCGGGGAGGAGACATGGCTCGATCGATCACGCCGCCTGAGCTCTACGAGGGCATCGAGGCCGGGACCATCCCCTTCATCCTCGACGTGCGCAACCAGGACGACTACGCCCTGTGGCAGGTGGAGGGGACGAAGCCGGTGCCGACAAAGAACGTCCCGATCTGGGTGGCCGTCGAGGAGTCCGAGCGCATCGCCCGGGAGATCCCTGATGGCACCGTGGTGATCTGCGCGCACGGCAACGGCAGCGACCTGCTGCTGGACGTCCTGGCCGACGAGGGCCGCGACGTGGTGAACCTCCAAGGGGGGACCGCAGCGTGGGCCGAACTGCTGGTCCCGCGGCCCATTGCGGGCCTCCCCGAGGGAATGGTGGGCTACCAACTGCTGAGGCCCGCCAAGGCCTGCCTCTCCTACGTCCTCGGCGTGCCCGGCCAGGGGTGCATCGTCGTGGACCCGGCCCGGTTCCCCCACACGTATCTCCGGCTGGCGGAGGAGCACGGGATGCCTATCCGCCACGTCATCGACACCCACATCCACGCCGATCATGTGAGCGGCGGGCCTGCACTGGCGGCCTCGATCGGGGTGCCCTACCACGTGCCGTCCGAGGACGCCGGTCGCTCATCGTCCCTGGACAACGATCCCTTGGTCGACGGGCAGCGCATCGACCTTGGCGAGGCGAGCCTGGAGATCCTCGCGATCAAGATGCCGGGCCACACCCCGGGCAGCATCTGCGTGCACATCCCGGGGCACGTCATCCTCACGGGCGACACGGTCTTCGTGCGCGGGCTGGGGCGACCCGATCTCACGGGCACGGCGGCGGATCTCGCCCGTGAGCTCTTTCATTCGATCCACGACCGGCTGGCCCCCCTCGATAGGTCCACGGTCGTCATGCCGGCCCACTGGACGCTGATGGAGGAGATCGACGAGGCGGGGATGGTGCGAACCACCCTCGGCTCGGTCTTCGACTCAGCCCTCGTGAGCGAGGAGGACATGGCCATCTTCATCGAGGAGATCATCACGAGCCTGCCGGCGGCGCCGGACTTCTACGACACCATCCGACGGGTCAACTCCGGTCAGCCCGCGACCGCCGAGGAGATCGAGACCTTGGAAATTGGCAAGAACCAGTGCGCAGCGTCCACCAGCATGTGAAGGCCGCCCGCCCCGTGAGAGAGTGGGCGGCATGAAGAAGCCACTCACCCTCGCTGCGGCGGCCTCGGTCGTCGCTGGAATGACTCTCGCCGTCCTGCCTGCCCTGCCGGCAGCCGCGGCCGATCCGGTCCCCTGCGCCCAGATGGGCCAGAACGTGACCATCCTCAATTTCGCCACGCCGACCTGCACCCTGCTCTACACGTCGGGTCCGGCCTCCATCCTGCTGCCCCCGGATGCGCCCAAGGTCGTGTACGGCGTGGTCAACATGGTGAAGCCGGGCGTCGCCCCGACGACCATGACGACGCAGTCCGGCAAGGTCCTCCCCATCAATCCCACGGAGGGCAAGCGCTGGCTGTCGGTGGGCCCCACCAAGGCCTCGCAGACCATCGTCCAGGCCGTCATCGCCAATAACAAGGTGGGCAAGACCTACCCCTACCTCTTCATCACGGACGATGCCATCACCGATCGGTTCTCCGGCAAGTCCTTCATCGGCAAGACCAACAACGCGAAGGGCTCCAAGGGGAAGATCTCGATCTGGACCCGCATCGACTGGGCCAGCGGCCTCGCCGACAACGGCGGCCTGCGCGGTGTCATCTCCAACTACAAGCAGAACATCCTCGACCAGGGCCAGTGCAAGGCGGCCATGGTGAAGCAGCACATCGACATGGTGAAGCAGCGCTTCGGCCAGAAGGGCAAGCTCGAGATGGGCTGGAACCCCGGCCTCTATCAGGGCCAGGACTCCCTACTCACGATCACCACGGAGACCAAGTCCCTCTTCGCCCGTCCCGCGCCGACCGCCCTGCTCCTCACCCAGAAGGTGTGGCAGCCGGGCAAGCTCAACTTCACCCTCGCGGGCAGCGACACGGGCCTGGCCAAGATCCTGGTGAACAACATCCAGGCCGGCAGCCCCGTGAAGAAGTGCTCCCTGTCCTAGGGACGCCCTTCCGATGAGGAGATGACGCATGGACCGCGAGACCGCGTTGGAGATCCACGAGCTCCACGCACGCCTGTGCAAGGCGATCGCGGACCCCAAGCGGCTCCTCATCATCAACGAACTGCGTGATGGGCCCCTGACGGTCGGTGAGCTGGCCGACGCGCTCGAGATGAGCCAGTCGAACTGCTCCCAGCACCTCGCGATCCTCCGGGATCGCGGGGTGCTGGAGGCCGACCGCCAGGGGCCTCACGTTCTCTACTCCCTGCGCAGCGAGAAGGTCCTGGCCGCCATCGACCTGCTGCGCGAGTTCATGGCCGAGGATCTCGGCACCCGCAGCCGGCTGGGGCGAGCGGCCACCCGCGCCCCGCGCGCGCTGGCCCGCCGCTAGTCCAGGTCGCCTTCGTGGCGGCGGACGGCGCGCAAGAGCCGGTCCAGTGACGCCAGGTCCCGGTCGGAGACCCCGAGGTCGGCGAATACCTCCCTGTTGAGGACTTCCGTCGCCCTCTGCGCCGTGCGGCGCCCCGCAGGGGTGATGCGGGCGAGGACCATGCGCCGGTCGCTCTCCGTGCGCTCCCGCGACGCGAAACCCTGGCGCTCGAGCCGCTCGACGGCGCTCGTGACGCTGGCCGGATGCACCTGGAGGCGCGATCCGATCACCGACATGGGTAGCGTCCCGCGCTGGCTGAAGGCCAGCAGCATGAGCACCTCGTAGCGAGCGAAGGTGAGTTCGACCGGCTTGAGAAGCGCATCGATGCGACGGTGCAGCAGTTGCTGCACGCGGGTCAGGCCGGTGACGGCGACCATGCCCGGCGCGGCGTCCGACCAGCCATGCGCGCGCCACTGCCGCTCCGCCTCGGCGATGGGATCCATCTAGAGGGACCTCCGGTACTGCCCACCGACCTCGAAGAAGGCCTCGGTGATCTGGCCGAGCGAGCAGCTCCGCACGGCCTCCATGAGCGCGGCGAAGGTATTGCCTCCGGAGGTGGCAACCTCGCGCAGGCTCTCGAGGGCGCGCGGTGCCTCCTCGCGATGACGTTGATGGAAGGCGCGCAGTCGGGCGATCTGCGTGGCCTTCTCCTCCTCCGTGGCGCGCGACACCGCGGCCGGCTCGGGGGACGACGCCTCCTCGGCGAGGAAGGTCGTGACCCCGATGATGGGCAGCGAGCCGTCATGCTTGCGGCGTTCGTATTCGAGGGACTCGTCCTGGATGCGGCCGCGCTGGTATCCGCTCTCCATGGCACCGAGCACTCCGCCGCGCTGGTTGAGCCGGTCGAACTCGGCGAGGACGGCGGATTCGACCAGGTCGGTGAGCTCCTCGACCACGTAGGACCCCTGCAGGGGGTTGTCGGTCGAGGCCAGTCCCCACTCGCGATCGATGATCATCTGGATGGCGAGGGCTCGGCGCACGGACTCGTCCGTCGGCGTCGTGACCGCCTCGTCGTACGCATTGGTGTGCAGCGAGTTGCAGTGGTCGTAGTAGGCGCAGAGGGCCTGCAGGGTCGTTCGGATGTCGTTGTAGGACATCTCCTGGGCGTGCAGGGACCGGCCCGATGTCTGGATGTGGTACTTCAGTCGCTGCGCGCGGTCGCCGGCGCCGTAGACATCCCGAAGGGCGATCGCCCAGAGCCGGCGGGCCACGCGCCCGAGGACGGTGTACTCCGCGTCCATGCCGTTGGAGAAGAAGAAGGAGAAGTGCGGGGCGAAGTCATCGACGTCCATGCCGCGGGCGCGGTAGGCCTCCACGTAGGTGAAGGCGTTGGCGAGCGTGAAGGCGAGCTGGGTGATGGGGTTGGCCCCTGCCTCGGCGATGTGATAGCCCGAGATCGAGACGGAGTAGAACGATCGCACGCCGTGGTCGATGAACCACTGCTCGACATCGCCCATGCAGCGCAGCGCGAATTCGGTGGAGAAGATGCAGGTGTTCTGGCCCTGGTCCTCCTTGAGGATGTCGGCCTGGACCGTCCCGCGCACGGTCGCGAGGGTCCTGGCATCCACGTCGTCACGCTCGTCCCTCGAGAGGCTGCGGCCGAGCGCCGCCTCGGCGCGCTCGCGCTGCTGGTCGATCGCCGTGACGAGGAACATGGCGAGGATGGCCGGCGCGGGTCCGTTGATGGTCATCGACACGGACGTCGTCGGATCGCACAGGTCGAAGCCGCGGAGGAGGTCGCGCATGTCATCGAGAGTGGCCACGCTGACCCCGGAGGTGCCGACCTTCCCGTAGATGTCAGGCCTGAGGTCGGGGTCGCGCCCATACAGGGTCACCGAGTCGAAGGCGACGGACAAGCGCGTTGCCGGCTGCCCCTCGGCGAGGAGGTGGAACCGTCGGTTCGTGCGCTCTGGGTCTCCCTCGCCGGCGAACATGCGCGTCGGCGTCTCCGTGTCGCGCTTAAGGGGAAAGACGCCGGCAGTGAAGGGGAATCGGCCCGGCAGGTTCTCCGAGCGCAGGTAGCGCACCAGTGCGCCAGCGTCATCGCTGCGCGGAAGGCCGATGCGGGGGAGCCGGGTGCCGGACAGCGTCGTGCGCCACGCGTGGTCCTCAGTGCGAGTGGCCTCCGCGTCAGCAGGCCACTCGCCGAGCGCCCGCGACACCTCGGGGAGCAGGTCACGGCGACGCTCCGCGGAGAGGGAGGTCGCCTGCTCCGACGCGGTGCCGTCGAGGAGCGCGGCGGCCGTATCGAGAGCCTGGGCCTCGGCGGCCACGCGCGCCTGCACCTCCGTCATCCGGTGGTAGTCGCGCACCGAGTCGGCGATCTCGGAGAGGTAGCGGTCGCGGGAGCCCGGGATGAGACTCGTGAGCCCGGTGGAGACGCGGCTCTCCGGCGCTGCCGGCGCTTCCACGACGAGTCCCCGGACCGCCAGCTCGCCCAGGAGGTGATCGGCAAGGGCCGTGACCCCGTCGTCGGCAAAGCGCGCCGCGGACGTGCCGAAGACGGGCATGTCCTCCCAGCGGGCGCCGAAGTCCCCTCGATTGCGCAGCAGCTGTCGCGCCACGTCGCGCAGTGCGTCCTGCGCGCCGCGACGCTCGAACTTGTTGATGGCCACGACTTCGGCGTAGTCGAGCATGTCGATCTTCTCCAGCTGCGTCGACGCCCCGTATTCGGGCGTCATGACGTAGAGGGAGAGGTCGACGTAGTCGGTGATGGCGTGATCACCCTGCCCGATGCCGGGGGTCTCGACGATCACGAGGTCGAAGCCGGCGGCCCGGCATGCCTGGACCGCGTCGTCCAGCGCCGCGGGGACCGCGGCGGAGCCGCGGGTCGCCATGGAGCGTATGAAGACGCCGTCGTCCGAGGCGCAGTTCATCCGGATGCGATCGCCCAGGAGCGCTCCTCCGCCCCGGGACCGGGTGGGATCGACGGCGAGGACGGCCACCCGGAGCTTGCCCCCGGTGCTCGCCCGCATGCGACGGACGAGCTCGTCGGTGAGGCTGGACTTGCCGGAGCCTCCCGTCCCCGTGATGCCCAGGACGGGGGCGCGCCCGTTGACCGCACCCAGCGCCGTGAGGAATGCCTCGCTCGCCTCCCCGGACTCGCAGGCACTGATGGCGCGCGCCAGGGCCACCTCGTCTCCGGCGATCAGCGCATCCGGCTCCGGCAGGGTGGGATGCGGACGCTGACGACAGGACGCCAACATGTCGTCGATCATGCCGACGAGGCCGAGACGCTGGCCGTCCTGCGGAGAGTAGATGCGCACATCCCGACGGGCGAGCTCGGCGATCTCCGAGGGCAGGATGACCCCGCCGCCACCGCCATAGACGCCGACGTGCGCCGCGCCGCGGGAGTCGAGCTCCTCGCGCAGGTAGCCGAAGAACTCCAAGTGCCCGCCCTGGTAGGACGAGACGGCCACTCCGTCGGCGTCCTCCTGCAGCACGGCGCGCACGATCTCGTGGACGCTGCGATCATGGCCGAGGTGGATGACCTCAGCGCCCTGCGACTGCAGGATGCGCCTCATGATCGTGATGGCGGCATCGTGGCCGTCGAAGAGGCTGGCGGCGGTCACGAACCGAAGTGGCATCTCGCGCATCCTCAGAGGTCAAATTATTGGACGTCCAAGAGTCTAGGCATCGTGCTGGAGGTCGGCAAGGGTGAGGACCCGATCGGCCACGAGGTCGGCCTCCGCGCGGTCATGGGTTACGTGCACGGCCGGGACACCCCGCGCATGCAGGAGGTCGCGGACGTCGGCGGCGAGGCGGTCGCGCAGGTCGGCATCGAGTGCGCCGAAGGGCTCGTCGAGGAGCAGCAGACGCGGATCCGGGGCCAGGGCACGGGCCAGGGCCACGCGCTGGGCCTCGCCTCCGGAGAGGGTGGCGACGTCGCGGCCCTCGAATCCCGGCAGGCCGACGAGCTCGAGAAGCTCCGCGATGCGCGCCCCGCTGTCGCCCCGCAGGCCGAAGCCGACGTTGCCGGCGACATCCCGGTGCGGGAAGAGGAGCGGGTCCTGGAAGACGAGGCCGATGCGCCGCCGATGCGCCGGCATGTGCGTGATGTCCTCGCCGTCCCACAGGATGCGCCCTGCATCGGGTGCCTGCACGCCGGCAATGCACCGGAGCAGCGAGCTCTTGCCTGACCCGCTCGGGCCGAGCAGCGCGACGATCTCCCCGGGCGAGACGACCAGATGCACATGGTCGAGCAGGGTGACGCCGTCATAGTCGACGCGCACATCCCGCACCGCGAGCCCGCTCACCAGCCGCCTCCGCGCCGCGGCCGAAGCCGCTCGCCGAGCGCCACCGCGACCAGGGTCATGAGCACGAGGATGACGGACAGGGCGGCAGCCTGCCCGATGTTGGCCTCCCCGGGGCGCCCCAGGAGTCGGACGACCTGGACGGGGATCGTCGGCGTATCGAGGCGTACGAGGAAGGCTGTCGCCCCGAATTCACCGAGGGAGATGGCGAAGGCGAGGGACGCGGCCACCCCCGTCGCCCGAGCGGTGGCCGCGCCTTCAGTGGCGAGCCAGGCGCGAAGGGGAGGTGCCCCGAGCGTCGCGGCCACCGCGCGCATGCGAGGGTCGAAGGACTGCAGGATCGGCAGGACGACCCGCACGACGACGGGCATGGCGACAAGCGCCTGCCCGAGCGGCACGAGCAGCCACCAGCCGCGCAGGTCGAGTGGGCCGCGCAGTGAGCCGAGCAGCAGGCCGAGGCCGATGGTGACCGCGGAGACGCCCAGCGGCAGCGTGACCAGGGCATCCACCCATGTGCCGCGGCGGCGTGCCGCCTGGATGCCGATACACGCGAGCAGGCCAAGCCCC
>JBPCSL010000066.1:0-5993 GCA_051007175.1 Candidatus Nanopelagicales bacterium
CGATCAGGAGGAGGGCAAGCCCTCCCATCATGAGGACGACGCCGAGGACCTCCATGACATCGAGGGGCCAACTCAGCGAACTGCGCCAGGGCACCAGCACCAGCGCGACGAGAAGGAGCGCTTGAACGCCGACCAGGATCCAGCCGACACGGGTGGCATCCAGACCTCGCTCGGGGGTCGCCTCGTCCCCAGGCGCTGTCACACCTCGGTCGCTGGACACGGCGCCAGTATCCCCCCGCGGTCGGACATCCCCGGGAGCATCGTGGGCAATCCCCCGTCAGATCCCAGGATTGACACGGGACTGAGACCTAGGGATGCAGGCGGGCGGTGGCGAATCCCGCGGGCCACGAGGGCGCCCGCCCGTAGGTGTCCGACCGAGACGAGAATCGCCGTGGATCCACGCCCACTCCATGACGGCCGAAGAGGAAGGACGAGAGGTAGCTGCTGGTGGAGCACACGGTCTCGGCAAAGGGCGACGGCGTCGAGTAGAGCGCCTGCACCCGGGGCCAGGCATCGGCTCCAGGGCAGGTGGCGTGGACGGCCTCGTCCAGGGCCGCCCGCTCGTCATCGCTTGTATCGATCTTGAGGTCCTGAAAGACGGCGCCAATGGCACCGAGCCCAACAAATGTCGAAGCCTGGAATCCGGAAAGGGTGCGTAGCTCCGACGGAGCGACGGGCTTCCCGGTGTCCATAGTGGCGATCGTGCGTCCGTAGGCAGCCACGCAGTGTCTCTGGTGGTACGTCGCCGTATCCGACTTGACGGGAAACTCGGTGGTCGCGAGGTAGTTCTCGGGATCCTTGCCTGACGCGTTGTTGGGGAAGCAGAACGCCGCTCCCTCTGTGCGCTGCTGGAGACTGTCCCGGGCCATGTTGCTCCCCAGCCCGAGGTAGCTGACGGCGTTGACGTGGATGACCTGGCCCTGGATCACCACGCGAGCGGCCAAGGGGCTGCCGCTCGTCAGTGACCGGAAGGCCACCTGCGCTGAGGCTCCCCCCACCTCGACGGTGCCGATACTGCCGACCTTCCTGTCGAGGGTGCCGGCCAGCGCGTTGGCGTCCAACCACGCAAACGTCGCTTCCTTCACCTCCGGGAGGATGCGATTGGCCAGGACCGGGTGGCCGGAGGCATCGAGCGTCGCCTCGGTGCTCGCGAAAATCGCGTCGACCCCCGCGGGATCCTTCAGCCGTAGTGCGCGCATGCCCGCAGTGGCAAGGAGGGCAACGGGCACGTCACTGACGGAGACGCCATCAGTGGCAAGCCGGGCGTCGAGTTGCCCGAGGAGTGGCGAGATCGCATCGGGGCCGGCGGACGCCGGAGAGCTCGCAAAGGAACTGAGGCCGGCGGTGCCGGGTGAGGACTTCATGACGAAGCTCGCGGCGAGAGTGTCGGGGGTGCTCGCGTAGAGGAGCAGACGCGTGCCGCTGCTGCCCGCGTCGATGACGGCGATGTACGACGGTGCATCCGCCCTGGGGGCGCCTGATCCTGTCGGCGCTGCGAGTGCTGTCCCGCTGGAGGCAAGCAGCGTGCCGGCAAGGAGGGCGATCACGAGGCGTCGGGGGCGCATGGCTCGTAAGGGTACGCGACGCACGCGAGGGCCTAGGCGGACTACGTGGGTGCTGAGGCGCGATCAAGGAGCGCGAGATCGTCTGCGCTCAGACTCAGACACACGGAGTCGAGGACCTCGGCAAGCTGCGCCAGGCTCGTGGCACTCGCGATCGGTGCCGCGACGGTCGGCTGGTGCATGAGCCATGCGAGAGCGACCTCGGCGTTGGAGACATCGTGCAGGGCGGCGACCGCGTCGACGGCGGCGAGGATCTCCCAGGCTTGCTGGCTCAGGTACGCCGACACCCGTCCCGCCCGGGGCACCTCGCCGATGGTGGCCGACCGGTACTTGCCCGTGAGGAATCCGGCGCCGAGGGCGAAGTAGGGCAGGCACGAGATGTGCTCGCGCTCGCACAGGTCGCGCACGCGGCCTTCGTACTCATCGCGCACGAGCAAGTTGTAGTGCGGCTGCAGGGCGACGAAGCGCGGCACTCCGAGGGCGTCTGCCACGGCGAGGGCCTCCTCGAGCCGGTCCGCGGAGTAGTTAGAGGCGGCGACGTAGCGCACCTTCCCCTCGGCGATCAGCTCTCCCAGCGCGCCGAGAGTCTCCTCGAGCGGGGTGTCCTCGTCGTCGGCGTGGCAGTAGTAGAGGTCGATGTAGTCGGTGCGCAGTCGCCGTAGCGACTCCTCGCATCCGGTGCGGATGGTGTCGCGACGCAGGCCCAGCAGGTCGGGCTTCTTGCCGACCTTCGTGGCGACCACCATCTGCCCGCGATTGCCGCGTGCCTGCATCCAGGCCCCGATGATTTCCTCGGACTCGCCACCGGCATGGTCCGGGACCCACGAAGAGTAGGCATCCGCGGTGTCGATGAAGTTGCCGCGCGCATGCGCGTACGCATCGAGGATGTCGAACGACGTCTCGCGGTCAGCGGTCCAGCCGAAGACATTGCCACCGAGGCACAGGGGGAAGACCTCGAGGTCGGAGGTGCCGATGCGGTTCACGAGCCGAAAGCCTTCTTCCACGCATTGCCCAAGGTGACGGTCAGCTTCTTGGCCGAGCTGATCTGCGCGTCGGTGTTGGGAGGAGTGCCGTCGCCGACCGAGTAGAGGAGCACCTGCTGGATGGACGTGCCGATGAGGCGGTACGTGACGAAGGAGCTCTGCGAGTAGGTGTCCGCGGGCTGCTGCCCACTGCTCTCCGTGCGGACCCAGAACCATTTCTCCTTGCCGAGGGTCTCCTCCCCCGTGGTGGTGGTGACGGTGACGGTGTCGCCGTTGATCGTGAACAGGAAGGTCCCGGTGCAGAGCGCGGACTTCTCCCGGTAGGTCGCCCACGCTGTGGCTGCCTCGGCCACGGTGGGGAACACTATGACGGCCTGCCCGCCTGTGCGCATCGCTAGTCCTGCAGACATGTAGGTGGTCGTGTAGATCAGGCGCGACACGGGGACATTGACGGACTCGCCTGCCGGGGTGGTGCACATCGGCTGCGGCCATGTGACCGGGTCTGTGCGGGTCGTGGACTTCGAGAACGACCGCACCGCGTCGGCCCCGAACCCAAGGGTGGTGGCTTGCGCGTCGCTCATCATGACGCGATCGGCCGTCGTGGGGTCAATGGGCTTGGCCTGTGCCACGGACGCGGTCGCGAGCCCGAAGGCGAGGGCGGACAGGGTGACGGTGGCGCGCATCAGGAGTCGGGGCATGCGCGGAGAGTACGCCGTCCCGCGCCCCAGGAGGCGCCCTTGGGGCAGTGGCCTTCGGGCTGTACCCTCGTAGGGCCCTGGTGACAGGGCGACGCGCGAGTGGCGGAATAGGCAGACGCGCACGGTTCAGGTCCGTGTGCCCGAAAGGGTGTGGGGGTTCAACTCCCCCCTCGCGCACCCAGGGGTATTTGTGTATCCCGGTGAATCTATGTGCATAACTCAGGGTCAGGCCGCCAGCGTGTGCGAAAGACCTTGATGCAAGGGCGGCGCACCCTCACCATAGGCCTTCAGCAAACGGGAAGGTTGCGCTCTAGCCCGGATGCAAGACTCCTCACGTGACAGCTTCGCGTGATCACGGCACGGCCCGGGTGCCCTCGGGTACTCAGCTTGGCTCCGCCTGGCGCGCTCGCATCCTCGTTGTCGACGACGAGCCGGCCCTTGCCGAGCTCATCGACCACACGCTGCGCGTCGCCGGATTCGGCTCCGTCACTGCTGGCTCGCGGCAGGAGGCGCTCACACTGGCCCGGGAGCACTCCCCCGAACTCGCGCTCCTGGACGTCATGCTTCCCGACGGATCTGGGTTCGAGCTTTGCCGTCAGCTCCGCGCTCTCCTCCCCACCATGGCGGTCATCTTCATCACTGCGAAGGACTCTCTTGCCGACAAGCTGACCGGCCTCAACCTCGGCGGTGACGACTACATCACCAAACCCTTCGCTGTTACCGAGGTGGTGGCCCGCGTCAACGCCGTGCTGCGCCGGCTGGGCGCACCAGGAGACACCTCCCCCAGTCGGATCGGCCTCGGCGACCTTGTGCTTGACGACGACAGTCACGTCGTCAAGCGCGGAGATCGCGAACTCGAGCTCTCGCCAACCGAGTTTCGTCTCCTTCGCTTCCTCCTCGAAAACGCCGGGAGAGTGATGTCGAAACAGCAGATCCTCGCGCACGTATGGAATTACGACTTCCCTGGAGACCCAGGAGTAGTCGAGAAGTTCGTCAGCCAACTGCGCAAGAAACTTGACGACGGTGAACCCGCGCTACTCCACACCGTGCGCGGCTTCGGCTACGTAATGCGTCAAGGCGCATGAGACTCCGGCCGCTGGCCAGCCTCCGAGGCCGCCTGGGAGTGGGCGTCATCGCCATCTTGATTTTCGGCGTGGTGAGCGCTGATCTCGCGACTTATGCCGTGGCCAAGGGTCTCTACGAGCGACGGATCACCGAAAGCATTGAGATCGTGACGAATCGGATCATCTCATCTGAAAGTGGGTCTGGCGGCGGTCTCTTCCACTCCGACTCGCAGAGCATCGTGCTCACCGATCCCTACGTCGCCTTGTACTCCGTCGAGGGGACATTGATCTCCGAGCGCATTCCGAACCTCCCCGACGGTCAGGTGGCCCCCATGATTCCGCCGCCCTCAGAACTGGGAGTCGGCTCCACCACGGTCGAAACCCCCGGGCAGTCGAATGGGATCGTCGTTCGTGCTCGAACGCTCGCTCCCGATGAGCAGTTCACCTTCACGACCGATGGAGTGACCACCACCGTCGGTGCACTCGTCGTGGGCCTGACCAGCTCGCGCGCCACGGAAACCCTTCGCACCCTCGTCGCCGCTCAGGTCGTCGTGGGAATCATCATCCTGCTGATCGCCATATTCGGTGTCGTCATCCTGCTCCGCGTCGGACTACGACCCCTGGTCCGCGTGGCCCGCACGGCCGAGGAGATCAGCGGTGGCGATCTGAGTCGCCGCATCCCCGTGAACGATGCGACAACTGAGATCGGTGCGGTGTCGATTGCGTTGAATGATGCCTTCGACAAAGTCGAGCAGAGCGAAGATCTCATGCGCGCCTTCGTTGCCGATGCTTCCCATGAACTCCGCACACCCTTGGCCACCATCCGCGGCTGGGCGGACCTCTACCTCAGCAACGGCATCCGAGAGTGGAGCGAGGTCGACACTGCGATGACCCGGATCCGCACGGAATCCGATCGGCTCACTGCCCTGGTCGAGCAGCTCCTCACGCTCGCGCGCCTCGACGCGGAGCCACATCGAGTCGCGCAGCGCGTGAATGTCGATTCCCTGGTGACCGAGGTCATTGCACTGCTCGCCATCCAGCGACCCGACCACTCCATCGACTACCGAATCTCACAGGAAGCCTGCGAACTGCCGGAGCCCATGAGCGACCCCCAACTCCTCCGGCAGATTCTCATCAACGTCCTCTCCAATGCCCTGAGGCACACTCCCGCGAGCACGACGGTCGCTGTCGATGTCGATACGGAGCCCGATGGCGCCCATGTCCGGATCACGGTGCACGATGACGGTCCGGGCATGACCGCTGAGCAGCTCGCCCGGGCCTACGACCGCTTCTGGCGGGCAGAGCAGGGGCGCGGGCCGACGGGCGGGACCGGGCTGGGCCTTTCCATCGTCCGCAGCTCGGTGCTTGCCCTTGGCGGCACGATCGACCTCGAATCCCAGATTGGTCAGGGCGTGACGGTCACCATTCGGATTCCCTCGGGGCGCCCGGTGACGATGCGAGTCTGACGATCCTCAGCAAACGGGAAGCCTGACGGGAGGTTGCGGTAAGGCTGACCCCGTCTGATGGCGTTATGACTTCTCCCCTTCGGGCTTCCATGCGGGCCGGACTCATCGCGGGTTCGGGTTTCCTTCTCCTTCTCGGCACCTTGACCGGGACCGTGGCTCGCGCCGACATTGCATCCTGTGCCGGCACCGGCGCGACCTTTGCCGGGGGAGCAGGAACGAC
>JBPCSL010000067.1:0-5889 GCA_051007175.1 Candidatus Nanopelagicales bacterium
ATTGACTGTGGGGCTCGTCGAGCAGGGTGATCTTGCCGTCGGTACGTCGTCCCGCTCTTCTCGCCTGGCCCACGGCGGCCTGCGCTACCTCGAGCAGCGGGAGTTCCATCTCGTGCATGAGGCCCTCACCGAGCGTGGCCTGCTGCTCGATCGGCTCGCTCCCCACCTCGCGCGACCGGTGCCTTTCCTCTTCCCGGTGAGCAAGCAGTGGGAGCGGCCCTATGTCGCCTCGGGCGTGCGCCTCTACGACATGCTGAGCCGGGTCGGTGCCTACGGAGGCACGATGCCCCGTCCGAAGAGCCTCAATCGCGAGGAGGCGAAGGCGCTCGCCCCGGACCTGGACTCCGGCGAGATGGCGGGGGCCGTGCGCTTCCATGACGCCCAGATCGACGATGCGCGCCACACGGTGGCGGTCGCACGCACGGCGGCGGGCCTCGGTGCGCACATCGTCACGCGCACGCGCGTCCTGGGACTCCTGCGCGATGGGGAGGCCGTCGTCGGCGCAAAGGTGCACGACGAGTTGATGGGCGAGACCTACGACATCCGCGCACGTGTCGTGATCGCGGCCGTGGGCATCTGGACCGACGACGTCCTGCGCCTGGCCGACCCCGAGGCGCCGGAGCGCGTCCGCGCCAGCAAGGGAGTCCACCTCGTCGTGCGAGGGGATGCCTTCCGCTCGACGACCGCGGTCATCGCGCGCACGCCCCAGAGCGTCCTCTTCATGCTGCCGTGGGCGGGCAATTGGCTCGTCGGCACGACGGACACCCCCTACGACGGGGAGGATCTGACGGACCCGCATGCGACCGAGGAGGAGATCTCCTACCTCCTGGGGCAGGCAAATCGCTGGGTGGCCCGGCCCCTGCGGCGCGAGGATGTCATCGCCACGTACGCCGGCTTCCGTCCGCTCATCGCCGAAGGAGACGGCGAGGACCCCACGGCGCAACTGTCGCGCGAGCACGCGATCTTCCGGCCCGCCCCCGGCCTCGTCGCGATTGCGGGCGGCAAGTACACGACCTATCGCGTGATGGCCAAGGACGCCGTCGATGCCGCGGCCGAGGACCTGGCGCAGGAGGACATCCCGGAGTCCACCACGGATGACATCCCGCTGACAGGGGCCGTGGGCTTCGCCGAGCTGTGGGCCGATCGCGGGGCGCTTGCGGACCGCTGGGGCATGTCCCTGGACCAGGCCGAGCGCCTGCTGCGGCGTCACGGCTCGCGTGTGAGCGAGGTGCTCGATGTCATCGAGGCCGAACCGTCGATGGCCGAGCCGCTCGTCGTCGGATCGCCGTACCTTCGCGCGGAGGCTGTCGTCGCGGTGACCCATCAGGGTGCACGCGACCTCGACGATGTGCTCGTACGCCGCCTGCGCATCACGCCCGAGTCCGCCGACGGAGGCAGGAGTGCCGCCGAGGCCGCGCTGCCGCTCATCGCGCCGCTGCTCGGCTGGGATGAGACGCGGGCCCAGGAGGAGCTCGAGGGCTATCTCGGGGCGCATGACCGGTCGGCGCAGCCCGGCGGGGCGGCAAAGCCGCCCCTGTCGGGCTAGCCGGCCTAGCCGCGCCCGGCCCTGTGGACGCGGGAGCGACGTAGGCTCGGCGCATGGCGACGCATCAGCCCCTCGTGGCCCTGGCCCACCGCGTGCAGGGTCCCTCGCTCACCGCTCGGTTCGCCGCCGCGCCGGATGCGCGGACTCGCGAGGTGCGGGCCCCCTTCACCGGTGAGGTCCTCTACGCGCTGCCGCTCTCGTCTCCCGACGACGTGCGGGCGGCGGCCCTGCGCGCCCGCGCCGTCCAGGGGTCCTGGGCCGCGACGCCCGTGCGCGAGCGCGCGGCGATCCTGCGGCGATTCCACGACCTGGTGCTCGCCCATCGCGACGAGGCCATGGACATCCTGCAATGGGAGACCGGCAAGGCACGTCGGGATGCGCTGGAGGAGGTCCTCGACGTCTGCGTCGTCACCCGTTACTACACCCGGACCGCATCGCGCGCTCTGCGACCCCGGCGCAGGCTGGGAGCACTGCCCGTGCTCGTGGGCGTCCAGGAGATCCGCAAGCCCGTGGGCCTCGTCGGGATCATCGCGCCCTGGAACTACCCGCTCACCCTCGCGGCGAGCGACGCGGTCCCCGCGCTGCTCGCCGGCAATGCCGTGATGGTGAAGCCCGATCCCCAGACCAGCCTCATCGCCGCGTGGGTTGCCGAGCAGCTCCTCGTCGCGGGGCTCCCCGATGGTCTCTTCTCCATCGTGACCGGAGAAGGTCCCGAGATCGGGCCGCAGGTCATCGATGCCGCCGATCACGTGATGTTCACGGGCTCCACGAGGACCGGGCGCATCGTCGCGGAGCAGTGCGCTCGTCGACTCATCGGCTGCTCGCTCGAGCTGGGCGGCAAGAACGCCATGATCATCAGGGCCGATGCCGACATCGCGCGCGCGGCGGAGGTAGCGGTCCGTGCCTGCTTCGCTAACACCGGGCAGCTGTGCATCTCGATGGAGCGCATCTACGTGCACGCTGACGTGATGGAGGAGTTCCTCGCCCGATTCATCCCACGCGTGCTCTCCCTGCGCATCGCGCGCGGGGTCGGCTGGGGTTCCGATGTCGGGTGCCTCATCTCCTCCGATCACCTGTCGCGCGTGCAGTCACATGTCGACGAGGCCGTGACTCGCGGGGCCACCGTGCTGGCCGGCGGGCGCGCGCGCCCCGACATCGGGCCGCTGGCCTTCGAGCCCACCGTGCTGGCGGACGTCACGGAGGACATGGCGGTGTGCCGCGAGGAGACCTTCGGTCCGGTCGCGTCGGTCTACGCGGTGGCCGACGACGAGGAAGCGGTGGCCCGCGCCAATGACACGGCGTACGGGCTCAATGCCTCGATCCTCACCCGCGACATCCGGGCGGGGCAGCGCTTGGCCCGCAGGCTGCGGACCGGCTCGGTCAACATCAATGAGGGGTACGCCGCGTCCTGGGGGTCGACGGCCGCTCCGATGGGGGGCGTCGGCGACTCCGGCCTCGGGCACCGCCATGGCGAGGGTGGACTGCTCGCCTATACGGAGGCTCAGACGGTCGCGACCCAGCGACTTCTCGGTTTCGGCCCGCAGCTGGGCATGGACGATGAACGATGGGGGCAGGTCTTGGCCACGGCGGTCGGCGCCATGAAGAGGCTCAGGCTCTAGATTCAGCGCAGGGAGGTGGGACGCATGGCCGGATTCGACTTCGATGTCCTCATCGTGGGCTCGGGCTTCGGGGGATCGGTCGCGGCCCTGCGGCTCACGGAGAAGGGCTACCGCGTCGGCGTCCTCGAGGCGGGACGCCGCTTCACCGACGCCGACTTCCCCAAGACCTCCTGGCGGCTCAGTCGCTTCCTGTGGGCGCCCAAGCTGGGATGTACCGGCATCCAGCGCATCCACATGCTCAAGGACGTCGTCGTGCTCGCGGGGGCGGGCGTCGGCGGGGGATCCCTCGTCTACGCCAACACCCTCTATGTCCCGCCGAAGAGATTCTTCGAGGATCGGCAGTGGGCCCACATCACCGACTGGGCCGACGAGCTCGCCCCCTACTACGACCAGGCCTCGCGCATGCTGGGCGTCGTTACCAATCCCACGATGACCCCGAGCGACCTCGTCATGAAGGCCGTGGCCGATGACATGGGTGTCGGCCACACTTTCCGGATGACGCCCGTCGGCGTCTACTTCGGCGACGGACCCGGCGTCACGAAGGAGGACCCGTTCTTCGGCGGCGTGGGCCCGGCGCGCACTGGGTGCACCGAGTGCGGCGAGTGCATGACCGGCTGCCGCCACAACGCCAAGAACACCCTGCCCAAGAACTACCTCGCCCTGGCTGAGCAGGCCGGCGCGGTCGTCCTCCCGCTCACGACGGCGACGTCGATCGAGCCCCGCGAAGGTGGCGGCTACACGGTGCAGACTGTGCGGACAGGGTCATGGAGTAAGCGCGGCCGCTCCTTCAGCGCCGAGCACGTCATCATGGCGGCGGGCACCTACAACACGCAGAAGCTGCTGCATCGGATGAAGGACGACGGTAAGCTCCCTCGCCTGTCGCGCATGCTGGGGCGCCTCTCGCGCACCAACTCCGAGTCGATCCTCGGGGCCATTGCGAAGTCGGCGGATGCCGACTACACCCGCGGTGTCGCCATCACCTCGAGCTTCTTCCCCGACGACGAGGGCACGCATGTCGAGCCCTGCCGTTACGGCAAGGGTTCCAACTCGATGGGCCTGCTCCAGTCTGTGCTGACCGTGCCCCGACCGGGTGAGCCGCGCTGGCGCACGTGGACCAAGGAGCTGTGGCGCCAGCGCACGACCGCGGTGCAGATCCTCAACGTGCGCAGGTGGAGCGAGCGCGCGGTCATCTCGCTGGTCATGCAGCCGGTCGACAACTCCCTCACCCTGCAGGGCAAGCGTGGCCGCCTCGGCTGGCGGTTGGCGACCAACAAGGACGAGTCCAATCCGGCGCCCAGCTACATCCCCATCTCCAATGAGGTGGCCGAGCGGATGGCCGAGAAGGTCGATGGCATTGCCGGCGGCAACGTCTTCGACAACTTCGACGCCGTGCTCACGGCCCACTTCGTCGGCGGGTGCGCGATCGGGGCGGATGCCGAGACGGGCGTGGTCGATCCCTACCACCGCGTCTACCACTACCCGGGCCTGCACATCGTCGACGGCTCCGCCATCACGGCTAACCTGGGCGTGAACCCCTCCCTCACCATCACCGCGCAGGCGGAGCGCGCCATGGCGCTATGGCCCAACAAGGGCGAGGAAGACCTGCGACCCGAGCTCGGCACGGCGTACCTGCGCATCAGCGCCATCGAGCCGAAGAACCCCGTGGTGCCCGACCATGCGCCCGGCGCTCTGCGACTGCCGATCGTCGAGGTGCGCTAGCTCCGTGCTCGACAGGCTCCTCCGGCAATCCGCCCTCGGGGAGGTCCGCCGCTCCCCGCGCTTCCTGGGGCTCATGGGCGTCATGCTCGTAGCCGCGATCGGCTACGGCGCCCGCGAACAGGCTCGCCTGGTCTACACGAGCGAGCTGACCGGCAACGCCAGCGGCATCGGAGAGGCGGCGGCCATCTTCGCGGTGGGCATTGCCGTCGGTGGACTTCTCGGCGGACGGCTCTCCGATCGCTTCAATCCAAGCCGAGTCCTCATCGCTGCCCTCGCCGTCCAAGGGGCCGCGAGCCTTGTGACGGCCGCACTCATCGTCAGCGACATCCCCTGGGGGACTCCCTACTTTCTCGTCACGATCGTCGACGGCGTCTTCGCCGGCGTCGGCGTGCCCTCGCTCGCGGCTACTCAGGCCGCCGTGGTGCCGACGACCGCGCGGGGTGCAGCCGAGATCATCAGCATCCTCCGCCTCGGGATCGGTGGTGCGCTCGGACTCGTCCTGGCCGGCTTGAGTCCGAGTCCCGCGGTGACCTTGGTCGCCATCGGGGTGGCCGTGCTGGTGCTGCTGATCCCCATCGCTGTCATCACGAATCCCGTGGTCTTTGCCGCCGGCAGGGCGCTGAAGGTTGCTCGTGACCAACTTCTCGGGGTCCTCCGCACTCACCGCGTGCTGAGCCGTGTCGTGGTCGCTGATCTGGTGCTGTGCGTCGCCATCCCGACTCAATTTTCCAACGTCTTCCTCGCGACCGATCGCGATAAATCTCTGGTGATTCCGATCCTCCTGAGCGGAGTGCTCGGGGTGCTTGTCGGGCGACTCCTCCTCACTCTCACCGGCAGCCACGGACAGGTCAGGCGTGACCTCGTGGTGAGCTTCGGGACCTTCATCCTGGTGGCAGTCCTGGGTATCCCGGTCGTCGCCTCGACCCTGGTCCACTCCGCGACGTGGATTCCCGTGACGTTGCTCTTCATCGGCAGTGGCACGACGGCCTATGCGCAGGGCATGCT
>JBPCSL010000068.1:0-8119 GCA_051007175.1 Candidatus Nanopelagicales bacterium
CAGGAGTACGAGGACCTCGCGAAGATCCTGCGCGGAGTAGAGGGCATCTCGGCCATCGAGGTGAACATCTCCTGCCCCAACGTCTCCGACCGGGGCCAGGTCTTCGCCTGCCGTGCCGATAGTGCGGCCGGCGTGATCGCCAGCGTCCGGCGTTCCACGGATCCGTCGATCCCGGTCTTCGCCAAGCTCTCCCCGGATGTCACCGACATCGTGACCATCGCCGTGGCGTGCGAGCGCGCCGGGGCCGACGGCCTCTCGCTCATCAACACGACGCTGGGGATGGTGATCGACACGGACACCATGCGTCCGGCGCTGGCGGGGGTGACGGGCGGGCTGTCCGGCCCCGCCATTCGGCCCATCGCCGTGCGCTGCGTATGGCAGGTACGCGAAGCGCTCCCCGACATCCCGATCCTCGGCATGGGTGGCATCCGCAGCGGCCGCGACGCCCTGGAATTCATCCTGGCGGGGGCGAACGCCGTGTCCGTCGGGACGGTGGTCTTCCACGACCCGTCGGCGCCCCTTCGCATCCATACCGAGCTTGCCGCTGAGTTGGCCTCCCGCGGATTCACGCGGCTGGTCGACGCGATCTCCTATGCGCACCGTGGCCCGGACGAGGACTCCCTCCCGGGGGTCGTCGACGCACCGGTGCAGGCGCAGCCCGAGGAATACGACGAGGACCTGCAGCCTCCGGAGTGGGTGTGACGCGCGCCCCCATCGCCGTCGCCCTGGATGCGCCGGACCTGGCGACCATGACGCGCTGGGCGTCGGCCGTGGCACCCCATGTCTCCACCGTGAAGGTGGGCCTGGAGGCCTACCTGCGCGATGGCGACGACGCGGTGATCGCCGCCCGTGCCGCATCGGCCGAGGCGGCCGGCGCGGCGTGCCGGATCTTCCTGGACCTCAAGCTCCACGACATCCCGGCGACGGTGGCGGGTGCCTGCCGCTCCGTTGCGCGACTGCGTCCGGACTTCCTCACCGTCCACGCCAGCGGGGGAGCGGCGATGGTGGCCGCGGCAGCCCGCGAGCTCCCCGACACCCGCATCGTCGCGGTCACGGTCCTCACCTCCCTGGGCGTCGACGACCTGGTGGGCATGTGTCTGCTGCGCGAAGGCGCGACCTCCGATGACGTCCGCGACCTCGCCATTCGCCTCGCCGTGGTGTCGGTTGACGCCGGGGCCCGCGCGATCGTGTGCTCCCCCGAGGAGGTGGCCGGCATCCGCGCCGCCCTGCGCGAGCAAATGCCGGACGTGGCCGATGACATCGTCCTCATCACGCCGGGCGTGCGGCCGGCGGGAGCCGACCTCGGGGACCAGGTCCGGGTGGCCACCCCGGCCGAAGCCCTCTCCCGGGGAGCGGACCTGCTCGTGATCGGGCGTCCCATCACGGGATCGGACGATCCGGCGGCGGCCGCGGCCGCGATTGCGGCCGAGATTCGCGACCATGGTCGCTGAGCTCGACGCGGACGCGCGGGCTCGGGGACGGGAGCGTGCGCTCGAAGCCCGTCGACGACGCGCGGCGATCAAGCGCGATGTGCGGGCGGGCCAGCTCTCCTTGGACGACGTTCTCGGGCTTCGCCTGAGCGATCCCGTGGTCGCGAGGATGCGGGTTGTGGATCTCCTGGAGTCGTTGCCCGGAGTCGGGCCGGTGCGCGCAGCCGTCTTGCTCGAGCGCTGCTCGATCGCCAGCACTCGTCGACTGCGAGGCCTAGGCGAGCATCAGGTCGCCGGCCTGCTCAGTGCCTGCCCGGATCCGCGTGCGGAGGCGTCGTGAGCGGCCGGCTGCTAGTCCTCTCAGGACCCTCGGGAGTGGGCAAGTCCAGCGTGGTCGACTACCTCCGCACGCACCATCCCGACATCGCCTTCTCCGTCTCGGTGACGACGCGGCGGCCGCGTCCGGGCGAGGTCGACGGAGTTCACTACCGCTTCATCGACCGGGGGTCCTTCGAGAGGATGGCGGCGGACGGAGATCTGCTCGAATGGGCGGAGTTCTCCGGCAATCTGTATGGCACTCCCGCCGCGCCCGTGCGCGAGTTGCTGCAGGCGGGACGGCACGTGATCCTCGAGATCGAGCTCCAGGGCGCCCGCCAGGTCCGCGGGTCGGCCCCTGACGCGATCCAGGTGTTCCTCGCTCCGCCCAGCTGGGAGGTGCTCGTGGAGCGGCTCCAGGGGCGCGGGACCGAGGATCCCGAGGTCATCGCCCGCCGACTGGCCACGGCCCGGGTCGAGATGGCGGCCGAGGGGGAGTTCGACCGTGCCGTGGTCAACGAGTCGGTCCCCGTCGCCGCCGAGGAGATCGTCGCCCTCCTGTCGGGGTAGACTCGGGTCGGCCCTCGTGGAGGTGTCCCGTAGCCGTGCTCGCGAAAGGTCGTCCATGTCCGCGTCCGTGCGCCCCGAGGGCATCACCTACCCGCCCATCGACGACCTGCTCGACAAGTCCGATTCCAAGTACTCCCTGGTGATCTACGCCGCCAAGCGTGCGCGCCAGATCAACGCCTATTACTCCCAGCTCGGCGAGGGACTGCTGGAGTACGTCGGCCCGCTCGTCGAGACGCATGTGCAGGAGAAGCCGCTGTCCATCGCGATGCGCGAGATCGACGCCGGCCTGCTCACGTCGGAGCCGTTCGACCCTGCTGCCGAGGTGGTGGTGGAGTTCGAGGCTCCGCTTGACGAGGACCTCACCTGACCTCTCGGATCCTTCTCGGCGTCTCGGGAGGAATCGCGGCCTACAAGGCCTGCACCCTCCTGAGGCTGCTGCGCGAGGCCGGTCATGACGTGCGCGTCGTGCCCACGGCCTCCGCCCTCCGCTTTGTCGGCGCGCCCACTTGGGAAGCCCTGTCGGGGCATGCCGTGTCCAGCGAGGTCTGGGACGAGGTGGCGGAGGTGCGCCACGTGAGCCTCGGCCGCTGGGCCGATGCTGTCATCGTCGCGCCGGCCACGGCGAATCTCCTGGCGAAGGCCGCCGCCGGCATGGCGGACGACCTCCTCACGACGTCGCTGCTCACCGCGACCTGCCCGATCATCTTGGCGCCGGCCATGCATACGGAGATGTGGCTGCACCCGGCGACCCAGGCCAATGTCGAGACCCTGCGCGGGCGGGGCGTCACCGTCGTCGATCCCGCGGTCGGGCGTCTCACGGGCGCCGACTCGGGGCCGGGGCGACTGCCCGAGCCGGCCGATCTCGCCGACCTGGTCCTCGGCATGCTCGCCGGCGGCACCGATCTCGCTGGCCGACGCGTCGTGGTCTCCGCGGGAGGGACGCGGGAGCCGCTCGACCCCGTGCGCTTCCTCGGCAACCGCTCCAGCGGTCGGCAGGGCTGGGCCCTCGCCCAGCGCGCCCGTGCGCGCGGCGCTGACGTCACGCTCGTCGCCGGGCACGCGGACCTCCCCCTGCCCGCGGGCATGCGCGTGATCCAGGTGAGCACCGCGCGGGAGATGCGTGAGGCCATGCTGGCCGAGTCCGCCGGTGCCGATGCCGTGGTCATGGCGGCCGCCGTGGCCGACTTCCGGCCCGTGGCGTATTCCGACCTCAAGATCAAGAAGGCCGAGGACGGAGGCGACCCGGAGCCGATGGCACTGGTGCGCAATCCCGACATCCTCGCGGAGCTCGTGGCCCTTCGGCCGGAAGGCCAGGTGGTCGTGGGCTTCGCGGCCGAGACGGCCGCCGACGCGGACGCCCTGATGGCCCTTGGACGCGCCAAGCTGGCCCGCAAGGGCTGCGACCTGCTCGTCGTGAACGACGTATCCGAGGGCCGGGTCTTCGGCTCACCGACGAACGACGCCGTGATCCTTGGTACGGATGGGACCGTCGTGGCGGATGCGCACGGCAGCAAGGACGCCCTGGCCGACGCGGTCTGGGACGCCGTGTCGAAGCGACTGGGCTGATCTCCTGTAAGGTCGGCGTCAGTCATGAGTGCCAGCGCATAGCCCCGGCTTGCTGGCCGGCAACCCTCCGACCGCGGTGGGGTGCCCCGGGTGATGACACGGCTGGTCCACCCTGGTCCGGCAAGCGCGGCACGGCGCTCGACATGCATGGAGGTAGTTCGTGGCACGTCGTCTGTTCACCTCGGAGTCCGTCACCGAGGGCCACCCCGACAAGATGGCCGACCAGATCAGCGATGCGATCCTGGATGACCTACTGAGACAGGACCCCAAGAGCAGGGTGGCCGTCGAGACGATGCTCACCACGGGCCAGGTCCACGTGGCCGGCGAGGTGACGACGAGCGGCTTCGCCGACGTCATGACCCTCGTGCGCGATGTCGTGAAGGACATCGGTTACGACTCCTCGAGCAAGGGCTTCGACGGCGAATCCTGCGGAATCTCGGTGTCCATCGGCGCCCAGTCGCCCGATATCGCCCAGGGCGTCGACGACGCCATCGAGGAGCGCGAGGGCAACAGCTCCGATCCCCTCGATCGCCAGGGGGCGGGCGACCAGGGCCTCATGTTCGGCTACGCGACCGACGAGACCCCGACCCTGATGCCGCTGCCCATCCAGCTGGCGCACCGGCTCGCTGAGCAGCTGACCGCCGTGCGCAAGGAGGGGATCGTTCCCTACCTCCGCCCGGACGGCAAGACGCAGGTCACCATCGAGTACGACGAGAACGATCAGCCCGTCCGCCTCGACACGGTCGTCGTGTCGAGCCAGCACTCCCGCGACATCAATCTCGAGACGATGCTGGCCGCTGATGTCCGCAAGCATGTGGTCGATCCGATCCTCGACCAGGTCGACCTCGCCAGCGACGGCTACCGACTGCTCGTGAATCCCACGGGCCGCTTCGAGGTCGGTGGGCCCATGGGCGATGCGGGCCTGACGGGGCGCAAGATCATCGTCGACACCTACGGGGGGATGGCGCGCCACGGTGGCGGTGCCTTCTCCGGCAAGGACCCGTCGAAGGTGGATCGCTCCGCCGCCTACGCGATGCGCTGGGTGGCCAAGAACGTCGTCGCTGCGGGGCTCGCCAAGCGCTGCGAGGTCCAGGTGGCCTACGCCATCGGCAAGGCGCACCCGGTGGGGCTCTTCGTGCAGACCTTCGGCACCGGAGTCCTGCCCGACGAGCGCATCCAGGAGGCGGTGCTCGAGGTGTTCGACCTGCGTCCTGCGGCGATCATTCGCGACCTTGACCTGCTGCGCCCGATCTACCGGCCCACAGCCGCCTACGGTCACTTCGGGCGCGAGCTGCCGGGCTTTACCTGGGAGGGCACGGACCGCGCTGCGGCGTTGAAGGTCGCGGCCGGGGCCTAGTCAGGCCTGCCGCGCCTCGGCCTCGGCCACGAGGCCCTCGAGGGTGACGCGGTGGGGGGAGCCCTCGGCGCCCCCGATGGCGATGACGACGGGCGACTTGCCGAGATCGATGCCGGTGCGGGCGAAGTTCTCGGCAACCTCGTGGCGCAGGGCTTCCGGATCGGGCAGCGGACTGGTCATGAGCGCGAGGAAGGCCTCCCCGCTCCAGCGCGACACCAGGGCGCGCGCGGGCAGGCTCGCGCGCAGCGCTCGCGCCGTGGCGCCCAGGACCTCGTCGCCGTACTCGAAGCCATACTGGGTGTTGATCGCGACCAGGTCGGGAATCGCGCAGTGCACGACCCCGACATCGCCGCCCGACTGCTCCGCGGCCTCGGCGATACTCGGTGCGAGAGCGATGAGCCCGGCCCGCGAGAACGTGCCGGTGAGGGGATCCGTGCTGGCGAGGGCGTCGGCGCGCGCCCGCTCCTCGGCGATGCGGTCCAGCGGGACGAGTCGGAGGTACAGGATCACGAGGCTGCCGAGCACCGCCGTCGCGGCGGAGATGGCCCAGGAGTAAGTGTCGACGACCGACACGTTGTTGCCCCCGAGGATGATCGGGATGGCGCAGGCGAGGGAGCCGCTGATGCCGAAGGGCCAGGACATCACGATGGGGGCGAGGAAGGCCACGCCGATCAGGGCGTAGGCCAAAGGGACCGCGCTGTCGATAACGCTGGCGCGCCAGCAGTTCTCGGACACGAGGGCGATCATGAGCAGGGTCCAGGCCCACCGCATCGCGGTGGCGCTCGCGCCGGAGCGCGCGAGCAGCAGGGACGTGACGATGAGCACGAGGCCGTAGACAGGTCCCAGCGACAGCATCGGCCCGCTGGAGTCGAAGTACACGATGACGTAGATCAGCCCGACCATCGCGGTAAGCGCACCGACCAGCGCCATGGCCATGGGAATCGTCTGGCGCGCGGCACTGTCGCGCAGCCTCTGGACCGGGTCGTCGATCTCGCGAAGTGCCGTCCGGTAGCGGTTCTTCATGGCGGGGTCCCCTTCGCTGTGCGGGAGGATGCGGCGTACCTGCTGGGGGTGGACCTGGGCCGGCCACGGGATGAACTTCGCGGCGGTGAGCCCGAGGTAGACGATCGTGTTGAGGGCGACGAAGAGGCCGAAGACCCCGAACCATGGCTGCGTGAGGATGTCCGCCGGCAGCACCACCCCGGTGGGCGCGGCGATCACGGCGTCGGACCTGTCGTCGCGGACGGCCGGTCGACGTGTCCCCAGCGCGCCTCGCGACCGGCGCTGATGTTCCAGAGGCAGTTGATGAAGACCACCTGCAGGAAGACGTCGTAGGCCAGCTCGGGGACCAGGCATGCGGCGAGCAGCCGGGCGCGCCAGCCGCCCTTCCAGGCGGTCGTGACGCGCTCGACGAGGAAGACGGCCCCGATGGCCATCCAGAAGGGGAACCAGATCCAGGCAGGGACGGCGAGGAGCGTGATGGCCATGAGCAGGAGGGCCGAGTTGAGGGCGACCGTGCCGTAGCCGATGCCCAGCTGCTGGCCCCAATAGCGAATGGTCGCTGCGGTGAACCCATAGGCGCCGAGATTCTCCAGAGCGCCTCGCTGCCAGCGCTGCCGTTGGCGCCACAGGTCGCGCCAGGTCGGCATGATCTCGGTGACGACGTAGCACTGCGAGGGGGACATCATGGTGGCGCCCAGGGACTTCAACGCCAGCGTGAGCTCGTTGTCCTCCGTGAGTGCCGCCGTGTCGTAGACCTTGCCGGGCTGGCCTGGGATGAAGACTCCGCGAGCCGCGGCGACGTCGAGCAGCGCCTCAGCCCGGAACATCGTGGCCGTGCCCGTGAGGACGAAGACGCGCCCGCGACGCTGGCGGATCTGGAGGCTGTACCGGGTGTACTCGTTGCGCTGGAACTGGCCGAGGACGCCGCTTCCGCCCTCTCCGAAGAAGACCCCGCCCACGGCAGCGAGCTCAGGATCGCCCTCGAGGTGCTGGGCCGCAACCTCGATGAACCGGGGCCCGAGACTGGTGTCTGCGTCCATCACGAGGATGACGTCGTCCGGGCTTGCGACGGGGAGAATCGTGGAGAGCACCTGGTTGAGGGCTCCGCCCTTCTTGTGCTCGTTGCCCACGGTCTCGAAGGCCTCGTGCCCCATGGCGCGGGCGATCTCGACCGTGCGGTCGGTGCAGTTGTCGGCCACGACGATGACACGGTCGGGGAGCCGCGTCTGCTGGGCCAGGGCCGACAGGGTCGTGGGCAATGCGGCTTCCTCATTGTGCGCGGGCACCACGACGGTGACGCGCACGCGCGCTCCCGGGAGCGGGAGGGAGGCGCCGGCGTACCGAAGGGTCTCCAGGTATCGCCGCCGCGGGCTGATCGTCATCAGGGAGGTGATGGCTTCGAAGGCAACTGCGGTAAAGCCGATGAGCGCGATGCCGAGCACCGCGGTGAGCACGAGCTCGATGGGCGGTCGCTCCCCGGAGACGAGCAGCCCCCACGAGCCGATGAACCTCTCCTGGACCGGGACCGGCTCCTGGTCGAACGAGAACGTGCGGCCGATCACGTAGGCAAGGGACGCGGCGGAGGCCACGGCGACGACGACGATGAGTACGACGACGCGCCCGTAGAACGCCGTGGAGCGACGCGGCCCGGGATCGGGCAGCGGCGTCGTGACGAACCGGTGGCTCAAGGATCCCCCGCGCAGTAGGTCCTCGTATCGTGGCATCGCGCACGACATGTCGCACCCCACTGGGAGGATGACGCCGTGGACGTGGCCCGGGTCGTCGTGGACGTGCCGCTGCCGCACCTCGACCGGGTCTTCGACTACTCGGTCCCGCCGGCGATGGCCGCGGAGGCGCAGCCGGGGGTCCGCGTCCGCGT
>JBPCSL010000069.1:0-3904 GCA_051007175.1 Candidatus Nanopelagicales bacterium
GTCCGGCATCGCGATCGTGAGCGGCCACGCGGCGCGGACGAAGGTGTTGCGCGTCGCGGACCCCGCGGGTGACCTCGCCGAGAGGTGGCAGCGGCTCGTGGAAGGCGGCTCGTGAGCGCTCAGTACACCGCCTGGGCGCCCGTGATCTCGACCACGGACCCGCAGATGTACTGAGCCTCGTCGGAGGCGAGGAATGCCACGAGCGCGGCCACCTCCTCGGGCTGGCCCAGGCGTCCCCACGGGACCTTGGCGGCGAGGTCCGCGACGTCGATTCCCTTCGCCCGGAGTCCGGCCTCGACCATGGGGGTGAGGATCTCGCCGGGGCAGATGACGTTCACCCGGACTCCGGCGGGTGCGTAGTCGCGCGCGAGGTTCTGCGAGAAGGCGATGACGGCGGCCTTCGACACGTTGTAGGCAATGTGTGCCGGCGCGGGCTGCAGGCCCCACTGGGAGCCCATGTTGACGATGGCGCCCCTGTGGGCGCTCACCATGGTGGGAAGGAACGCCCGGCACATGTGGAACATCGAGTCGAGGTTGACGCGGAGAGTCGCGCCCCAGTCGTCGTCGCTGATGTCGAGGAGCGCCCCGCGACGGTTGATGCCCGCGTTGTTGACGAGCACCTCCACGCTGCCTCGCTCCGCGAGGGTCCGGTGCGCGAACGCCGCGACCGCCGAGGGACTGCTCACGTCGAAGTCCGCGGCCGATGCCGACCCCCCGTCCGCGGAGATCGCGTCGACCGTGGCCTGGGCGAGCCCGGCCGTGGCATCGCAGACCACGACATGCGCGCCCTCGGCGGCCAGGCGACGGGCGATGGCCGTGCCGATGCCTCCGCCGGCCCCGGTCACGACCGCGGTGGCACCCTCGAATCGAGCCATCTGACCTCCCGTCTCGCGTGCATCCTGGCGCAGGGACCGCGCGCGCCGCCGGCCGGGCGCCACGGTGCAGGATGGGGCGAGATCGAGGGCAGGGGAGGGGACATGGACTTCGCGTTCGACGCGACGACGCAGGAGTACCGCGAGCGGCTGCTCGCCTTCATGGACGCGCACATCCTGCCGAACGAGGCCCTCTTCTACGAGCAGGTCTCCGAGCTGGAGGACTACTGGGACTGGAGTCGCACTCCGATCCTGCGCGAGCTCCAGTCGAGGGCGCGCGCCGAGGGACTGTGGAATCTCTTCCTGCCCGGCGAGCATGGCGCGGGCCTCACCAACCTCCAGTACGCCCCCCTGGCGGAGATCACGGGCTGGAGCCCCGGGCTCGCGCCCGCGGTCCTCAACTGCTCAGCACCGGACACCGGCAACATGGAGGTGCTCGCGATCGCGGGCACCAGCGAGCAGAAGGAGCAGTGGCTCCGGCCGCTCCTCGCCGCGGAGGTCCGCTCGGGGTTCGCCATGACCGAGCCGGACGTCGCCTCGTCGGATGCCACGAATATCGCCACGTCCATCGTGCGCGACGGCGACGACTACGTCATCAACGGGCGCAAGTGGTGGATCACCGGGGCGATGAACCCCGACTGCGCCATCTTCATCGTCATGGGGCGCACCGATCCGGACGCCGACCGGCACCGACAGCAGTCGATGATCCTCGTCCCGCGCGATACCCCGGGAGTCGAGTTCGTGCGCGGCATGGAGGTCTTCGGCTACGACGACCATGATCACGGCGGTCACGCCGAGATGGCATTCCACGACGTCCGGGTGCCCGCCAGCAACCTCATCGCGGGCGAGGGAGACGGCTTCTTCATCGCCCAGGCGCGGCTCGGGCCCGGTCGCATCCATCACTGCATGCGCACGATGGGCATCGCCGAGCGGGCCATTGAGCTCATGTGCGAGCGCGTCTCAGGCCGAGTGGCCTTCGGCCGTCCCCTCGCCGACCAGGGAGTGATCCGGCAGTGGATCGCCCAGTCGCGCATCGAGGTGGAGCAGCTGCGCCTGCTCGTGCTCAAGGCCGCCTGGCTCATGGACACCGTGGGAGTGCGCGGGGCGCACACCGAGATCCAGGCCATCAAGATTGCCGCGCCGCTCACGGTGCAGGGGATCCTCGATCGCGCGATGCAGGCCTTCGGCGCCATGGGCCTGTCGCAGGACACCCCGCTCGCCGCCATGTTCGCCGGCGTGCGCACGCTGCGGCTTGCCGACGGTCCTGACGAGGTGCACCTGGCGGCGCTGGGCAAGCACGAGCTCAAGCGCCAGGCTGAGCGCCGCGACACCTAGTCCTTGACCCTCCGCCCGATTTCACCTTCCGCCCGCATTCACCCTCCGCCCGCATTCACCCTCCGTCCGCTTTGACCCTCCGCCCGATTTCACCTTCCGCCCGCATTCACCCTCGAAGTGGCTGTTGCTGCCTGCGGTTTCGCCTTGAAATGGCTGCCGTTGCGGGGTGAAGGTGTTAGGCGGGGTAGACCTCGAGGTCGGTGGCCTTGACGCTCGCATAGACCTCGCGCCCCTCGTGGAGCCCGAGCTCGGCCACGGAACCCGGCGTGACGATGGCGGTCAGCGCGGGGGAGCCCTCCAGTGAGAGGCGAACGACGTCCCCGCGATTCTCGACCGTCCCGATGCGCATCCGCCAGACGTTGCGCGGGCTGCCATGGGGCTCGTCCGCGTGCACGGAGATCGCCTCGGGCCGGATGGCGACGATGCACCGGCCTCGGATGGCCATGTCGGCCACGCGCACGTCGCCACCGCCCTCCAGCTGGACGGTGCCACCGTCCGCCGCTCCGCGCAGCAGGTTGACGCCCACGAGGTCGGCGACGTAGCGGGACGCCGGGCGGCGCGCGACGTCAGCCGGGGCACCTCGTTGCACGACATGTCCGTCCTCGAGGACGACTACCTCGTCCGCGAGGACGAGTGCGTCGACGGGATCGTGGGTCACCATGACCACGGTGCCGGCGAAGTCGGCCAGATGCTCGCGCAGCAGCGAGCGCACGCTCGAGCGCGTGCCCGCATCGAGGGCAGCAAGGGGCTCGTCGAGGAGCAGCAGGCGCGGCTCCGTGACCAGGGCGCGCGCGAGCGCCACGCGCTGCGCCTGACCGCCGGAGAGACTGCCGGGGCGACGGCCCGCGAGGTCCCCGACGCCCAGTCGGTCCAACCACGCCTGGGAGCGACGCGCTGCCTCGGCCTTGGCCACGCGGCGCGATCGCAGGCCGAAGGCCACGTTGTCCAGGACGGACATGTGCGGGAAGAGCAGGTAGTCCTGGAACACGTATCCGATCGACCGTCGCTCGGGTGGCAGGTCGATGCCGCCGTCGCTGTCGAAGACCGTGGTGTCGCCGATCGTGATCCGCCCGGCGCCGGGGGTCTCCAGCCCGGCGAGGCAGCGCAGTGTCGTGGACTTGCCTGAGCCGTTGGGGCCTAGGAGTCCCAGCACCGATCGAGCATCGCTCGCGAGCTCGACCTCGAGGGCGAATCCCGGACGCGAGAGACGCAGGTCGGCGTGCAGCATCATGACGAACGCGCGGTCACGAGGCGCTGCCGCGCAGGTAGCGGTCGCGGAGAAGGATGAGCACGGCCAGTGATGCTGCCAGCAGGACCAGGCTGAGGGCGATGGCGGCGTCGCGGTCGGTGTTGAGTGCGGAGTACACCGCCAGCGGCAGCGTCTGGGTCACGCCGGGCAGGTTGCCCGCGAAGGTAATGGTGGCGCCGAACTCTCCGAGAGCGCGGGCCCAGGCGAGGACGGTGCCGGCGACGAGTGCCGGTCCGATGAGGGGCAGTGTGACCCGGCGCAGAATCGTCCAACGGCCTGCCCCCAGTGTGGCGGCGGCCTCCTCGAAGCGGGGATCCGCACTGCGCAGCGCACCCTCCACCGTGATGATGAGGAAGGGCATCGCGACGAAGGCCTCGGCGAGGACGACCCCCGCGGTGCTGAAGGGGAGTTGTACGCCGAACCAGTCGTAGAGGTACTGCCCGACGAG
>JBPCSL010000070.1:0-20873 GCA_051007175.1 Candidatus Nanopelagicales bacterium
CGGCGATCGCGCGCGCGGCCTCGACTGCGCTCAGGGTGCCCTTGAAGTCATCGGGGGCGATGAGCACGCGCACGTCCTCACCGTATCCACCATGGGCCGAGGTCGGCCGCCGGTGCGAGAATGCCGCCATGGCGTTCACTGAGCCCGCGCCCACTCCACTGGCACTGCTGCTGCTCGGCCATGGAGCCGACCCCGGCAGCGAGCGTGGCGTCGAGTGCCCGGGCGCCCTTCCGCCCGCGAGCGATCCCGATCTCGTTGCGCGCGCAGCGGCCGCACAGGCTGCGCTGGGCGATCGGCTCTACATCCTCGGTCATCACTACCAGCGCGATGAGGTCATCCAGTTCGCCGACACGACCGGAGACTCCTTCAAGCTCTCCCAGCAGGCGGCGGCGCACCCGGAGGCGGAGTTCATCGTCTTCTGCGGCGTGCACTTCATGGCCGAGAGCGCCGACATCCTCACCGCCGACCATCAGCAGGTGGTCCTCCCCGACCTAGCGGCCGGCTGCTCGATGGCCGACATGGCGGCGCTGCAGCAGGTGACGGAGGCCTGGGACGCGATCTCGGCCGCAGGGCCGGCCGATCGCACAATCCCCATCACCTACATGAATTCCTCGGCGGACATCAAGGCCTTCACGGGGCGCAACGGCGGCGCTATCTGCACGTCGAGCAACGCCCAGCGTTCCCTGGAGTGGGCCTTCGAGCGCGGCGACCGCGTCCTCTTCCTCCCCGACCAGCACCTCGGCCGCAACACCGCCGTCCGCGACCTCGGGATGTCACTGGACGACTGCGTCGTCTGGGACCCGCACCGTCCGACGCTCACCGCCGAGCAGCTGCAGGATGCGCGGATGATCCTGTGGCGCGGACACTGCTCGGTGCACGGCCGCTTCACCGCCGAGAGCGTCGACGACGTGCGCGAGCGCGTGCCCGGGGTCCAGGTGCTCGTGCATCCCGAGTGCCGCTACGAGGTCGTCGAGAAGGCCGATCTCGTCGGGTCCACCGAATTCATCATCAAGACCCTGGCCGAGGCCCCGGCCGGCAGCTCGTGGGCGATCGGCACCGAGCTCAACCTGGTGCGGCGGCTGGCCCTGCAGCACCCCGACAAGACGGTCGTCTTCCTGGACCGCGACGTGTGCTTCTGCTCGACCATGAACCGCATCGACCTCCCCCACCTCGTCTGGGCGCTGGAGAACCTCGTCGAGGGTCGCGTCGTCAACCGCATCACGGTCGACGAGGACACGGCGCACTGGGCGAGGGTGGCGCTCGATCGCATGCTCGCGCTGCCCGGCGTGGGCGCCAAGGACTAGAGCCCGGGGGCGTCGGCTCTTCCTGCTTTCCGATTCACCCCCGATGTGGTCGCTGCGACGGCAACCGCTGCCCTCAATTGGCTGCCATTTTCCCTCAATTGGCTGCCATTTTCGGAAGGAACGCGAGCGGGAGCGCGTCGCCGCACCTGCGCCTGTGGACAGACCCCGACGAAGCGGCGGGGACTGCGTCACTGTTCCGTGATGCCCCTGCATGCCCGCTCCCCGCAGAACACCGCCGCTCGCCTCTTCGCCCTCGGCGATGGGGGTCCTGTCCGAGTGGCCACCGCGCTGGATGCGGGGATCACGCGCGGGGCACTTCGCGCGGCCGTCGCAGCAGGTCTCCTCGTATCCGTGCGCCACGGCGTCGTCGCCGTCGCCAGCCCGCGCGACCTCCAGCGCTCCCTCACCGAGCGGTGCCAGGACCTTGCTGCACGCCGCCCCTCGCTGATCTTCTGCCATCAGACGGCCGCGGCGCTCCTCGAGCAACCCTTGTTGCGCGACGATGCACCGCTGATCCGCGCCTACGGCACCCACTCGGCGAGAGGCGCGGACGTCCTGGTCCGCAAGGCCCAGATCCCCGAGGACCACATGGTCGAGGTGGATGGACTTAGAGTCACGTCTCCGTTGCGGACCGCTCTCGACCTCGCACGGGAGCTCACGCTGCCGGAGGCGCTTATTCCCCTCGACGCAGCGCTACGGACCGTCCTCCTTCAGGCGCGATCCGGATGTGGGCTACCGGATCACCTCGCCGTTGAATCCCGATCCCACCAACTCGACGTTCATCTCGAGGCCGAGCGGGTCCTGCAGTCGCTGCGACATCTACACGGTGCACGACAAGCCCGAAAGGCGCTCGCCGTGTCGAGCCCGCTGGCCGAGTCACCGGCGGAATCCGCATCCCGCGGGCACCTCCTGCTCGCAGGGCTACCACCCGTGGGCCTCCAGGTGCGGGTTCTGGACGGCGATGGGTGCGAGCGGCGCCTCGACTTCCTCCTGGCACCCGGACTCGCAGGAGAGGTGGACGGCTTCGTCAAGTACGAAGGCGATCCAGGAGGCCACGCCGCGCGCAAGGAGAAGCGACGAGACTTGGCGCTTCAGCGCGGCGGGACCTTCACGGTCCGGTGGTCCGCGGAAGAGTCCTTCTGGAAGCCTCAGACCGTCATCCGCGTCGTACGCCATGCCCTCATCGCCCACGGCGGCACCGCCACCTCTCACCGGGGCATCGCGTGAATGCACACCTCGACGCTGACATCGCCAATGCATTAAGGCATGCTCACATCGCCCTGACCGCATGGCCGGCACTCAAGTCGGCTTCACCCCTCAATTGGCGGCCGATTCGAGGGCAACTACTGCATGGGAGCGACCACTTCACGGGCGAAGGCGGGGACGCAACGGCGAAGACCAGGAAGCAAGGGTGCAGGCGGCGAAGCAAGGGCAAGGGCGAAGCAAGGGCAAGGAGGCATGCCGAGACCCGGGAAGACCCGGGAAGACCCGGGAAGACCAGGGAAGACCCGGGAAGACCCGGGAAGACCAGGGAAGACCCGGGAAGACCCGGGGCGCGCGGCGCACTGGGCGAGGGTGGCGCTGGATCGCATGCTCGCGCTGCCTGGCGTCGGCGCCAAGGACTAGAGCCCGGGGGCGTCCCAGACCGGGAACCACCGCGAGAGATCGGCCTCCCACGGGAGGTCGCCCCCGACCGCATCGCGCACCTGCAGCTCGGTGACCGAATCGCGCCGCTCTCCCTCCATGGGCACGAAGGGATAGAAGGTCCCGCGCTTGTAGAGATAGAGGAGGGCGAGCACCCGGCCGCCAGGATCGCGGAACGGCACGATCGAGCACAGCAGTTGCGGCCCGAATCCGTGATCTGACAGCGTCGCGTTGACCGCGTGCAGATCGGTCACGACGGCCGAGACGTCCGGCGGGTCGGTGGCGACGACCAGCCACGTGTAGCCGAAGTGGTCGGTGACGAGTCGCACCGGCGGACCGCCATCGGCATCCAGCAGCGCGGTCACCTCGGACTCGATATCGGCGAAGGCACGGCCCTCTGTCGCCCGGAAGGCCACCGCGCCCTGCCCGGTCGGCCGAAAGCCCAGGGACACCTCGAGGGTGATCGCCGCATTGGGGATCGCGAAAAGCGCGTCGAGATTTGGTCGCGACGGCTTGCGACGACCGAGCAGACCGTCGAGGAATCCCACTAGCGCTGACCCATCTCCGCAGCGATCCGCGCCAGTTGCTCCAGTCGCTTCTGCAGCGGCGGGTGCGTCGACATGAGCGACTCTAGGCCGAAGCCTCCCGAGCGCCCCTTCGAGAAGGCCGGGACGAAAGCGAAGGACGCCACCGGCTCCATCTGACGCAGGTCCCGCGTCGGGATGGCGCCCATCTCGCCGGTGACCTTCTGCAGGGCCGTCGCGAGGGCCGTGGGCTTGCCCGTGACGTACGCCGCCCCGCGGTCGGCACCCAGCTCCCGGTAGCGCGACAGGGCACGGATGAGCAGGAAGGAGATGAGGTAGACGAGGACGCTCACCACCATGACCGCGAAGAACACCAGCGCGGTGTTCTGGTCACGGCGATCGCGCATCATCGATCCCCACATCGCCGAGCGCACCATGAAGCCGGCCAGGATCGCCGAGAAGGACGCGATGGTCATTACCGTCACGTCGCGGTGGGCCACGTGGGAGAGCTCATGGGCGAGCACCGCCTCCAGCTCATCGCGATCCAGACGGCGCAGCAGCCCGGTCGTGACGACGATGACCGACCTCTTGGCGGTGCGGCCCGTGGCGAAGGCATTGGGCGCGTCGTTGTCGGCGATCGCCACGCGCGGCTTCTCCATGTCGGCCATCGCGCAGAGCCGGTCCACCAGCCCGTGGAGCTGGGGAGCCTGCTCCGGGGTGACCACCCGTGCCCGCATCGCTCCCATCGCCAGGGAGTCGGAGAACCACCACTGGGCGAAGAGCAGGCCGCCGCTGATCGCGAGGACCCAGATGGCGTTGAAGCCGAGGGCGTAGAGGACCGCCGCGAGGATGACGTAGAGCAGCCCGAGCCCGAACATGGTCCCGAACATGCGCGCGGTCAGCCCGCGGTCGGTGCCGTAGCGAGTGCGTGCCATGACGAAAGGACGGGCTCCTCGGCCTGCGGGTTCCTAGGCCTTGCCGCCCTCGATGGCGCCGCCGCCACCGCCGGGGCCGAGCTCCAGCCGCAGGGCCTCGAGCTCCTTGTCGACCTGGCCCTGGTTCGCCATCCGCTCCAGCTCGACCGTGAGGTTGTCCTTGCCCATGCTGGACACGTCCTCCAGGGCGCCCGACGCGACCAGCTCGTCAATCGCTCCCGCGCGCGCCTGCATCTGCGCGGTCTTGTCCTCAGCCCGCTGCACGGCGAGGCCGACGTCACCGAGCTCATCGGAGATGCCGGCGAACGCCTCGTTGATCTTGGTCTGCGCCTCGGCTGCCGAGTAGGTCGCCTTGATCGTCTCCTTCTTCGTGCGGAAGGCATCGACCTTGGCCTGCAGCTGCTGCGAGGCAGCGATGAGCTTCTCCTCCTGGTCCTGCAGCTGCGCGAGCTGGACCTGCAGGTCGGCGATCTGCGACTGCAGCCCGCTCTTGCGGGTGAGTGCCTCGCGAGCAAGGTCCTCGCGCCCGCCAGCGAGGGCTGCCTTGGCCTGGTCGTTGAGCTTGGTCACCTGCTGGTCGAGACTCTGGATCTGCAGCTCGATGCGCTTGCGACTGGTCGCCACGTCGGCCACCCCACGGCGTACTTTCTGGAGAAGCTCCAACTGCTTCTCGTAGGAGTAGTCGAGGGTCTCGCGCGGATCCTCCGCCTTGTCGAGCGCCTTGTTCGCCTTGGACTTGAAGATGAGCGTGAAACGCTGCCAGAGACCCATGAGTCCTCCTGCCGAGGGGTAGTCCTTCCAGACTAGGCGTAGGGCCGCCGGCACGCGCTGCGGCCTCCGATCGCGGCCCCGTTAGATTGGCGGCATGTTCGGTCGCAAGGCTGCCGCAGAGCCCGCCCCCGAGGAAGCCGCTCCCGCCGGCCCCGGGAAGGGGCGCCCCACGCCCAGCCGCAAGGACGCCGAGGCGGCGCGCAAGCAGGCCCTCAAGATCCCGAAGGACCCCAAGGAGGCCCGCAAGGCCGCCCGCGACCGCGACCGCGAGGCACGGATGGCCCAGCGCACCGCCCTCGCCGCCGGCGACGAGCGAGCCCTTCCCCCGCGCGATCAGGGCCCGGCCCGCCGGTTCACCCGCGACTTCGTGGACGCCCGCTTCACAATCGCGGAGTACTTCATCTTCATCGCGCTCGCGGTCCTCGTCATGGGGTTCATCCCCAATCCGACGATTCAGCTCTTCGTGTCCTTCGCATGGATGGCGCTCATCCTCATCGTCGCCTTCGACGAGGTGTTCCTGCTGCTGCGCCTCAACTCACAACTGCGCAAGCGCTTCCCGGACGCGTCCGAGCGCAAGGGCTGTCTCTGGTACGCCGCACTGCGGACACTGCAGTTGCGGAGGTTCCGGCTGCCGCCGCCCAAGGTCAAGCGCGGCGGAGCGCCGAAGGAGCCGAAGGCGAGTTAGCTCGCCACGGCGAGCGTGCTCGCCACGGCGAGAGGGCTCGCCTCTACGACGGCGGGTGCAGGCTCATCGGTCCGTAGGCGACGCGCTCGTCCTCCCACAGCACGACGGCATCGACGCCGCTGTCCAGCAGCTCGCGCCACGACTCACCCAGCCAGGTCTCGGCATCAGCCTGCGTGGGGAACGGCTCGAGGGCCGCCATGGCGGGCACCTCGGCCACCGGCGCGCCGTGGGCATCGGTATAGATCCAGGTCCATCCCATGCCCTGACCGTACGCCGGGCGCGCCCCCTTTGACTCGCATACGGCGGGCGTGGTCGGATGAGCCCACAACTGAACACGCGCCCGAGTCCAGGGGAAGCCGGTGGGAATCCGGCACTGACCCGCAACCGTGAGCCGCCGAGGCGGCGAGTCGGAGCACCTGGCGGGCACGAGCGCCTAGTGGGGTCGCCAGTCGGCGACACCACCCCGTCGAGGTCTACGGGGCGTGGCAGGTACTCCCGGGGCGGTTGTCCCTCGAGCGGCTGGCATCGCCAAGTGGGTCGCTCACCCTGGAGTACTCGTGAAGTTCCTCCGCCTCACCGTCGCGGCCGCACTCGCCGCCGCGCTCATGGCACCCGTGGCGACGTCTTCCGCGTCCGCCGCTCCCGCTGCCGCCGACCGCGGCCTCTTCGGCGCCGCGGATCCGACGTACGACGGGGTCTTCCGCCAGTCCACGGCCATCCTGGGGCTCGCGGCGGCCGGCGTCGATGTGCCCCCGTCGGCGCTGCAATGGCTCCTGCGCCAGCAGTGCAAGGACGGGTCGTTCGCGGCCTACCGGTCCGATCCGTCGGCGGCCTGCCCCGCACCCGACCCGCAGGGTTTCACCGGGCCTGACACCAACTCCACCGCGCTCGCCGCGCTCGCACTGGACTCCCTCAAGGGCAGGGCGGCCGCCCGCGCCGCTGCCCAGGCGCGGGCCTGGCTGCGCACCCAGGAACTGCCCGGAGGCGGCTGGGAGTGGATTGCCGGGCTCGGGCCCGACTCGATCTCGACCGCCATGGTGCTGAGCGCGCTCGGCCCTGCGGGCAGCGCCCTGGGGCAGCGGGGTGTCCGCTGGCTGGGCGACCAGGTGCTCGTCGACGATTCCTGCGCGGTCCGCTTCCAGCCCGGGGCGACGGCGGACCCGCTCTCGACGGCCTGGGCGTTCACGGCCTCCCAGGGCACGCTGCCCTTCGATCCCGTGCGCGGGCCACGCAAGCCGGCTCCGTCCTGCAGCATCGACAGCCGGCCGCTGGCGAGCACCGGGCAGTGGCTCGCGCAGCGACTCATCGCCACGAGCGGCCGCATCCCCGATGCCTTCGATCCCACTGCCACCGACTGGAACTCCACGGCGCTCGCGACCCTCGGGATGACGCAGCGCAATGGGTCACGGCAGGCCATGCTGCTCGGCACGACCTCGCTCAAGGCCCACGTCGATGCCTACGTGGTCCGCCCGGAGGGCGACAGCCCGACGGCGCTCGGCACGCTGATCTCGGTCGCGCACGCGGCCGGCGACAGCCCTCGCACCTTCGGCGGGACCAACCTCATCGCCCGGCTCCTGGCGACGCTGCAGCGGTCGTGATGCGCATGCTCAGGGTGGCGGCAGCCGGTGCGATGGCACTGGCGGCACTCGCCTGGGCAGCTCCCGCCGACGCGGCGACGTACCGCTACTGGTCGTACTGGGTCGGCGACAGCGGGGCGTGGTCCTTCAGCAACGTCGGGCCCGCCTTCCGCATCCCCGCGGACGGCGCCGTCGAGGGCTGGCGCTTCAGCGAGGCCGGCGTGAGCGGTGACACGCCGCCGACGTTCGCCCCCTCCTTCGACGAGGTGTGCGGCACGACCGAGGCCCCGGCCGACGGCAAGCGGGTCGCCGTCATCGTCGATCCGGGCAGCGCCGCCGATGCCCCCGACGGAGAGCAGACCCCCGGAGCCTGGGCCCTGTGCGTGACGGCGGACGCGGATGCCACCGGGTACGCGGTGCTGCGGGCGGCCGCCGGCGTGCGGGTGGATCGCGGACTCATCTGCGGCATCAACGGCTACCCGGGGTCGGAGTGCGGCGCTGTCGTCCGCGACCCGCAGCCCAGTCCTGCGCCCACGCGCAGCCCGAAGCCGAAGCCGAAGCCCGCACCCGCCACGACATCGGCGACACCGGCGGCCACGCTGTCGCCGTCGGCAAGCGCGACGGACTCCGCGCCCGAGCAGAAGGAGGGGAGGAAGGCCGCTTCGCCCACGGCCACGTCGTCGTCCTCCGGCGCTGCCGCGGTGGCCGACGCGCCGACTCCGTCGGCCGCTCCCACGCCCTCCCTGTCCCTGCTCGCCACGCCCGTCGCGCCGCCCAGCGGAGGCGACGGTTCCGGCAGCGCGCTGCTCACCGTCATCGCCATCGCCGGCGTGGCCGCGCTCGGAGGCGGGGCGCTTGTCATGTCGCGCAGAAGGCGATCGTGAAGGTGCGCGAGCGGTTCCTGCATCCCGGGGCCTGGTGGCTCTGGGCGCTGTGCCTCGCGGTTGCAGCATCGCGCACGACGAACCCCCTGCTGCTGTGCCTCATCATCGCGGTCGCCGCGTATGTCGTGGCGGCCCGACGGCCCATGGCGCCGTGGAGCCGTTCCTTCGCGGTCTTCCTCAAAGTGGGCCTGGTCGTCATCGCGATCCGCGTCGCCTTCCAGGCGATCGTCGGCGCGCCCATCGGCACGACCGTCCTGGTGACCCTGCCCTCGGTCACGCTGCCCGAGGCGTTCGCCGGGGTTCGGCTGGGCGGGACCATCACCGCCGAGTCGCTCCTGGCCGCGTTGTACGACGGCCTGCGTCTCGCGACCATCCTCGCGTGCATCGGCGCCGCCAACTCGCTGGCATCCCCTGCGCGACTGCTCAAGGCAGTGCCGCCGGCGCTCTACGAGGTCGGCGTCTCCGTCGTCGTCGCGCTCACCTTCGCACCGCAGCTCGTGGCCGATCTCGACCGCATCCGATCGGCACGACGGTTGCGCGGGCGCCCCGTCACCGGGATGCGCGGCGCAGCCGGTGCGGCCCTGCCCGTGCTCGAGGGAGCGATGGAGCGGTCGGTCGCCCTCGCCGCGGCGATGGACTCGCGTGGCTACGGGCGCATCGCGACCCAGTCGCGCACGATGCGGCGCCTGTCGGCGACGCTCCTCCTCGGCGGACTGGTGGCGGCCCTCATCGGGAGCTACGGCCTCCTCGACGGCGCGGCGCCGATCGCGCTCGGACTGCCGATGCTCGTGCTCGGCGCCATCCTCGCCATCGCCGGCATCGGGCTCGCCGGCCGTCGGTCCACGCGCACTCGCTACCGGCCCGACCCGTGGACGTGGCCCGAGTGGGGCGTGACGGCGTGCGCGCTCGCCACCGGCACGGCCTTCGTCATCGCGGGGGCCGCGAGCGTCATGGCGCTCATCGCCCCGGTCGACCCTCCTGGCTGGCCGCCCCTGTCGCTACCGCTGGTCGCTGCCATCCTCGTGTCCGTGCTCCCCGCCTGGATCGCGCCCGCGCCGCCGCGGCCGCGCCTCTCCCCTGTGCGCGTCCGCGAGGAGGTGGCCGCATGATCCGCTTCGAGGGCGTCACCATCACCTACCCCGACGCGGCGTCGCCCGCGCTCGCGGACGTCAACCTCCACATCCCGGAGGGCGAGCTGGTCCTGGTGGTCGGTCCCACGGGCTCCGGCAAGACGACGCTGCTGCGCGCGATCAACGGCCTCGTCCCGCACTTCACGGGAGGCGTGCTCGAGGGCCGCATCACCGTCGCCGGCCGCGACACTTCCGCGCATGCGCCCCGCGATCTCGCCGACATCGTGGGGATCGTCCCGCAGGATCCGATGTCGTCCTTCGTCACCGACACCGTCGAGGAGGAGCTCGCCTACGGGATGGAGTGCCTCGGCATCGATCCCGCGGTCATGCGCCGTCGCGTCGAGGAGACCCTCGACCTGCTGGGCCTCGCCGACGTCCGCGACCGGCCGCTGCTGTCGCTGTCCGGCGGCCAGCGGCAGCGGGTGGCGATCGGAGCGGTGCTCACCTCGCACCCGTGCGTGCTCGTGCTCGACGAGCCGACGAGCGCCCTGGACCCCGGTGCGGCGGAGGACGTGCTCGCCACTCTGCAGAGGCTGGTCCACGATCTCGGGATCACCGTCATCCTCGCCGAGCATCGACTCGAGCGTGTCCTGGAGTACGCCGATCGCGTCATCCTGGTGCCGGGCCAGGCGCGCCCTCTGGTGGTCGGCGAGCCGGCCGCGGTGATGGCCGATGCTCCCGTCGCGCCGCCCGTCGTGCACCTGGGCCGGATCGCGGCCTGGTCGCCGCTGCCCCTGTCCGTGCGCGACGCCCGCCGCCGCGCAAGCGAGCTGCGCACGCGACTGCACGATGCGCACCTGGGCCGGATCGCCCGTGCCGCAGGCACCACGGTCGTGGCTATGACGGATGCGGATGCTTCCTACGGCGAGATTCGCGCGCTGCGGGGCATCACCCTCGACGTGGGCGCGGGCGAGGTGGTCGCCCTCATGGGTCGCAATGGCGCGGGCAAGTCCACCCTGCTCTCCACGCTGGTGGGACTGCGCCGGCCCGAGCACGGCACCGTGCGCGTCGCGGGTGCCGATCCCGCGACCCTGAGCGGCCCCCAGCTCATCGGCCGGGTCGGACTGGTGCCGCAGGATCCCGGCGACCTGCTCAGTCGCGACTCCGTGGCCGGCGAGTGCCACGACTCCGACCGCGACGGGCACCTCGAGCCGGGCACGACCGCGCGCCTGCTCGCCGAGCTTGCGCCCGAGGTCGCCCCCGATGCGCATCCGCGCGACCTATCGGAGGGACAGCGCCTAGCCCTGGCCCTGGCCATCGTCCTCTCCGCCCACCCGCCGATCCTTCTGCTCGACGAGCCCACTCGCGGCCTGGACTACCCCACCAAGGAGCGTCTCGCCCGCACCCTCGCGCGGCTGGCCGAGCGCGGTCACGCCATCGTGCTCGCCACGCACGACGTCGAGCTCGCCGCGGAGGTCGCCACGCGGGTCGTCGTCCTGGCCGACGGGGAGATCGTCGCCGACGGACCCACCGCGCAGATCGTCATCGGGTCCCCGCTCTTCGCTCCTCAGGTCGCGAAGGTGCTCGCGCCGACCGGTGGCGGGGAGTCCCTGCCCTTCCTCACCGTGAACGACGTGTCCGCGGCCTTGGCGGTCGCGGGATGAGCGGCGTGACGCACGCCGTGCGCGTGACACATGCCGTGCGCATGGGACCGATGTCCTGGGCTGCGATTGCGCTCACGACGCTCGTCGGCATCATCGCGTTCGGCTGGCCATTCCTCGCCGACCCCGACTCGGCGGCCATCGCCCACGCCGGCGACGCCCCGCTGGTCTTCGCGCTCGTCGTGCCTCTCATGCTGCTCGTCGTCCTTGCGCAGGTCTCCGACGGGGGCATGGACGCGAAGGCCATCGCCGCGCTCGGTGTGCTCGCCGCCGTCGTGTGCATCCTGCGACCGCTGGGCGCGGGCACCGCGGGACTCGAGCCGATCTGGTTCGTCATCATCCTGGGCGGCCGCGCCCTCGGCCCCGGATTCGGTTTCGTGCTGGGCTCGGTCTCCATGGCGGCGTCCGCCTTACTCACCGGCGGCGTCGGACCGTGGCTGCCCTTCCAGGTGCTCGCTGCCGCCTGGGTCGGCCTCGGCGCCGGCCTGCTGCCCGCAGCGCGCGGACGTCGCGAGATCGCCATGCTCGCGGGCTACGGCGCGCTGGCCTCCCTGCTCTATGGCCTCGTGCTCAACCTGTGGTTCTGGCCCTTCCTCAGCGGTGCTCAGGCCACCGCATACTCCCCCGACATCATGTTCGCGCCGGGCGCCTCGGTGACCGAGAATCTCGGCCGCTGGCTCGCCTTCACGGTCGTGACGTCGCTGGGCTGGGATATCCCGCGCGCGATCCTCACCGCGACCCTCATCGCGATCACCGGACGCCCGGTGCTCAACGCCCTGCACCGTGCGTCACGCAAGGCGCACTTCCACGCGGTGCCGGCGTTCGTCGAGAGCACACAGCCCGCCCGGACTCCCTGATGGAGGTCCTGGTCCTCGGCACCGGTGCCGCCGACGGATGGCCGAGCCCGTTCTGCGAGTGCGCCTCCTGCGCCGATGCCCGCCTCACCGGCGGCGTGCGCCAGCCCACCGCCGCGCTGCTCGACGGATCCGTGCTGCTCGATGCCGGGCCCGCGGTGCCCGCCGCCGTCGCGCGCGCGGGTCGATCGCTGCGGGGCGTGCACCATGTGCTCGTCAGCCACGCGCATCCCGATCACCTGGACCCCGCACTCCTGCTCTGGCTGTCCTGGAATCCGACCCCCCACACAGTGCACGTCTGGGGCCCGGCCTCCGTGATCGCCGCATGCCAGAACTGGGTCGGCCCGCGCACGCCCGTGCGATTCCACGAGATGCGGCCAGGAGACGAGGCACACCTCGAGACGCCGGAGGGACGATGGCATGTCGTCGCGCTCCCCGCCGCGCATGACGCGGCGGCCTTCGGCGGCCCCCACGACCGCCTCGCGGCAGACGCGGTCCTCTACGACCTCACGAACCCGCGCGGCGAGCGCCTGCTCTACGCGACCGACACGGGACCGCTGAGCGACTCCGCCGTCGAGGCGATGCGGTCACGGAGGTACGACGTCGTCCTCATCGAGGAGACCTTCGGCGACCACCGTAATCACCGCACCGGGCACCTGGACCTCGCCACGCTCCCCGACGCACTGGCCTCGCTGCGATCCGTGGCGGCCATCACGGACGACACCGATGTCGTGGCCGTGCACCTGAGCCACCACAACCCGCCGGCCGACCTGCTCCGGCCGCGCCTGGCCGAGCTCGGCGTACGCCTCGTGGACGACGGCACCCTCCTCGGCACCGCGCATCGCACCCTCATCCTCGGCGGCGCGCGCTCCGGCAAGTCCGCCGCAGCGGAGCGACGTGCCCTGGGCCACCGTGAGGTCACCTATGTGGCGACGTCAGCACCTCGCCCGGGCGATGCCGAGTGGGAGGAACGCGTCGCCGTCCACCGCTCCCGGAGACCGTCGACGTGGATCACCGTCGAGGGGCACGCCCGACTCGCCGAGACGGTGCGCGGCGCGCTTCCCGCGCACGCGGTGGTCGTCGACTGCCTCACCCTGTGGCTCACCGGGATCATCGACGACGCCGCCTCGGGCCAGGACTGGGACGCGGTCCCCGCGGCCCAGCTCGCGGCGGCCGCAGACGACGCCACCAAGGACCTGCTCGACGCCCTGGCCGCGACGCGCGGCACGATCCTGCTCGTGAGCAACGAGGTGGGGATGGGGGTCATCCCGTCGACCCGGTCGGGGCGGCTCTTCGCCGATCTGCTCGGACACCTCAACCAGCGGGTGGCCGCCACCTGCGACGAGACCCTGCTCATGGTGGCCGGCCATGCGATGCCGCTCGGGATCGCGCATGGACGCTGATCGCGCGCTCGCGGACATCGTCGCGGGCATCGCCTCCCCCGACCGCGACGCGTTCCGTGCCGCCGAGGAGCGCTGGGGCAGCCTCACCAAGCCCCCGGGCTCGCTCGGACGCCTCGAAGACCTCGGCACCTGGTGGGCGAGCGTGCGGGGAGAGTGTCCCGCACCACCGCCGCAGCGCCCGGTGCTCGTGATCTTCGCCGCCGACCACGGCGTCGCGCGCACCGCACGCACATCGGCGTACCCACCCGAGGTCACCGCGCAGATGGTGCGCACCTTCCTGGCCGAGCGCGCCGCCGCGAATGCCCTCGGCCGGCAGGTGGGTGCCCGCGTCCGCGTCATCGACATGGGCGTGGACGCCGATCCGGAGTACGCCGATGACCTGGACGCCGCGGTGGCGCGTCATCGCGTCCGGCGTGCCAGCGGCTCCATCGACCGCGAGGATGCCATGACGGCGGCGGAGACCCAGCTGGCATTCGACGCAGGGGTCGCCGTCGCGGATGCGGAGATCGATGCCGGGTCCGATCTCCTCATTGCCGGGGACATGGGCATCGGCAATACCACCGCGGCGGCCGCCATCACCGGCCTTCTCGCCCCCGCCGACGTCATCGCCGTCGTCGGCCGCGGCACCGGCATCGATGACGCGACGTGGATGCGCAAGTGCGCCGCGGTGCGCGACGCCATGCGCCGCGGCAAGGATCTCAAGGGATCGCCGCTGGAGCTCCTCGCGGCCATCGGCGGCCCGGACATCGCTGCCATGGTCGGCTTCCTGCTGCGCGCAGCGCAGCGCCGCACGCCGATTGTCCTCGACGGCACCGTCCCCACGGCAGCCGCTCTCGTCGCGCATCGCGCCGCCTATCGCGCGCGCGACTGGTGGCAGGCGGGTCACCGGTCCACGGAGCCCGCGCACTCGGCGGCACTCGACCGACTCGATCTCGTGCCGCTGCTCGACCTGCGCATGAGGCTGGGCGAGGGCACCGGGGCTCTCCTCGCGGTGCCGCTCATCGCGGCCGCCGCCGCCGCGCTTGCCGAGATGCAGACCTTCGCCGAGGCCGGTGTCAGCACACCCGACGCGCCATGAGCGCGGTCCGCCTCGCCATTGGCACCTTCACGATCTTCCCCGCAGGGATGCCCGCCCGCGTGGATCGGGCATCGGCGCGGGGCGCGATGCTGCTCGCCCCTCTCCTGGGACTGCTGCTCGGCGCGATCGCGGCGGCGATCATGTGGGCCGTCCGCACCGTCGCCGGGGCGGCGTACGGCGACCTTCTCGCGGCGACTCTCGCCGTGGGGGCGCTCGCCTACATGACGCGCGCGCTGCATCTCGACGGGCTCGCCGACAGCGCGGACGCCCTCGGCAGCGGGCGAAGGGGGCCGGCGGCACTGGAGATTGCCAGGCGCGGCGACATCGGGCCGTTCGGAGTCGCCACGCTCGTCATCGTCCTCCTCGTCGACGTCGCGGCACTCGCCATGAGTGCCTCGGCACATCACGGCACCGTCGCCGTCGTGCTCGCGGTGGCCACCGGTCGCCTTGCGGCGACCTGGGCCTGCGTGCGCGGCATCCCCGCCGCGCGACCGGAGGGCCTGGGTGCCCTCGTCGCCGGGACGGTGCCCCTGCTCGCCGCCCTGGCCTGGACCGTCGCCCTCGCCGGCATCGCCCTCGGGCTCGCCTACGCGGACGACGACAGCACCATGCGCGAGATCCTCGCGGCACCGCTGTCGATCCTGGTGGGCCTCGGCGTCGCCCTGCTGCTTGTCCGACGCAGCGTCTCGCGCATGGGTGGCATCACCGGAGACACGCTCGGCGCGACCATCGAGGTCGGTACGTGCGCCACCCTCGTGGCTTTCGCCCTCGGTGCCTGAGCGGCTACGGTCAGCGCATGACGCTGCGCGAGACGCCCCTGCACGCACGCCACGCGGCCCTCGGCGCCAAGATGGCTGACTTCGGCGGATGGGATATGCCCATCGAGTACGCCGGCACCGTGGCCGAGCACACCGCGGTGCGGGAGGCGGTCGGCGTCTTCGACGTCTCCCACATGGGCTACGCCGAGATCCATGGTCCGGGTGCCGTCGACTGGGTCAACACCGTGCTCGCGAGCGATCTCACGAGGATCGTCGCCGGCCAGGCGCAGTACTCACTTCTGTGCGACGCCGCCGGAGGCGTGATCGACGACCTCATCGTCTACCGGGTCAACGACGACGCCCTCTTCATCGTCCCCAACGCGTCGAACTCCGATGCCGTGGTGGCCACTCTGCAGGCCGCCGCCCAGGGATCCGGGATCACGGTCGACGATCGTCGCGAGGATTACGCCATCCTCGCCATCCAGGGACCTGACAGCGATCGCGTCCTCGACGCGGTGGGCCTGCCGAGCGGACATGACTACATGACCTTCGTGCGCGGCAGCTGGCGTGACACGCCGGCGGTGGTGGCGCGCACGGGCTACACCGGCGAGCGCGGCTACGAGGTGCTCGTCCCCGCGGATCGCGTCGTCGACCTGTGGGATGCGGTCGTGGCCGCGGGCGCGACGCCGGCAGGGCTCGGCGCCCGCGACACCCTGCGCACCGAGATGGGCTACCCCCTGCATGGCCATGAGCTCTCCGCCGAGATCAGCCCCGTGCAGGCGCGCGCCGGCTGGGCCATCGGCTGGGACAAGCCCGCGTTCCACGGGCGCGACGCTCTCGTGGCGGAGAAGACTGCGGGACCGCGGCGCGTGCTCCGCGGCCTGCTCGCTCAGGAGCGCGCGATCCCGCGGGCCGGCATGTCGGTCCTGCGCGAGGGCACGGTGGTCGGCGAGCTCACGAGCGGGACTTTCTCGCCGACCCTCAAGCAGGGCATCGGCCTAGCCCTGCTGGACCCCACGGTGAGCGAGGGAGATGAGGTCGTGGTGGACGTGCGGGGCCGTCAGGCTCGCTTCGTCGTCACGCGTCCGCCGTTCGTGGAGTCGCACGTCCGCTGACGAGGAGTCCCACGAAGGTCAGCACCACCACGGTGGTCACGCCCGCCAGGGGAGCGACCAGCTCCCACCCCGTCGGCAGGGGGAAGAGCGAGAAGTACATGACGATGACGACGATGACGACCCCGGCGGACGGGATCAGACAGGCCAGGCGCAGCCGTCCCCCGCGCCGCCACAGGACAATGGCGGCTGCCACGCACGCGGCCCCGTAGGCCGACACGATGAGCACGCCCGCGTAATCGCTCACCAACTCGAAGACCGAGAACGGGCTGCCCGCAGTGGGGATGATGGAGAGGGCGACGATGATCGACCCGATGATGGCCGTCACCACACTGCCGAGCACGGGAGTGGACCACCGGCGCGACAGCACGGCGAGGCGGCCGGGGAGAAGCCCGTCGCGGGCGAAGGCATACATGATGCGACCGCCCGCGATCTGCGCCGCGATCATGCAGGCGAGGGAGCTGACGGCGCCGCCGAGGGTGATGAAGTCCCCGAGCCCGAGCGAGACATACGTGTCGGCCATATCGCCCGGGAGCGATGGGCTGTTGATGAATGCCTGCATCTCCTGGGGCGAGGTGCCAAAGGCCCACACGGCGACGCCCGACACCACGATGTAAAAGACATTGACGATGATGGCCGTCAGCAGGATCGCCATGGGCACGCTGCGCGTCGGGTTCTTCGTCTCCTCTCCCGCGGCAGCCGCCCCCTCGAAGCCCGCCGTGGACAGGATGGCGAAGGTGATCGCCAGGCCCATGGCCCCGGTCGTCACCCCCGAGAGACTGAACTCCGAGAAGTCGACCGTCTGGCCCTGCGGGCCACCCACGGTGATGAGCCGGATGAACGTGACGGCGACCGTGATCATGATGAGCGTCATGGTGACGCCCTCCATGATGAGCAGCACGTGTCCTGCGAGCCGAGCCGGCCGGATCGAGAAGACCAGCGCCAGCAGCATGCCCGCGCCCATGACGGCGAAGGTCGCAGTGTCGGAGATGGTGACGTCGAAGACAGCCTCGACGAAGCCCACCGTGAAGATGCCGAACGAGGAAGCGGTGACCGCCGTGAACGTGCAGTACGCCATGAGCAGCCACATGCCGGACACCGCGCCAGCCTTGGGGCCCAGCTCCAGCCCCACCAGCCCGTAGAGCGAGCCTGCCGTGCCGTGCCGTCGCGTCAGCACGATGAAGGCCAAGGCGATGGTGGCCAGCGGGACGAGCGCAAGGACGTAGACGACCGGGACCGCCCCGCCCACCTGCTCAGCCATGGCCTGGGGGTTGAGGCTCACCGACATGCTCGGGCCCACGACGGCCAGGGACACGGCCACGGCGCCCAGCAGCCCGAGATTGCGGACAAGACCAACGGCGGGGGGCTTCTCTCGCTCAAGGGCGGGCGGAGCGCTCATGACCCGCGACCCTAGCCACTCCCCGGACGCCCTTCCATGACCTGCCCTAGGGTCGCTTCCCATGACCACCGTCGCCCTCACCACGACCGCGCCCGCCGACCTCGCCGTCGATGCCCTCGTCATCGGCATCACCACCGATGCCAAGAAGCGCCTCGAGGCGCCCCCCGCCCTGCCGAAGGACACGCGCAAGGCCATCGAGTCGGCCCTCGAGGCCGTGGGAGCGACCGGCAAGCTTGGCGAGCTCACGCGCATCCCCGGCGCGGGACTGGTGAAGGCGCCCATCGTCTTGGCAGTCGGCCTCGGTGACGTGCGCATCCTCGACTACGAAAAGGTGCGCCGCACCGCGGGCGGCGCCCTGCGGAGCCTCGCCGGCGTTGCATCGGCCGCCATCGTCGTGACCGATCCCGACGGGCCGCGAGTCGAGTCCATCGCCGAGGGTGCCCTCCTCGGCAACTACGCATTCCACGCCTTCCGCGGCAAGACCGCCGAGGCGCAAGCGTCGCCCGTCGAGAAGATCCTCATCACCGGCGACCCCAAGGACAAGGACCAGGCCGCGGCACTCGAGCGCGCCCAGGTCATCGCGATCGCGGTGAATCATGCGCGCGATCTCGTCAACACACCCCCGTCCGCCCTCCCACCGGAGGAGATCGCCCAGGAGGCGATCGAGGCCGTGAAGAAGCTGCCCGTCACCGTCGAGGTCTGGGACGAGGCGCACTTGGCCGACGAGGATTTCGGCGGGATCCTCGCGGTGGGACAGGGCTCCGCCAATCCACCGCGGCTCGTCCGGATGGAGTACTCGCCCAAGGGCGCCAAGCGCACGATCGCTCTGGTGGGCAAGGGGGTCACCTTCGACTCCGGCGGCCTGTCCCTGAAGCCGCCGAAGGCCATGGAGACCATGAAGTGCGACATGAGCGGCGCGGCCGCGGTGATCACCGCCATGGCAGCGATCGCCCGACTGAAGCCCAAGGTGCGCGTCATCGGCTGGATCCCGACCGTCGAGAACATGCCCGGTGGTGCAGCGCAGCGGCCCGGCGATGTCATCACGATCTACGGCGGCCGGACCGTCGAGGTCCTCAACACCGACGCCGAGGGACGCCTCATCCTTGCCGACGCCATCGTCAAGGCAGCCGAGGACAAGCCCGACCTCATCCTTGATGCCGCCACGCTCACCGGCGCCCAGACGATCGCGCTCGGCGATCGCACCTCCGGGGTCATGGGCAATGACGACGCCGTGCGGGACGCCGTCTGGGAGTCCTCGAGGCGCGCCGGCGAGACGATGTGGCACATGCCGATCCCCGAGGAGTCCCGAGGCACCCTGGACTCCCCTATCGCCGACATCAAGAACATCGGCGATGGCAAGGGCGGGATGCTGAGCGCCGCCGCCTTCCTCGCGGAGTTCGTACCCGAGGGCACGGCCTGGGTGCACCTCGACATCGCGGGGCCGGCGTTCAACGAGGGCGGTCCCTACGGCTACACCCCCAAGGGCGGCACGGGGGCCGCCGTGCGCACCTTCATCCAGGTGGCGGAGGACGCCGCGGCCGGTCTGCTCCCCTAGCCCGGCCACCCGCCCTGGCGAGGGGGGCCCCGCCGCACGATGGAAGGATGAGGGTCCACGGGCGGTGAGGGGAGCAGGACCGTTGACCCACGCAGATGTCGTCATCCTCGGAGGCGGTAGCGGCGGTTACGCCTGCGCCCTGCGGGCCTCGCAGCTCGGCCTGTCGGTGGTCCTCATCGAGAAGGGCAAGCTCGGGGGCACCTGCCTGCACCGCGGCTGCATCCCCACCAAGGCCCTGCTCCATGCCGCCGAGGTCGCGGACTCCGCGCGGGACAGCGAGCACTTCGGGGTCCGAGCCACCCTCGACGGCATCGACATGGACAAGGTCAACGACTACCGCGACGGCGTCGTCGGCCGCCTCTACAAGGGCCTGCAGGGACTGGTGAAGAGCCGCGACGTCACCTACGTCGAGGGCGAGGGACGCCTGACATCCCCCAACACCGTGACTGTCGACGGCACGACGTACACCGGGACGAGCGTCGTCCTCGCGACCGGCTCCTACGCGCGCACCCTGCCGGGGCTCGAGATCGGCGGTCGCATCATGACCTCCGACCAGGCGCTCACCCTGGACTACGTGCCCGAGAAGGTCATCGTCCTGGGGGGCGGCGTGATCGGCGTGGAGTTCGCCAGCGTCTGGAAGTCCTTCGGCGCGGACGTGCACATCATCGAGGCGCTGCCGCGGCTCGTGCCCGCCGAGGACGAGGCCGTCTCCAAGGCCTTCGAGCGCGCCTACCGCAAGCGCAAGATCAACTTCACGACCGGCGTGCGCTTCCAGTCCGCCACGCAGGACGACAGCGGCGTGCACGTGACGCTGGAGAACGGCGACACCCTCGATGCGGACCTGCTCCTCGTCGCCGTCGGGCGCGGCCCGCAGACGGCAGAACTCGGCTTCGAGGAAGCCGGCATCGCGATGGACCGCGGATGGGTCCTCGTCGACGACCGGCAGCGCACGAACGTCCCGGGCGTCTTCGCTGTCGGCGACATCACGCCCGGACTGCAGTTGGCACACCGCGGCTTCCAGCAGGGCATCTTCGTCGCCGAGGAGATCGGCGGCCTCGCGCCCCGGCCCATCCGCGACATCGACATCCCACGGGTCACCTACTCGGAGCCCGAGGTCGGGTCCGTGGGACTCACGGAGGCGCAGGCCCGCGAGCAATACGGCGACGACGTGTCGGTCTACGAGTACAACCTCGGCGGCAACGGCAAGAGCCAGATCCTCGCGACGACGGGCTTCATCAAGCTCGTCCAGCGCAAGGACGGCCCCGTCATCGGGGTCCACATGCTCGGCTCCCGCATCGGCGAGCAGATCGGCGAGGCCCAGCTGATCGTGAACTGGGAGGCGTACCCCGAGGACGTCGCCAGCCTCATCCATGCGCACCCCACCCAGAACGAGGCGATGGGCGAGGCTCATCTCGCACTCGCCGGCAAGCCCCTGCACGCGCACGCCTGAACCCGAAGGAGCACGGCTCATGCCGGTATCGGTCACGCTTCCCGCTCTCGGTGAGTCCGTCACCGAGGGCACCGTCACGCGCTGGCTGAAGCAGGTCGGCGACACCGTCGTCGCCGACGAGCCGCTGGTCGAGGTCTCCACCGACAAGGTCGACACCGAGATCCCCGCGCCCGCGAGCGGCGTGCTGCTGGAGATTCGCGCGACCGAGG
>JBPCSL010000071.1:0-5159 GCA_051007175.1 Candidatus Nanopelagicales bacterium
TCCGACACGGTCATCCCCCTGCACACCGCAGCGCAGCAGACCCTCGCCGTCGAGCGCCTCGCCGAGGTGACCGTGGAGGAGGACGACGACAGCGAGCCCGCCGTGGTCGCCGACATCCTCACGGCCCGCGAGCCCGAGCCGGAGCCTGACCCTGCGCCGTCAAAGTCGAAGAAGGGCCGGAGGGCAAGCGTCCCCAGCTGGGACGAGATCCTCTTCGGCGCCGGTCAGCCCGACAGCTAGCGCTGCTCGTCGGCGGTGCTCCCGAACGGCAGCGGCTGCGGCGACTGGTGGGGCGACTGGGCCCGACGCGCGGTCTGCCCCTCACGGTGATGGCGCCGGCACAGGACCTCATAGGCGACCTCGCCACCATCGGTATCCCCGACGACGACCTGGTCGCCCTCGCGGACGATCTCGCCGTCCACGGTGCGCGCCTGATGGGTTCCACGGCTGCCGCACCAGCAGAGGGAGGCCACCTGCAGAACCTCCACTCGATCCGCAAGCTCGATGAGGCGAGCGGACCCCGGGAACAGGCGGGTGCGGAAGTCCGTCGTAATGCCGAAGGCGAAGACATCGACGCCGAGGTCATCGACGACCGAGGCCAGTTGATCCACCTGATCCGGCGTGTAGAACTGCGCTTCGTCGCAGATCACGTAGTCGATGCGACTGCCCTTGGAGAGCGCTTCCACGATGAGCGCGCGGAAGTCGAGGTCGGAGCCGACCTCGAGGGCATTCACCTGCAGGCCGAGCCGGCTCGAGAGCACGGAGTCCCCGGCGCGATCGTGCTGGGTGAAGACAAGGCCTGCTCGCCCCCGCGAGCTGTGATTGTGGTCCATCTGCAGCGCGAGCGTGGACTTGCCGCAGTCCATGGTGCCGGAGAAAAAGACGAGCTCCGCCATGTCACCGGCCTCCGGGGACGACGATGAAGGGGATCTCCATCTCCTCGCGACTCAAGGACCCATGCTGCCCTCTCAGGGACGAGACCACGGAGTCCACCTGGGCACTCACCAACGCCGTGCGGTCGCGTGCGATCGCCAGGACGTCACCCACCCGCTCGGCGTAGTCCGGCTCGACGTCGCCCAGGAGTCCCATGTCGACGGCCCCCTCACGGGACAGGACCCACGCGCGGTCGCCGAGCACCTCCGCCCAGGTCGCCACCACTTCCTCGCCGGCGCCCCTGCGGGCATAGACGTGCCTCATCCGGGGCTCCCCGGCGATCCGGCCCACGCCGAAGCGCAGCGCGGGGTCGGCGTCAAGGTCGACACGGCTCGCGTCGGGGCAGTCAACCATCCCGTGGTCGGCCGTGATGAGGAGCGCGGAGTCGCGCGGCATGGCCGCCGTCATGGCCTCCACCATCCAGTCGACATGGGCGAGCTCGCTGCGCCAGGCCGGCGAGTCCACGCCATGCACATGTCCGCACTTGTCGAGGTCTCCCCAGTAGGCATAGGTGAGGCTGGGGCCGTCGCCGATCTCCGCGAGCGCGGCCACCCTCTCGCCCACGCTGTCGGCGCCGCGGTAGGCGCCTCCCCGCAGCACGGCCCGGGTGAGGCCCGTCGCGGCGAAGGCCCGTGGCCCGATGCACTGCACGTCGACTCCCGCGGCCGCGGCGATCTCGAGCACGGTGCGCTCCGGCTGGACGGCGGACGGGTGCGGGTCATCGCCCCAGGACAGCGGGTGCAGCACGCCCTCCGTCTCGGGCAACATGAAGGTCGCCCCCACCATGCCGTGCATGCCGGGGGGCATGCCGGTGCCCAAGGTGCCCAGCCCCACGGGCGTTGTCGACGGGAAGCTCGTGGAGAGGGCACGCCCCGGCGAGCCGGCGAGAACGGGCGCGAGATCGGGGTGGTCCTGCAATTGACGCCAGCCGAGACCGTCGACGAGCAGCACCACGAGCCGCCGGACTCCGCCGCAGGCCTCTGCCACCGACAGCGCGTCGGCATATCCCGGGACGCCCAGGGCGGCCGCAGCCGAGGGCAGCACGGCGGAGAGGGAGGCAGCTCCGTAATCCGGAGGCGTGGGCACCTCTCCCATCCCCAGGGGCACCGAGCTCTCCGCCATGACGCCTAGCGCAGGCGGGCCGCGGTGGCCTCGGACAGGGCGGCCGCGAAGCTCAGCGCCTGCGCCACCACATCCGCGCCGTCGGCGGCCTCCGACACCCGCAGGGACAGGTCGTCATTGCTCGCGGTGCCGGTGTAGCCGTGGTCGGCCTCGCACTCCGGATCGGAGCACCCCGCCGGCTCCAAGTCGATGCGGCTCACCGCACCCCAACCGATCGTGAGCACGACCTCGCGCATGGGACCGCCGGGCGAGTGCCGGGCCGGATTGGCCACGACACGCGTCACCACGACGGAATCGACGCGCTCAAGACGCACGGCCTCGGTGGACGCGGAGGCGTAAGGCTCCGGGCAGGTCGCGTCCGGGGCGTTCTCGTCGGTGTGGCCCACGATAAGCCGGGTCGGCGTGAGGACGAGAACCGTCACATGGCGGCGCAGCTCATCATGATCGAACGTCGCCTCGTGGTGGACGACGTACGACACGAGGGGCTCGCCCGCGAGGGCGGTCTCGAGCGCATCCGCCACGAGCGCCGGGTAGTAGCCACTGCGCTCGATATCCGACCGGAGCCGCCGGTGCAGGGTCGAGGAGTCCACGGCGTCATCCTCGCATTAGGGGGCGACACCCCGGCACGCCCCCGGGGAGGGAGCGGCCGAAGCGGACTACGGTGCTGACGTGCCCTCATCCGCCCTTGCCCTCCACCCCGACGTCGCTCAGGCCCTCGCGGAGGGCCGACCGGTGGTCGCCCTGGAGTCAACGATCGTCAGCCACGGACTTCCCCGTCCCGAGAACCTGCGCGTGGCACAGGCCGTCGAGCAGGTGGTCCGCGACCGGGGGGCCGTCCCGGCGACCATCGCCGTCCTCGACGGGCGGCTCCGTGTGGGCCTGGACGATGCCCAGCTCGAGGAGATCGCGGCGCGCGACGACGTCGTCAAGGTGAGCCTGCGCGATCTGGGGAGCGTGGTGGCCCTGCGGCTGCCCGGTGCCACCACGGTGGCCGCCACCAGTCACGCCGCTGCGCTCGCGGGCATCCGGGTCTTCGCCACCGGCGGCCTGGGCGGGGTCCACCGCGAGGCCCGCGACAGCTGGGACGAGTCGGCCGACCTGGCGACCCTGGCCGAGGAGCCCATCGTCGTCGTGTGCGCGGGCGTGAAGTCCATCCTCGACGTGCCCGCGACCCTGGAGAGGCTCGAGTCGCTCAATGTCACCGTCCTCGGCTTCGGCACGCGCCGATTCCCCGGCTTCTACCTCACCGACTCCGGCTCCTCCGTCGACTGGCAGGTGGACACCCCGGCGCAGGTGGCCGATATCGCCCGCGCCCGCGAGGACATGTCGATCTCCGGCGCCCTCGTCGTCGCGAACCCGCTCCCCGAGGACCAGCAGATGGATCCTGACCTGCATACCCGCGTGCTGGAGGAGGGCCTCGACGGGGCTCGCCGGCGCGGCGTCCGGGGCAAGGACGTCACGCCCTACCTGCTCGATTACTTCCATCGCTCCACCGGCGGCCTCAGCCTGGAAGTGAACACCACCATCATCCTGCGCAACGCAGCCCTGGCCGCTGACATCGCCGTAGCCCTGCACGCCCGACGATGACGCGCCGCATCATCGTCCTGGGCGACGTCATGACCGACTTCGTCGCCAGCATCCCGCATGCTCCGTCGGCCGGTTCTGACACGGCCGCGCGCATCCGCTCCCACGGCGGCGGGTCCGCGGCCAACACCGCGGCCTGGCTCGCCGATCTGCGCGCCCCCGTGACCCTGGTCGCACGCGTCGGTGCGGATGCGCTCGGCGACGCGGCCACGGCCGAGCTCGTCGGAGCCGGCGTCGACCTGCGCGTCACACGGGATCCCGCAGAGGCCAGCGGCATGTGCCTGGTCCTGGTGACACCCGATGGCGAGCGCACGATGGTGCCCGACCCGGGTGCCAATGCGCGCCTGTCGGCGGCCGACATTCCCGCAGACCTCCTCGCGCCCGGCAGTCATCTCCACGTGTCCGGGTATGCGCTCTTCCGCGAGGGCTCGCGAGCGGCCGCACGTCACGCGATGACACTTGCCCGGGCTTCCGGTGCCACCCTCAGCGTCGACGCCTCCTCTCGGGTCCCTCTGGAGACTGTCGGCGCGGCGGACTTCCTCGCCTGGGCCCGTCCCGCGGACCTGCTCTTCGCCAACGCCGACGAGGCACTTGTCCTCACGGGTGTGCCGCAGCCCGAGGCCGCGGCACGCACCCTCGCGGATGCCTTCGGGCTCGCCGTGGTGAAGGCGGGGGCTGACGGGGCCGTCGTCGCCTCCGCCGACGGCGACACCTGGAGGGTGGCCGCCCAGGCGGCCGAGGCACGGGACACCACGGGCGCGGGCGATGCCTTCGCGGCCGGGTTCCTCGCCGTGTGGTGTGCCGGGAGCCCTGTCCCGGATGCGCTCGCGAACGCCACGCGCACCGCCGCGCGCGCCGTTGCGCGCTCCGGTGGCCGGCCATAGGGCACGATCGACCAGGACTCTCGGAAGGAGGACCATGCCGCGCCGCACGCCCGAGCCCCCGCCCCGGGGAGAGCGGATCATCGACCTGGCCGTCGATGACGAGATGCGCACGTCCTTCCTCGAGTACGCCTACTCCGTCATCTATTCCCGGGCGCTGCCGGACGCGCGCGATGGCCTCAAGCCCGTGCAGCGGCGCATCCTCTACCAGATGAGCGAGATGGGCCTGCGCCCCGACCGCGGGCACGTCAAGAGCGCCCGCGTCGTCGGCGAGGTCATGGGGCGCCTTCACCCGCACGGCGACTCCGCGATCTACGACGCCCTGGTGCGGATGGCCCAGCCCTTCACCCTGCGACTGCCGTTCGTCGACGGGCACGGCAACTTCGGCTCCCTCGACGACGGTCCGGCCGCCATGCGCTACACCGAATGCCGCCTGGCACCGGTCGCCCTCGCCATGACCGCCGACCTCGACGAGGACGTCGTGGACCTGGTCTCCAACTACGACGGGCGCGAGCTCGAGCCCCAGGTCCTGCCGGCTGCCATCCCCGCACTCCTCGTCAACGGCGCCTCGGGCATCGCCGTGGGCATGGCCACGAGCATGGCGCCGCACAACCTCGGCGAGGTCGTCGCCGCGGCGCG
>JBPCSL010000072.1:0-12710 GCA_051007175.1 Candidatus Nanopelagicales bacterium
CGGTGATCCGGCCCGACGGCGCGCTGGATCGCCCGGCCCTCGCGGCGCGGGTCTTCGGCGACCCGGAGGCGCTGGCCCGACTCAACGCCATCACCCACCCGCGCATCGCCGCGCGTACGGCCGAGATCCTGGCGAGCACGTCGCCGGAGGCGATCGTGGTCTACGACATGCCTCTGCTGGTGGAGCAAGGCGCCGAGGCGATTGCCGGGTGGGATGCCGTGGTCGTGGTCGATGCCCCCGACGACCTCCGCATCCGGCGACTGGTCGCCCGCGGCGTGGCTGAGGATGACGCCCGTCGCCGCATGGCAGCCCAGGCGGCGCGTGAGGAGCGACTCGCGATAGCCGACTTCGTGCTCCGCAATGCCGAGGGCGAGGCGGAGCTCCAGGCCCAGGTCGACTCCCTGTGGGAGGCCCTCATGGCGCGCGGGACCTAGGCTGGGTCGATGCGCCCCGTCACCGACCTCGTGCGCAAGGTCGCGCCGTTCGAGGTGGTCTCGGACTACTCGCCAGCCGGCGACCAGCCGGCCGCGATCGAGGACCTCGCCGCGAGAGTGGCGCAGGGCGAGCGCGACATCGTCCTCCTCGGCGCGACCGGCACGGGCAAGAGCGCGACGGCGGCGTGGCTCATCGAGAGGCTGCAGCGGCCCACCCTGGTGATGGCCCCCAACAAGACGCTTGCGGCCCAGTTGGCCAATGAGTTCCGCGAGCTGCTGCCGCACAACGCCGTCGAGTACTTCGTCTCCTACTACGACTACTACCAGCCGGAGGCCTACGTCCCTCAGACGGACACCTACATCGAGAAGGATTCTTCGATCAACGAGGAGGTCGAGCGGCTGCGGCACTCGGCGACCAATGCGCTGCTAACCCGGCGAGATGTCGTGGTAGTGGCGACGGTCTCGGCGATCTACGGCCTCGGCACTCCGCAGGAGTACGTCGATCGGATGGTCAGGCTGCGGGTGGGGGAGACTCATGACCGCGACAGCCTTCTGCGCCAGCTCGTCGACATCCAGTACTCGCGCAACGACGTGAGCTTCGAGCGCGGCACCTTCCGCGTGCGAGGCGACACTCTCGAGGTCTTCCCAGTCTATGAGACCAACCCGGTGCGCATCGAGATGTTCGGCGATGAGATCGAGCGACTGATGACCCTGCATCCGGTGACAGGCGAGATCGTCACCGACGATCCGGAGCTCTACATCTTCCCCGCGAGCCACTATGTTGCGGGTCCCGAGCGCATGTCCCGCGCCATCGAGGGGATCGAGGCTGAGCTCGAGGAGCGGCTCGCCGAGCTCGATGCGCAGGGCAAGCTGCTGGAGTCGCAGCGACTGCGCATGAGGACCACCTATGACATCGAGATGATGCGCAATATGGGCACCTGCTCAGGCATCGAGAACTACTCCCGTCATATCGACGGCCGTGAGCCGGGCTCCCCACCGAACTGCCTCCTGGACTATTTCCCGGAGGACTTCCTGCTCATCATCGACGAGTCTCATGTCACAGTGCCGCAGACCGGCGGCATGTACGAGGGGGACATGAGCCGCAAGCGCACGCTGGTGGAGCATGGGTTCCGGCTTCCCAGCGCCATGGACAATCGTCCCCTGCGGTGGGAGGAGTTCCGGGAGCGCATCGGGCAGACGGTGTACCTGTCGGCTACGCCGGGTCCCTTCGAGCTCGAGCAGTCCGGCGGAGAGTTTGTCGAGCAGGTCATTCGGCCGACGGGGCTCATCGACCCGCAGATCGTCGTGAAGCCCACCAAGGGCCAGATAGACGACCTCATGCACGAGATCCGGCTGCGATCCGAGCGGCATGAGCGGGTCCTGGTGACCACCCTGACGAAGCGGATGGCGGAGGACCTCACCGAATATCTGGAGGAGCACGGCGTGCGCGTGCGCTACCTCCATTCGGAGGTCGACACCCTTCGCAGGGTCGAGCTCCTGCGGGAGCTGCGCCTGGGGGAGTACGACGTTCTCGTCGGCATCAACCTGCTCCGCGAGGGCCTGGACCTTCCCGAGGTCTCGTTGGTGTCCATCCTGGACGCCGACAAGGAAGGCTTCCTGCGCTCGGAGCGCTCGCTCATCCAGACCATCGGCCGGGCCGCGCGCAACGTGAGCGGCGAGGTCCACATGTACGCCGACTCCGTGACCCCGTCGATGGCCACGGCCATCGACGAGACCAATCGGCGGCGCGCGAAGCAGGTGGCCTACAACACCGAGCACGGGATCGACCCCACGCCCTTGCGCAAGAAGATCGGCGATATCACCGATCTGCTGGCGCGCGAGGATGCCGACACCGAGCAGCTCCTCTCCACGGCCCCCGGGCGCAAGCGGTCCGGTTCCCTGGCCGGCCAAGACCTCGTGGACCTGATCCGCGACCTCACCGAGCAGATGCACCAAGCAGCGGCGGAGCTCCAGTTCGAGCTGGCGGCGCGCTACCGCGACGAGGTCTCGGAGCTCAAGCGGGAGCTCCGCGGCATGCAGGAGGCGGGCACGGCATGAACGTGCCGGCCTGGCTGTGGATCGCCACGATCGCCGGATTCGTGGCGATCATCACGGCAGACCTGCTGCTCGTCGACAGCAGGCCCCACGTCTTCGGCCCCCGCGAGGCGACGCGGTGGGTGCTGTTCTACGTGGCGCTGGCGCTGGCGTTCGCGGCCTTCCTCTACGTCTACTTCGCGCCCACCTACGCAGGTCAGTTCCTCGCGGGCTACATCACCGAGTACTCCCTCAGCGTCGACAACCTCTTCGTCTTCCTCGTCATCATGTCGTCGTTCGCCGTGCCACGGGAGCAGCAGCATCGGGTGCTCCTCGTGGGCATCGTCATCGCGCTTGTTCTCCGGGCCATCCTCATCGTGATCGGCGCGGAGGCGATTGCCCGGTTCGCGGGGACCTTCTACCTCTTCGGGGGACTGCTGCTCTTCACGGCGGTCAAGGTGTGGCGATCCGCCGATGACGAGCCGGATCCCGAGGGAAATGCCCTCGTGCGCGTTCTCGAGAAGCGGGTGCCGACTACCCGCGACTATCACGGCGCGAAGCTCACGGTGCGCCTCGAGGGCAAGCGGGTCGTCACCCCGATGCTGCTCGTGATGGTGGCCATCGGCACCACCGACCTGCTCTTCGCCGTGGACTCGATCCCCGCGGTCTTCGGCCTCACCCAGGAGGCCTTCATCGTCTTCACGGCCAACGCCTTCGCCCTCATGGGACTCCGCCAGCTCTTCTTCCTCCTCCATGGGCTCTTCGACAAACTCGTCTACCTCAACAGGGGTCTCGCGGTGATCCTTGGCTTCATCGGGGTGAAGCTCATCCTGGAGGCGGTGGGGGAGACGACCTCACTGGCTGTCCCGCACATCCCGATCGCCGTCTCCCTCGGGGTCATCGTCGTCGTCCTCGCGGTAACGACGATCGCCAGCCTGATCGCCGTGCGGCGGCATCCGGAGCTCATCGCGAGCAGCCCGGAGTCCGTGGCCGAGGCCGAAGCGGCAGAGGAGTACGGGCAGGCGATCGAGGACCTCCCGGACGGCCCCGGGGATTCCCGAGAGGCGGATCCGCCCGAGCCCCGTTAGCGTGAAAGGACACACACTCTCGGGAGGAACAGTTGAGCGTCTCGCTCACCATGTGGGGCATCACCGTCGCGGCGATCCTGGTCCTGGTGGTCCTGGACTTTCTCACGGTCAGCCGCAAGCCCCATGAGGTCTCGTTCCGGGAGGCCGCCCTCTGGTCGGTCTTCTACATCGCCGTGGCCGTGGCATTCGGGGTCTTCGTGTGGGTGTGGCAGGGGGGCGACTTCGGCACCCAGTACTTCGCCGCTTACCTGGTGGAGAAGTCGCTCTCCGTGGACAACCTCTTCGTCTTCGTCATCATCCTGGCCCAGTTCGCCGTCCCGAGCATCTACCACCAGCGGGTGCTCCTGGTCGGCGTCGTCCTGGCGCTCGTCCTTCGGGCGATCTTCATCGCGGTCGGCGCGGCAGCCCTGGCGGCGTTCTCCTTCACCTTCGTGATCTTCGGCGCCATCCTCATCTGGACCGGGATCCAGCTCTTCCGGCATCGCAATGCCGACCCTGAGCCCAAGGACAACCTTGTCGTTCGCACGGTCCGCAAGTGGTACCCGATCACGCCCGACTACCACGACACGAAGCTCTTCGTTCGACTCGACGGGCGGCGCATGGCGACCCCGCTGCTGCTCGTCATGGTGGCGATCGCCTCGACCGACCTGCTGTTCGCCCTGGACTCGATCCCCGCGACCTTCGGGGTCACGCAGGAGCCCTACCTCGTCTTCACGGCGAATGCGGCGGCCCTGCTGGGCCTCCGTGCCCTCTACTTCCTCCTCAAGGGGCTTCTCGACAAGCTCATCTACCTCTCCATGGGTCTGGCGATCATCCTGGTCTTCATCGGGTTGAAGCTGATCCTCACGTTCGCCCACGAGGTGAACACCGAGATTCCCAAGATCCCCACGGTCTTCTCCCTCGTGGTGATCGCGGTGATCCTCATCGTGGTGACGGTGGCCTCGCTCATCAAGGTCCGGAAGGACCCCAGTGCGAGGGCACACGCCGGCACCATCACCGAGCCCCGCCACCGCGAGGACGAGCAGGGCTAGCCGGCTGACAGAATGGCCCGATGCAGATTCGCCCCGGGACCCTCCGCGATGTCCCCGGAGTCGTCGGGGTGCATCTGGCGGCATGGGACGCCGCCAAGGACGGCCTCGACCTAGCCACGCGGCCCGACGCGGAGCGGCGCACCGACAGGTGGACCGAGTTCGTGGATTCGGGCGAGGGAGCTCTTCTCGTGGCCGACGAGGATGGCGTCGTCGGCTTCATCTCTTATGGGCCCTCCCGCGACGAGGATCGCGTCGGCGAGCGCGAGGTCTACACGCTGTACGTCGCGCCGGAGTGGTGGGGACGCGGCATCGGCTCGGCTCTCCTGGACCGCGTGCCTGCGGACGGCCCGGTGAGCATCTGGGTGGCGGAGCGAAACGCTCGTGCTCGCAGCCTCTACGCCCGGCATGGTTTCGTGCCGGATGGCGCGACCGACCCAGGGCACCACGTGCCCGTGCTGCGGATGGCCCGCCAGCCCACCCCCTCGTCTTAGTTCCCTGAGTGGTTGGTTCTGGGCCCGATTTCCCACCACTCACGGAACTAGGGTGCCGGGGTGGCGACGTAGGACCATGGGATGCGGGGCCGGCGGCTGCGGCCCGGTGAGGTTCGAGTGTGGAGGGCTTCGGCTACCAGCCGCGTTCGGCCCACTCGGCCAGGCCGGGACGCTCCGCGCCGAGCGTGGTGTCCTTGCCGTGGCCGGGGTAGACCCAGGTCTCATCGGGCAGGACGTCGAAGACCTTGGTGACCAAGCCGCCATAGAGGCTGGCGAAGCGCTCGGGGTCCTCCCACGTGTTGCCCACCCCGCCGGGGAAGAGGCAATCTCCGGTGAGGATGTGCGGATGCCCCTCGGGGTCGTCGTACACCAGGGCGATGGACCCGGGCGTGTGACCGACGAGGTGGACGGCGTGGAGCACGATCGAACCGACGACGATCTCGTCCCCGTCGTCGAGGAGGACGTCGGTGGCCACAGGAATGCCGTCGGCGTCGAGCCGGCCCGCGAACGTGGTGGCCCCGGTCGCGGCCACGACGTCGCCGAGAGCCTGCCAGTGATCGGCATGCTGGTGCGTCGTGATCACCGCGGTGACCCCGTCAGGGCCGATGAGCTCGAGCAGGCGGTCCGGCTCGGCGGCCGCGTCGACGAGGACCTGCTCGCCGGTTTCGCGGCAGCGGAGCAGGTAGGAATTGTTGTCGTAGGGCCCGACGGCGATCTTGCTGAGCACCAGGTGGGGCAGCTCCCGGACATCGGCCGGGCCTCCCACGCGCACATCTCCCGTGTAGGTCACCCCGCCAGAGTACGGCTAGGGTGGCCGGGTGTCGGACAGGCTCGTGGTGCGCGGGGCGCGGGAGCACAACCTGAAGGATGTCTCGCTCGACCTGCCGCGTGATGCGCTCATCGTCTTCACGGGCCTGTCGGGATCCGGTAAGTCCAGCCTCGCCTTCGACACGATCTTCGCCGAGGGCCAGCGCCGATACGTCGAGAGTCTTTCGGCGTACGCGCGGCAGTTCCTGGGCCAGATGGACAAGCCCGACGTGGACTTCATCGAGGGCCTTTCCCCGGCGGTGTCGATCGACCAGAAGTCCACTTCGCGCAACCCGCTATCCACGGTGGGCACCATCACCGAGGTCTACGACTACCTGCGGCTTCTCTACGCGCGCATCGGCAAGCCGCACTGCCCCGAGTGCGGGCGCCCCATCGCCCGGCAGACGCCCGGCCAGATCGTCGACCGGCTCCTCGAGATGCCCGAGGGCACCCGATTCCAGGTGCTCAGCCCGGTCGTGCGCGAGCGCAAGGGCGAGTACGGCGAGCTCTTCCGGCAACTGCAGGCGCAGGGCTACGCCCGCGTGCGGGTCGACGGCGTGGTCTACCCGCTCGAGGAGCCGCCCACGCTTAAGAAGCAGGAGAAGCACACCATCGAGGTCGTCATCGACCGCCTGGTGGCCAAGTCCTCGTCACGCCGTCGCCTTACGGACTCCGTGGAGACCGCGCTCCGGCTCTCCGGCGGGCTCGTCATCGCGGAGCTGGTCGACCTGGCCGAGAAGGACCCCGAGCGCGAGCGCATCTATAGCGAGCACCTTGCCTGCCTGTACGACGACCTGTCCTTCGAGGAGCTCGAGCCGAGGTCCTTCTCCTTCAACTCGCCCTTCGGTGCCTGCCCGGACTGCACCGGCCTCGGCACGCGCATGGAGGTGGACCCCGAGCTCGTCGTGCCCGACCCGAGCCTCACCCTCGATGAGGGTGCCATCGCGCCGTGGTCGGGCGGTCACGTGACCGACTACTTCGCCCGGCTGGTCGAGGCCCTGGCCGATGAGATGGGCTTCGACACCAGCACACCGTGGTCGAAGCTCCCCGCCAAGGCGCGCAAGTCCCTGCTCTATGGACACGATCAGGAGATCCACGTCCGCTACCGCAATCGCTACGGCCGGCAGCGCAGCTACTACACGGCGTTCGAGGGCGTGGTGCCCTATATCGAGCGTCGGCACGATGAGGCCGAGACCGACGCCAGTCGCGAGCGCTACGCCGGCTACATGCGCGAAGTGGCCTGCGAGGCCTGCGGTGGCAGCCGGCTGAAGCCCGTAAGCCTCGCCGTCACGATCGCCGATCGCTCGATTGCCGACATCGCCGCGATGCCGATCGGGGATGCGGCCGACTTCCTCGGCGGCATGAAGCTGAGCGCCCGAGACTCTGCGATCGCCGCCCGCGTGCTCAAGGAGGTGAACGAGCGCCTCCGATTCCTCACTGACGTGGGGCTCGACTACCTGTCCCTTGACAGGCCCTCCGCCACTCTTGCCGGCGGAGAGGCGCAGCGCATCCGGCTGGCGACGCAGATCGGCTCCGGGCTTGTGGGTGTCCTCTACGTGCTCGACGAGCCCAGCATCGGTCTCCACCAGCGAGACAATCAGCGCTTGATCGAGACGCTCGTGCGGCTACGCGACCTCGGCAACACCCTCATCGTGGTCGAGCACGACGAGGAGACCATCCGCACGGCGGACTGGGTCGTGGATATCGGTCCGGGGGCGGGCGAGCACGGCGGCCGCATCGTGGTGAGTGGGCCCTATGCCGATCTTCTCGCCAGCGACGAGTCGATGACGGGTGCCTACCTCTCGGGGCGCCTCGCCATCGAGACCCCGCTCGTGCGCCGGGCGCGCGACCCCAAGCGCGCGCTTGTGGTCGAGGGCGCGCAGGAGCACAACCTGCAGAACGTGTCGGTGGGATTCCCGCTTGGCTGCTTCGTCGCGGTGACGGGGGTGAGTGGCTCGGGCAAGTCCACCCTCGTCAACGACGTGCTCTTCTCCGTGCTGTCGCGCGAGCTCAACGGCGCCCGTGTCGTCCCGGGCAAGCATCGGCGTGTGAAGGGCCTGGAGCACGTCGACAAGGTCGTGCACGTGGACCAGAGTCCGATCGGGCGCACGCCCCGGAGCAATCCGGCGACCTACACCGGAGTCTTCGATCACATCCGTAAGCTCTTTGCCGAGACGGCCGAGGCCAAGGTGCGCGGCTACCTCCAAGGCCGCTTCTCCTTCAATGTGAAGGGCGGTCGCTGCGAGGCCTGCGCGGGCGACGGCACCTTGCGCATCGAGATGAACTTCCTGCCTGACGTCTACGTCCCCTGCGAGGAGTGCCACGGCGCTCGCTATAACCGCGAGACCCTCGAGGTGCACTACAAGGGCAAGACGATCGCGGAGGTGCTCGACATGCCGATCGAGGAGGCGCTGGAGTTCTTCAAGCCGGTGCCCCCGATCGCCCGTCACCTGCAGACGCTTGTCGACGTGGGGCTCGGCTACGTGCGGATGGGCCAGTCGGCCCCGACCCTGTCGGGCGGGGAGGCACAGCGGGTCAAGCTGGCAGCCGAACTGCAGAAGCGCTCGACGGGGCGCACGGTGTACGTCCTCGACGAGCCCACCACGGGCCTGCATTTCGAGGACATCCGCAAGCTGCTCGGAGTGCTGCAGTCCCTCGTGGACAAGGGCAACACGGTGATCGTGATCGAGCACAACCTTGATGTCATCAAGTCCGCCGACTGGCTCATCGACATGGGTCCGGAGGGTGGCTCCGGCGGCGGAACCGTGGTGGCGGAGGGTACGCCCGAGGAGGTGGCTCAGGTGGGGGCCAGCCACACCGGTCGGTTCCTGGCGGAGACACTCCCGGTCAAGGTCGCGTCCCGTCGCTCCCGGGCGAAGTCCGCGTCCTAGTCTGGTCCCGTGACCGATCCCACCCCCCGCACTCCCGTCAGCCGCCGCGCCGTCCTGGTGACCGGCGGGGCTGTCGGTGTCGCCGGCCTCGCTGCGGCGTGCGGGGTGTCCAGCGGAGGCTCCGCCGTGAGCGCCAGCGACCCGCCGACTCAGGCGTCCGACACGACGCCGGCGACGCCGGAGGCATCGGGCACCGTGCTAGGCCCGGTCGCCCCGATCGCGGTGGGCGGCGGCCAGGTCAATGACACCGCGCAGGTGGTCGTCACCCAGCCGCAGGAGGGCACCTACAAGGGCTTCACCGCGGTGTGCCCGCATCAGGGCTGCCTGGTCTCGACCGTGCAGGACAACGAGATCCTGTGCCCCTGCCATGGTTCGCTGTTCTCAGCCGAGGACGGCTCGGTGCTCCAGGGCCCCGCCACCATGGGCCTGGCTCCGGTGCCCGTGAAGGTCGAGGGCGACATGGTCGTCCTCGCCTGAGCCCGATGACCAGGGCCGCTCGCCGGGACTTCCGGCCGGAATCGGCCTCTATCCCCGACGAGCCCGGGGTGTACCGCTTCGCGGATCCCGAGGGACGGGTCGTCTACGTCGGGAAGGCGAAGTCCCTGCGGAGCCGTCTCAACTCCTACTTCAGCGATCCCACTGCCCTGCACACGCGGACACGGGCGATGCTCGACGCGGCAGCCTCCGTCGACTGGGTGGTCGTGGGCAGCGAGGTCGAGGCGTTGCAGTTGGAGTACTCCTGGATCAAGGAGTACGACCCCCGATTCAACGTGCGATACCGGGACGACAAGTCCTACCCCTACCTCGCCGTGACCCTCGGAGAGGAGTATCCCCGCGCGCTCGTCACGCGCGGGGCCAAGCGGGTGGGCACGCGCTACTTCGGCCCGTATGCGCACGCCTGGGCCATTCGGGGCACGCTCGACATGCTCCTGCGCGTCTTCCCCGTGCGGACATGCTCCGCCGGGGTGTTCCAGCGGGCACGGCGCTCGGGTCGGCCATGCCTCCTCGCGGATATCGGGAAGTGCTCCGCGCCCTGCGTTGGCCGGGTGAGCGAGGCGGAGCATCGCAGCATCGCCCTGGACCTGTGCGCCTTCCTCGGGGGACAGGTGCGTCCGATCGAGCGACGCCTGCAAGAGGAGATGCTCGCGGCCTCCGCGGCCGAGGAGTACGAGCGGGCCGCTCGCCTGCGCGATGACCTCGGCGCTCTCGAGCGCGCGATGGAACGCAATGCGGTGGTCTTCGACGAGGGAGTCGACGCGGACATCGTCGGCATGGCCGAGGACGACCTTGAGGCCGCCTTCGAGGTCTTTCACGTCCGAGGAGGACGCATTCGCGGGCAGCGCAGCTACGTCGTGGAGAAGGTCGAGGAGGCGTCCACGGCTGACCTGGTGGGCCGCCTCCTCCTGCGGCTGGCCGAGGATTCCGGCGAGGTGCCCGCCGAGGTTCTCGTGCCCGCGATGCCAGACAACGCCGTCCGATCGTGGCTCGAGGCCGCTCGCGGATCCCGCGTGGATGCGCGGGTCCCGCAGCGGGGCTCCAAGCGCGACCTTCTCGAAACGGTGACGCGCAATGCCGAGCAGCGGCTGGCGCTGCACAAGGCACGGCGATCGGGAGATCTCACTGCGCGCAGCATCGCGCTGCGCGAGCTGCAGGAGTGCCTCGGCCTCGCGGAGGCACCCTTGCGCATCGAGACCATCGACGTCTCGCACCTGGGTGGTCAGGACGTCGTCGGGTCGCTCGTCGTCTTCGAGGACGGGGCCGTCCGGCCGGGGGAGCGGCGGACCTTCGCGATCTCCGGGGAGGGCAGCCGAGACGACACCGCGGCTATTCGGGAGATCGTCTCGCGCCGATTCCGGCCTCGCGACGCGCGGGAGGGCAGGCGCACCTTCGCGTATTCGCCGCAGCTGCTCGTCGTCGACGGAGGCCGGCCCCAGGTCGAGGCGGCGGCCCTCGCCCTGCGCGAGCGGGAGGTCGAAGGGGTGACCGTCATCGGCATCGCGAAGAGGCTGGAGGAGGTATGGCGGGCGGACCGGCCGGACCCGATCATTCTGCCGCGGTCCAGCGAGGGCCTCTACCTGCTGCAGCGCATGCGAGATGAGGCCCATCGTGTGGCCATCGGCTTCCAGCGGCGCAAGCGCCGGGGCCGGACCCGAGGCTCGGAGCTGGACGGCATCCCCGGCCTCGGTCCGGCGCGCGTCAAGGCGCTGCTCGCCCGCTTCGGCTCCGTCACGCGTGTGCGGGAGGCGAGCCCCGAGGAAATCGCGGCAGTGACGGGGTTCGGACCCGCGCTCGCCGAGAAGGTCGCGACAGCCCTGCGCGGGGATGACGACGCCGGGCTCTCGGATGAGATGCTGGACGCCGAGAGCGGGGAAGGACGCGCATGAGCGGTGTCACGGAGGTCGTCCTCGTCACGGGCATGTCGGGGGCGGGCCGGTCGACGGCGGCACGGGCGCTGGAAGACCTCGGCTGGTTCGTCATCGACAACCTGCTTCCGTCGCTGATCCCCGCCACCGTCGCCACGTTGGGGGAGGACGGGGGCATCCCGCATGTGGCGGTCGTCGTCGACGTGCGCGGGGGTCGGTTCTTCGATGACACGGCGAGAGCCGTGGCGGACCTCAGGGCGAGCGGCGTCGACGTGCGGGTCCTCTTCCTCGAGGCATCGGACGGCGCGCTCGTACGACGTTTCGAGAGTAACCGCCGCCCCCATCCCCTCCAGGGGGGTGAGCGCCTAGTGGACGGCCTGCGACGGGAGCGCGCGGTCCTGGCCGACCTGCGCGGCGACGCGGATGTCGTCATCGACACGAGCACGCTGAATGTCCACGACCTGCGCCGCAAGATCGATGCGGCATTCGGGGGGAGCGAATCCCCCCGGCTCAGGGCCACCGTACTGTCCTTCGGTTTCAAGTACGGACTCCCCGTGGACGCCGACGTCGTTCTCGACGCGCGGTTCCTGCCGAATCCTCACTGGGTCGACGAACTCCGGCCGCAGACCGGCCTCGACGCCGACGTCAACGACTACGTGCTCAAGTTCCCGCAGGCCAAGGAGTTCCTCGATCGTGCCTCCGGGCTGCTCGCGCTGATGTCCGACGGCTACCTTCAGGAGGGGAAGCGCTACGTCACCATCGCGGTGGGCTGCACGGGCGGGAAGCACCGCAGCGTCGCCATGGCGGAGAACCTCGCGGCACGCCTCGTGCGCCAGGGCGTGGAGACGCTGGTGGTGCACCGCGATCTCGGACGCGAGTGACGTGGTGACCCCGGTCGTGGCGCTCGGCGGCGGCCATGGGCTCTCGGCGACCCTGCGCGCTCTCGGCATCATCGGTGCCGACATCACCGCCATCGTCGGCACCGGTGACGACGGTGGTTCCAGCGGGCGACTGCGGGAGCACCTGGGGGTGCCGCCACCCGGAGACCTGCGCATGGCCCTCGTGGCCCTGGTGGGCGACGGTTCGGGGGAGTCCCTCTGGCCCCGGGTGCTCCAGCACCGGTTCGGTGGCACGGGTGACGTCGAGGGTCATGCGCTCGGCAACCTCCTTCTGGTCGCCCTCTGGGAGGAGACGGGCGACATCGTCGCGGGCCTCGACCGGCTGGGGCGCGTGCTCGAGGCGCGGGGACGAGTCCTGCCCAACTCCCTCGATCCCGTGGAGGTGCTGGCCGACGTGGCCACGTCCGACGGCGTGCGCGAGGTCCGCGGCCAGGCTCGACTCACGACGACCAAAGGCCGCGTGGAGTCGCTGCGACTTGTGCCGGACGCGCCACGCGCGTGTCCCGAGGCCGTGGAGGCGCTGCTGCGGGCGCGCGCCATCGTCCTCGGCCCGGGGTCCTGGTACACGAGCGTGCTGCCGCACCTCCTGGTGCCGGGAGTAGCCGAGGCGATCGAGGCGAGCGCAGCGCCTCGCATCCTCGTGCTCAATGCGGCAGCCCAGCCGGGGGAGAC
>JBPCSL010000073.1:0-16627 GCA_051007175.1 Candidatus Nanopelagicales bacterium
AGGGCTACCGCTACGAGCAGAGATTCCGCGCCGCCGAGGATGCGGCGCAGGCCGCGGGCGAAGGGCTGTGGACGGCCTGTCCATGATCTGACCGGGCGCTTGATGCCGAGGTGCTCATGACGCGTGGCACGGTCGTGCCATGGCCATTCCGCCGCTCGTCGGGGTTGACGTGCCGGCCGCGGGCCGGTCGATGGTCGCGGCGGGACTGATCCTCGGCGTGGTCGTGTCCGGGATGTTCGTCCTCTTCATCGCCGGGGAGATACTCAGTGATCCTGGAGGCTGGACCGGCCTGGCCTGGGTGGCGGCCTGGCTCCTGCCCCCGTTGGCGCTGTCCGTGCTCGCCGTGGTGCGCCCCCGGATTGCGCATCCCCTGCTCGTGGTCATCGTGTGGATTCTCGTGGCCGCATCCGTGGCATCGATCTTCCGCGCGCGCATCGTGTGGGAGTTCGAGGACACGCACGGGCCCGTGAATCTCCTCGTGCAGATCGCGGTGCTCATCCCCCTGGTGGCCCTGGGCCGGGCCATGCCGCGGGAGGCCGGGCGCCTCATGGCCATCGCGCTCATCGGGCCGCTTGTATTCCAGGCGATCTCGCTCGTCGTCGTCGGCCAGTGGTCGGTGGTCCTCGTGCTCGTCGTCGTCGCCGTGCCCTTCGGGATCGTGGCCCTGCTGCTCATCCTCGGCGGACGGCAGGCCTCAGTCGACGTCGGCGGATGACCGGCTGCGCAGCAGCCGCCTCAGCGACTCCAGCCGCGCGCGCAGGTGCTCGTCGTCGCCGACGTAGGCGTTGAGGCCGCACTCTTCCTCGTCGTGGGTGCAGCCGCGGGGGCAGGCGTCGAGGCCGGGCGCGAGATCGTCGAAGGCCGCCACCACGGTGTCGGGGGTGACGTGGGCGAGGCCGAAGGAGCGCACGCCGGGGGTGTCGATGATCCAGCCACCCTGCGGCAGCGGCAGCGCGATGGCCGACGTCGACGTGTGCCGCCCGCGACCGGTGACGACGTTGACGACGCCGGTCGCGCGGTCGGCTCCCGGCACCAGCGCGTTGACGAGCGTCGACTTCCCGACACCGGAGTGCCCGACGAGCACGGTCACGTGATCGGTCAACTGCTCGAGCACCGCGTGGAGATCGGCCGGTTGCGGCTCCTTGCCCGCACCGCGCGCCACCGTGACGGCGGGCACGTCAAGGGCCGCGTAGGCATCGACCACGGGAGCCGGGTCCGCGAGGTCCGCCTTGGTGAGGATGAGCAGCGGCTGCAGTCCAGCGTCGTACGCCGCCACGAGTGTGCGGTCGATGAGGCCGAACCGCGGCTCGGGATTCGTCAGCGAGACCACGACGCCGAGTTGGTCGGCGTTCGCGACGATGACGCGCTCCACGTCATCGGCATCGTCGGCGGTGCGCCGCAGCACCGTCTGGCGCTCCTCGATGCGCACGATGCGCGCCAGGGCATCCGCGTCATCGGAGACGTCGCCGACGAGGCCGACGCGGTCGCCGACGACGACCCCCTTGCGGCCCAGCTCGCGCGCCTTGATGGCGAGCACCGTCGTGCCGTCATCGGTGATGACGGTGAAGCGCCCGCGGTCGACCGCGGTGACGAGCGCGGGGACGGCGTTCACGTGGGTGGGGCGGTCCTTGGAGCGCGGTCGCGACTTGCCGCGCGAGGGGCGGATCCGGACGTCGTCCTCGTCCAGATCCCGGCCGCCGCGCTTGGCCATCAGCGCCCGTCCCGCATGCGCTGCCACATGCCGGGGAAGTCGGGCAGCGTCTTAGTGGTCGCCTCCATGCCGGTGACGTGCACACCGGGGACGACAAGGCCGATCACGGCGGCGGCGGTCGCCATGCGGTGGTCGTCGTAGCTCGACACCGTGGCACCCCGCAGTACGGCGGGCTCGATCGCGATGCCGTCGGCCGTCTCGTACGCCGTGCCGCCGAACGCGGTGATCATCTCGACGAGCGCGGCGAGACGGTCGGTCTCGTGGCCGCGCAGGTGGGCGATGCCGCGCAGTTGCGACGGGGAAGCGGCGAGCGTGCACAGTGCCGCGATGACCGGGGTGAGCTCGCCGACATCGCCGAGGTCGACGTCGATGCCGCGCATCGCATCGGGCCCGGTCACCGTGAGCCCCTCGTCCCCGAGGCGCACTCGGGCGCCCATCTCGGCGAGCAGGCCGCGCAGGTGGTCGCCTGCCTGGGTGGTGTGGCGGGGCCAGCCGGGCACCGTGACGGTGCCGCCTGTGGCGACGGCCGCGGCGAGGAAAGGACCGGCGTTCGACAGGTCGGGCTCGATCGCACGATCGAGCGCGGCAATCGGCCCCGGGGTGAGTGTCCAGGTCATCCGGTCGGCGTCGAAGTCCACGCGCACGCCGTGCTCGGCGAGCATGTGCAGCGTCATTGCGATGTGGGGCTGGCTCGGCAGTGAGCGACCCGTGTGGGTGAGCGTCATGCCCGCGTCGAAGCGGGCGGCCGACAGCAGCAGGCCGCTCACGAACTGACTCGACGCCGACGCGTCGATGTCGACCTCGCCGCCGGGGACTCGGCCCCGGCCCTCGACGCGCAGCGGCAGGAAGCCCCCGGTGTCGGTGCACGCGACGCCGAGGTTGCGCAGGGCGGAGATCATCGGGCCGAGCGGGCGCTCGCGCGCCCGCGGATCGCCGTCGAAGTCGGTGGTGCCCTGCGCGAGTGCGGCCACGGGTGGCACGAAGCGCATGACGGTGCCGGCCAGCCCGACGTCGATGCGGCCGCTGGCGACGAGGTCGCCGGGCGTCACGCGCCAGGTGGCATTGCCGTCCCGCTCGTCGCTGCGCTCCATCCCGGCGCCGAGGGACTGCAGGGCGTCGGCCATGAGTGCGGTGTCGCGGGCGAGCAGGGCGTCGGTCACCGTCGAGGGGCCGTCGGCCAGCGCGGCCAGCACGAGGGCCCGGTTGGTGGCGGACTTGGACCCGGGGACGGTGACGACGGCGTCGATCGATCCCTCGGCGAGGGGCGCGGGCCATGACCGTTCGTCCATTGACCGCGAGGGTATCGGCCCCGTGACCCCCCACTTCGTTGAGTGGCGGGTTGTGGCACGCCACAAGCCCCTAAGAGCGCCATAACCCGCCACTCAACGAACTCCGGGTGGGCTGCGTCGGGGAGGGGCTTGCGTGCCAGGCTTGAGGCATGTGCGGCAGGTACGCGGCGGCCAAGGACCCGGCCGCGCTCGTCGAGGAGTTCGAGGTGGACGAGCCGCCGAAGAAGGAGCTGCGCCCTCGCTACAACGTCGCGCCCACGACGTCGGTCTACATCGTGCGCGACCTCAAGGACGCCGATCCCGGCGGCCACCATCCGCGCGTGCTCGACGTCGCGCACTGGGGCCTCATCCCCAGCTGGGCCAAGGACCCGGCCATCGGCAACAAGATGATCAACGCGCGCGCGGAGACCGTCGCGGAGAAGCCCGCGTACCGCCGCGCTTTTGCTCACCGCCGCTGCATCGTGCCTGCCGACGGGTTCTACGAGTGGCAGAAGATCGACGTGCCCGAGGGATCCAAGCCGCGCAAGCAGCCCTACTTCCTGCACCCCGCCGACGGGTCGAGTGCGGCCATGGCCGGGCTCTACGAGTGGTGGCGCAATCCTGACGTCGCCGACGAGGACGCACCGGATGCCTGGCTGCTCTCGACGACGATCCTCACGACCACCGCCGTGGACGCGGTCGGGCGGATCCACGACCGCATGCCGGTCATCGTCGCTCCCGAGGTCCGCTCCGCCTGGCTCGACCCCGAGGTGCCGGGGGCCGAGGTGCTTCCCACGCTCATGGCGCCGCCCGACCCCGGGTTCTGGGATATCTACCCCGTCTCGACGGCGGTGAACTCCGTGCGCAACGACGGGCCCGAGCTCATGCACCCCGTGGAGACCGGCGAGGTCTAGCCCCGATGCGCCGTCGAGTGGCGGGTTATTCGGCCTTACGACGGCGTGTCGGGCAGCGCAACCCGCCACTCAACCAGCAGAGGGCGCGGGAATGGGAACGCCGGCCGGGGCGTTATGCGCTCGTGCTGACCGGTCAGAGTTCCCTCACGCCCGGGCTCGAGGGCATCCCCGGGCTGCCGGGCGACCTGGCGGCGGCCGCGCTGCCGATACCCTCGACGGCAATGGCTGATGACCCGGTGGCGACGATCGAGACCGATGAGGAGCGGGCCGCGCGATTCGAGCGCGATGCCCTTCCCTTCCTCGATCAGCTGTACGGCGCCGCCCTGCGGATGACGCGCAATCCGGCCGACGCCGAGGATCTGGTGCAGGAGACTTTCGTCAAGGCCTTCTCCGCCTTCTCGTCGTTCACCGAGGGGACCAACCTCAAGGCGTGGCTCTTCCGCATCCTCACCAATACGTTCATCAATACCTATCGCAAGAAGCAGCGCCAGCCGAAGCAGACCGGCACCGATGAGCTCGACGACTGGCAGATGCAGCACACCCAGGCCTACGCGACCGGCGAGCTGCGCTCCGCCGAGGCCGAGGCCCTCGACCGCCTGCCCAACACCGTCATCAACGATGCGCTCGCGCAGGTGCCGGAGGACTTCCGGGTCGCCGTCTACCTCGCGGATGTCGAGGGGTTCTCCTACAAGGAGATCGCGGAGATCATGGGCACCCCCGTCGGCACCGTGATGTCGCGGCTGCACCGCGGTCGCAAGATGCTGCGAACCCTGCTCGAGGACTACGCCATCGCCGAGGGCTTCCTGGCAGCACCCACGGGGGGTGAGGTCTCATGAGCTGCGGCTCTCCGCATGCCACCCCCTGCGCCGAGGTGCTGTCCTGGGTCTACGACTTCCTGGACGGCGAGATCGATGAGCGCAGTCGCGCCCTCGTCGTAGCCCATCTCGACGAGTGCCCGCCCTGCCTGCAGCAGTACAGCCTGGAGAAGGCCGTCAAGGCCCTCGTCCACCGCTCGTGCTGCCAGGAGTCGGCGCCGGCCGAGCTTCGCGTGCGGGTCATCGCGCGCATCCAGGAGATCCGGGTCACCTACCGACGAGGCTGATCGGGCGGTGTGCCACGATGTGGCGCTGACACGACCCCTGGGAGCGACCATGAGCAAGCGGGCCCGCAAGAAGCGCGATCGCAAGAAGAGCGGCGCCAACCACGGCAAGCGCCCTAACTCCTAGGCCCTGACCGTGCCCGTGGAGATCCGCGCCGAGATGGTGGCGCAGGTCCACTCCCTGCTGGTGGAGTCGGGCACGCCTGTCGCCGTGGGCGACACCCTTCTGCTCCTGGAATCCATGAAGATGGAGATCCCCGTCATCGCCGAGACCGGCGGTGTCGTGCTGGAGATCGCCGTGCAGCCCGGGGACGTCGTACACGAAGGCGACCTGCTCGTCACGATGCAGGGCGGCGCGTCCTCCTGATGCCCCTGTCGTACGTCGTCAGCGTCGACGACACGGCCCTCGCACTCGGCAGCGGTGACGTCCCCGTCCTGGCCACCCCGCGTCTCATCGCGTGGATGGAGGCGGCCACGGTGGCGGCCGCCGACGATCTTCCGGCACGCGCGACGACCGTCGGCATCCGCGTAGACGTCGAGCATCTGCTCGCGACGCCGGTGGGCGCTGCGGTGACCGCCTCCGCCGAGGTGGTGGAGCGCGCCGAACGATCTCTCACCTTCGAGGTGACGGCCCACCACGACATTGGCGCGGGGCCCGAGCTCATCGCGCGCGGACGCGTGACCCGGGCGATCGTCGAGCGCGAGCGATTCCTGTCCACGGCGTCCCGGCCCCTGATCATCCGCCGTGCGCTTCCCGCGGAATGGGACTGGGCCGGCGAGGTGTGCGTGGAGGGCTACTCAGCGGGCTACGGCCTGAGCAGCGAGGAGGACGACTACGTGCACGTGCTGCGCGATGTCGCCGGGCGCGCGGCCGACTCCGAGGTGCTCGTGGCCCTCGAGCAGGGCGAGGTGGTGGGGACGGTCACGGTCCTGAGGCCGGGGGAGCCGCTCGCCCAGATGGCCGAGCCCGGGGAAGTGGAGTTCCGGTTCATGGCGGTGCGACCGGATCGGTGGGGCGGCGGCATGGGCCGGGCCCTCCTGGAGGCGGTGAGCGCCCGCGCCGAGGGGAAGCCCCTCATCTGCTGCGTCATCGAGGGGAACGATCCCGCCGTGGCCCTCTACCGGTCCTGCGGCTTCGAGCCGGTGCCGGACCGGGACTGGGAGCCGGTCCCCGGGGTCCTGCTCCGCGCTTTCCGCCGCTGAGAGGCCCCCAGGGGGCCGGGACGCGCGGACGGCGCGCCTGGCGGGTCCGTGACCATTCTGTTATGTTTCCGGGGTCGGTCCTTCCCGGGCCGGCCGCCTGGCACACGCCGAGTCCTGCCCGTGCCGGGCGCACCATCCGCGGGCAGGAGCGGGGGACCCACCGGGTCCGGGCAAGCCCGACAGGGGCGGCACCGCCGCCCCGCCGGGCAGAACCGGGCCTACGACCGGCACTGCCTCCTCGTGGAGGGGTCGCGCCGGTCTTGGGGTGAAGCCACGCATGCGTGGCCGGCCGATCCTCCGGCCGAACCCGACAGCTGACCCCGCAGGCACCGGAGGCGCCATGCACAGCACGGCTCGACGCCTGACCGCGCTCCTGGGCGCGACCGCTATCGCCGTCGCGGCTCTCGTGGCCGTCCCGTCCGCCAGCCAGGCGGCTCCCAAGCCCGGGTCCTCCCGCGCCGCGGCAGCCCCGGAGCTCGCCAAGGGCGACAAGGGCGAGGCCGTGCGCGTGCTCCAGCGGGCCCTCAAGGTCAAGCCGGTCTCCGGCTACTTCGGTCCCGTCACCCTCATCGCCGTGCAGCGCTTCCAGGAGGAGCAGGGACTTCCCGTCACCGGAGTCGTAGGCGTGGAGACATGGGCGGCCCTCGGCGAGGACGTCGCCCGCGCGGCTGCTGGGAGCGATGCGTCGTTTGGCGACGTGCAGGTCGACGGGCGTTTCTGCCCTGCGGTCGACTTCACCTACGGCGATGGCATGGGCGCGGGGCGCAACCACATGGGCTTCGACCTCATGGGCAAGGCGGGCTCGCCCATCTATGCCATCGATGCCGGCAAGGTGACCCGCAGCGGATACCAGGGCAATGGCGCCCTCATCCTCGACATCACGGGGAAGGGCGGCCAGATGTGGTTCTACGGCCACTTCTCCAAGATCCTCTTCTCCGAAGGCGACCAGGTGAAGGCGGGACAGCTCATCGGCTACATGGGCGACACCGGCTCCGCGGGGGCGGTGCACCTCCACGCGGAGCTGCGTCCCAACGGGTGGTCCGGTCCCGCCCAGGATGCCGAGCCGATCATCCGCCAGCTCTGCGCCGGGGCCTAGACCCCCGTCGTCGACCGCGGATACGCGATCTGCGGGTCGGTCATCACGTTCACTACATAGGGCACGGCTGAGTCGAAGGCGCGGTCGAGTGCCGTGCCGATGTCCTGCGGCCGCGTCACCGTTTCGCCGGCGCCCCCGAGCGCCTTCACGACGTCGTCGTACGCCGTGGGCCGCAACTCAGCGGCCACGTCGTACCCGTAGAGGAACCGCATCGGATGGCGCTCGAGGTTCCACCCGCTGTTGTTGCCGATCACGATGACGACGGGAAGGTCGTGCCGGACGAGAGAGTCGACATCCATGAGCGAGAAGCCGGCGGCGCCGTCGCCCAGCAGCAGCACGACCTGCGACGACGGATGCGCCAGGCGCGCCGCCATCGCATAGCCGGGGCCGGTGCCGAGGCAGCCGTAGGGACCGGGATCCAGCCAGTGGCCGGGGCGCCGCGGCTCGACGTAGCGGCCCGCGAAGGAGACGAAGTCGCCCCCGTCGCCGATGATGACGGCGTCGTCGGCGAGGCGGGGGAGCAGCTCGCCGTAGATGCGCGCGGGGTGGATGGGATCGGCGTCGCTGGCAAGGTCAGCGGCATCGGCGGCGATGGCCGCCAGGGCGCGCTCGCGCAGGCCGGTGGCCCACTCGTCGACGGCGAGCGGATCGCCCAGGGTCCGCGCAAGCGAGAGGAAGAAGACGCTGAGGTCCCCGGCAGCGGAGGCCGCGAGGTCCACGTGCGGCGCCAGCTGGCCCGGCGAGTCGGCAACGTGGATGACCGGGGCATCGCCGAAGCGTCCGTAGCCGAGGCGGAAGTCCAAGGGTGTGCCCACCACCATGACGAGGTCGCTGCCGGTGAACGCCGCCCCTCGGGCGCGAGTCACGAGCAGGGGGTGATCGGGCGGCAGGATGCCGCGCGCCATGCCATTGGCGATGACGGGAATGCCGGAGGCATCGGCGAAGGTGCGCGCCGCGGCATCGGCACCGTCGGCCCAGACATCGCTGCCGAGCACCATGACCGGCCGCTCGACCCGACGGAGCAGCTCGGCGATGCGCGCGATATCGGCGTCGTCGGGACGCGCCACGGGCTCCGTGCCCTGCTCTGGCGCAGGGTAGGCCGCGGGGGTGAAGAGCACATCCATGGGCACGTCGACGAAGACAGGCCCGCGATGCGCACTGCCGGCCACGCGGAATGCCGCGTCGATCGCCGGGCCGACCCCGCCGGCATCGTGCACCGTGTGTGCGGCCTTGGTCACGGGGGCGAGCAGCGGCGGGTGATCGATCTCCTGCAGTGCGCCCGATCCCCAGCGGCCGTCGGGTGCGCGGCCGCCGACGAGGACGAGGGGCGACCCGTTGACCCAGGCGCCGGCGACGGCGCTGACGGCGTTCGTCACGCCCGGGCCTGCCGTCACCACGGCGAACCCGGGCGTGCGGGTCAGCTTGCCGGTGGCCTCAGCGGCGAAGACGGCCGTCTGCTCATGGCGCACGTCGACGAGCCGCAGCGGCCCCGCTGCGCCGGACTGCACGGCGGAGGCGCCGCCCACGGCAGCGTCGTACAGGGGGAAGACGTGGGCCCCGGAAAGGGTGAAGAGCGTGTCGACACCGTGATGCCGTGCGGCCTCGACTGCCTGGACTCCACCGTGCGCCGGCGAGCGCATGTCGGCCATCGTCAGTAGATGACGAGCGCGAGGATGCTGATGCCCAGTGCCACCAGGGCGATGATGGCGGTGGCGGCGATGAGCGTCTTGTTCTGCACGGGGCTCCCTTCGGCTGTCCAGCAGGCTACCGCCCGGCATTCCGGGGTCCGCGGGGCGTAGCCTCGCCGTTCGTGGGGACGATGGATCGCCTCGTCGAGGAGCGCACCGACCTGGGGCCGGAGGATCTCGAGCGCCTGCGGGCCCTCGTCTCGGCGTGGGGCCTCGTGGCCGACCTTGCGCTCTCCGACCTCGTCCTGTGGCTGCCCACCTGGAACTCAGGAGGCTGGGTGGCCGCCGCTCTTGTGCGCCCGGCGACCGCGCCGACAGCACTGCCGGACGATCTCGTAGGCAGCTTCGTGCCGAAGGGTCGCACCCCCGACCTCGACCGGGCCGCCGCGACAGGGCGAGTCCTCACCCATCGCGAGGGGTCGGTCCCACGGGAGATGGAGGCGGTGCCGATCCGCTCGGGGTCGCGTGTCATCGCCGTGATCGCGCGGCACCCCGTCACGCGCGAGGGAGGTCGTCTCGAATCGGTGTACCTGGAGACGGCGGACCTGCTGCTCGGCATGGCCGCGCAGGGCACCTTTCCGCCGCCGGGCATGGATGCCTCGGCGGACGGCTCGCCGCCGCGCGTGGGCGATGGACTGCTGCGGCTCTCGATCGACGGCGAGGTGACCTTCGCCAGTCCCAATGCGGTGTCGGCGTTCCGTCGCCTGGGCCTCGCACCCGCGCTGGAGGGCAGCGACCTGTCGCGCGTGGCCACCCGCCTGGTGCATCGCGCCGGCCCGGTGGACGAGCAGGTCGCGCTCGTGGCGGGCGGTCGGATCGCGGGAGATGCGGAGATCGAGAACTCGCTCGCGTCGGTGAGCCTGCGGGCGGTGCCCCTCACGGAGGATGCGGTGCCGCGGGGCGCCATCGTCCTCGTGCGCGACATCACCGACCTGCGCCGCCGGGAGCGCGCGCTCCTCAGCAAGGACGCGACCCTGCGCGAGGTGCATCACCGGGTGAAGAACAACCTGCAGACGGTCGGCGCCCTGCTGAGGCTGCAGTCCCGTCGCGTGCAGGCCGACGAGGCCCGGGAGGCACTGGCCGAGGCGGGCCGGCGGGTCTCGGCGATCGCGGCGGTGCACGAGATCCTGGCGCAGGAGCCGGGTGACACCATCGACTTCGACGAGGTCATCGATCGACTCGTCCACCTCGCGCGCGACCTCGCACCCGCGCATGCGCCGGAAGGACGAAGCCCGAGCATCGAGCGATCGGGAAGTATCGGCACCATCTCCACCGACATGGCGGGCCCGCTCGCTATGGCGGTGTCCGAGATCCTGCAGAACGCCGTGGAGCATGCGCGCGCGCACGAGATCTCGGTGCGACCCGCGCGCGCGGACGAGCGGATCGTCGTCCATGTCGTCGATGACGGCGGCGGGTTTGCCGATGGCGCCGCCGAGGGGCTGGGCCTGCAGATCGTGCGGATGCTCGTGGCCGAGGACCTGGGCGGGGAGTTGACGATCGACGTGCGGCCGGACAGCGGCACGCGGGTGGGGATCGAGGTGCCCGGAGGCTGAGTCTCAGGCGGTGCTGCGGGCGCGCAGGCGCGCATTGCGGCGCTTCAGGGCGCGACGCTCGTCCTCGCTGAGGCCACCCCAGACGCCGGCATCCTGGCCCGTCTCGAGGGCCCAGCGGAGGCAATCGTCGATCACGGGGCAACGCCGGCAGACGGCCTTGGCCTCCTCGATCTGGAGAAGGGCGGGACCGGTGTTGCCAATGGGGAAGAAGAGCTCGGGATCCTCGTCGCGGCACGCCGACTCATGGCGCCAATCCATGGTCCCTCCCTCCTCGTGCTTGTGACCTCATTCACGCGCTTCCCGCCCTGCGGACCGCAAGGTCGAGGCGGGGTGCCCGATAAGGGTCGCAGACGCCCGGGGTCTCCACAAGGTGAATCGACAACCGAAACGGGCTCTGACGTGTCGGCTTGGTCACAGATCGGTCAGTGATCCACCGATAACCGGACGTCGTCCCCTCAGCAGAGGACCCCGAGCGCCCCCGCGACGGAGGCGCAGGCGGCCGCGGTGACCTCCCCCATGCCCTCGCCGTCGATCTGCAGGGAGGTGGGACGGTGGGCTCGGACGGTGAGGGTCGGTACGTCGTGGAGTGTGGTGAGGCTGCGCCGGGTGGAGCCGGCGTGGCTGGCCGCGAGCATGCGGCGTGCCAGGCGCAGGGCCGTGGCGACTCCCATGCGGCGTACCGCGAAGAGGTCCAGCCCTGTGTCGAAGGAGGCCTCGGGGCAGGGGTTGACGGGGATCGCCCCGAAGTAGGTCCAGGGAGCGGTGTTCTGCACGATGGCGAGGAAGACGCCCTCGATGGTCTCCATGCCGGGGACCTCCAGGGCGAGCGGGGGATCGCGGCGCTCGGTATGCAGGAAGAACTGGCGCAGCGTGGTCATGAGGTAGCGCGCCGGCGTCGCCTCCTTCCCCTCAGCGCGGTCGGACTCCATGGCCGCGATGATCTCCGCATCGATACCGATCCCGACATTCGCGAGGAACCAGCGCGGCGCCATCACGTGCCCCGCGGCATCGGTGACCGTCGCCGTGCCCAACCCGATGCGTCGCACGCGATGCGCGCGCACCGCCTCGAGCAGCACCCCGGTGGCCTCGACGGGGTCGGCGGGCAGGCCCAGCGATCGGGCGAAGACATTGGCGCTGCCGCCGGGGACCGGGGCAAGCAGGGGTACGTCGTCTCCGACGCCCGCCTCGAGCATCCCGTTGACGGTCTCATTGATCGTGCCGTCGCCGCCGAGCGTGCACACGACGTCCAGGCCCTCCTCGCGCGCACGTCGGCCGAGGTCGAAGGCATGGCCGCGGTACTCGGTGCGGACCACCTCGAGATCGATCTCGTCGGCCAGCGCGTGCACGAGCACGTCGGTGACGCGCGGGGACGTCGTCGTCGCGTGGAGGTTGACCACGAGGAGGCCGCGCACCCGGCCACCCTAGTCTGTGCGTATGCATCCCCTCCTGCCGCTGCGCACGGCGGCGGCCGTGGCACTGCTCGAGGGCGCGGCGTTCACCGCGTATGCGATCTACGTCATCGTCGAGCTCGCTCGCTTCGGCATCACGGGCCCATCGCAGGTGTCGAATACGTCGTCGGTGACCCTCGAGATCGTCATCTTCGTCGTCTTCGGGGTCGGCCTGCTCCTTGCGGGCTGGGGACTGTGGCGCCGCCGACGCTGGGGCCGGGCGCCCGCGGTGCTCGGGCAGTTGCTCGGGCTCGTGGTGGGGTTCCCTCTGGCGGGCGCCGCGGGGCCTGTCGAGAAGGTCGTGGGCATCCTGGTGGTGGCGCTGTCGATCCTGGCCCTGGTCTGCCTCTTCCTTCCGTCGACGACGCAGGCACTCGTCGGCGAGTGACGGGTAGGGTCGTGCGCATGAGCATGATCAGCCCGATGCCGCGGCCCGCGAGCGTGTCCTTCGCCGCCGCCATGATGTTCCTCGGGGCCCTGGGCTATGTCGTGGCCCTCGGCATCCACCTCTACCTGGTGTTCCAGCCGGGCGAGTCCCAGCTCTTCTACTCCCAGCCGGCCCCGGACATCTATTGGATCCTCATGGCGTGCCTGGACTTCGTCCTGGCGGTGGGATTCGTATGGATCGGACGCCTGGCGCTGCGCGGTGACGGGGGCGCGGGCATGACGATCAATCTGCTGGCGATCATCAACCTCGTGTTCAGCCTCTTCAGCATCCTGCAGGGCGTTGGCTGGGCGACGCTCGTCATCTCGGTCCTCGTCCTCATCGCCAACAACACGTCGTCAGCTCGCGCCTGGTACCAGGCCGGGACGGCGCTCGGGGAGTAGGCGCATGCGCCTCACAGTCGAGGTCATTCCCACGGGGAAGACGACGGCGACGATCATCCTCGAGCAGGATCAGGTCGATCGGATTCGAGGCTCCGCCGGCCGAGGCCGGGTGCCCGTCGTGATCACCTTCCGCGGTACGACGTACCGCACGAGCGTGTCGATCTATCGCGGGCAGTGGATGACGGTCGTCAACAAGGAGATGCGCGAGGGCGGCCTCGTGCCGGGGAGTTCCTATGCCGTGGATATCTCAGCGGACGTGGGCGAGCGGACCGTGGACGTCCCGAAGGACCTGGCCGCGGCCCTCAAGAAGGCCGGGCTTCGTTCCGCCTTCGATGCGCTCTCCTACACCTATCGCAAGGAGCACGTGCGGGCCGTGGAAGAGGCCAAGAAGCCCGAGACGCGCGAACGACGCATTGCCTCCGTCGTGGAGAAGGTCGGCGCCGGAGGCGCTCAGCGATAACGAGGATGGGTGGGGCCGGCAGATGCCGGCCCCACCCATTGAGCGGGCGTTGACGCCGCTCGGGCGCCTCCCCCGGCGCCTGCTTAGAAGGTCTTGCGCATCCAGCCGGTGATGGCGAACCACACGACGGTGGCCTCCACCAGGAGGGATGCCAGTCCAAGCGGCTCCCACCAGTTGCCGATGTCGTCCATGGCCCCGGGCATGCCCACGGTCCTGTTGATGGCGTAGCCGATGATCACCGCGGCGGCGAGGCCGGCGGACGCGGCGTACACCATGCGACCGCCGCGACGGACGTTCAGGTCAGCGAGGACGAGGCTGGCGATGATGAGTCCGATGTAGGCGAAGCCAAGGTAGGGGACTTCCTCGAGCTTGCCCTGCACGTCGAGCAGGTGGACCAGCGCGATCCCGACGAGTCCGACCGCGACGATCGCCCGTCGGGCGATGTCCGAGGCCTCCCCTGGGGACTCGACGAGGATGCTCGTCTCCGAGATGGCCAGGGACTGATTCGTCGTCATGGTGATGTCCTTCCACTGTGTGGATAGCCGGGGTGGCTCACGTGGGACGACGCTACGGAGGCGTGGGTAAGGGGCTGATCTCGCGAAGGTCAACGGAAGGCAAAATGGTGGGTCTTCGTGCGCCCGCGAGGAGGAGGTCGCCGCGGCGCCGACTGATGGGGAAGAGGTCCTTCGATCCGGACCGGTGCGGGTCGACATCGCGGCGCACGGGCTGAGAACTGACTCGCCTACTGCTGGGAGAGCCCTTCATCCTGGGGGTCGCGGGAGTGCTGGGCTAGGTGGCGCAAGGGCTCTCCGGTGAGGCGTTGCACAGTCCACTCGTCCATGGGGACCGCACCGATCGAGCGGTAGAACTCCAGAGCCGGCTCGTTCCAGTCGAGGACCCACCATTCGAAGCGGCCGTATCCGCGCTCGACGCAGAGGCGTGCCAGCTCCGAGAGCAGGGCCTTGCCGTGGCCCTGGCCGCGATACTCGGGTCGCACGTACAGGTCCTCGAGGTAGACGCCGTGACGGCCCAGCCATGTCGAGAAGTTGAGGAACCACAGGGCGAATCCCACGGGTCGCTCGTCGTCTTCGGCCATGAGCCCGAAGACCGCCGGGCTGGCGCCGAAGAGGGCGTCCGACAGCAGGTCCTCCGTGGCCACGACCTCGTGCGGCGCCTTCTCGTACTCGGCGAGCTCGCGAATCATCGCGAGGATCTCCGGGACATCGGATGGGGTCGCCTTGCGAATCGTCACGCTCGTGACCCTAGTGGACCTGTTGGGAAGTCGGCCCGCGCTGTCGATCAGAAAGGGGGGAGAGGAGGCAACGGCACGCTGACGGGCACCCAGATGATGCCGCCGTGTCCGTCGCTGATCGTCACCGTGAAGGTGTCCCTCGCGTCCGATTGAGAGGCCCGCGGGAAGCCCAGGACCTGCGGAGACGTGCGCGTCGGCGTGTAGGTGAAGGCACCAGTCCCGTTCACGGTGACAGTTCCCTTCGCGGGGGGAGTCGTCACGGTGTAGGTCAAGACGTCGCCGTCGGGATCGGCAGTCCACACGGATCCCGAGACCACGCCCGTGGTGGGATCCGGGGTCCCTACCACGGGGGAGGGGGCAATGGGAGCCGCATTCTGCGGTGAGATCGGCACGGTCACCGGCACGGACACGGTGCCTCCGTAGCCGTCGCTCACCGTGACGGTGAAGGTATCCGCGGTGAACTCCTCTTCCTCTTGGCTCGCCGAGGATGCGGCATGGCGTGCGGCGGCCGTGGGCGTGTAGTTGAACGTGCCCTGGGAGCTCGTCGTCACTCCTGCGCGAGTCCGCAGGCCGACGATCGCCCCCTTGGCTGTCCGCTTCGGAGCGCGGAAGGTCAGCCGGTCACCATCAGCGTCAGTCGCCTTGATGCGCACGGTGACGCGCCCCGTGGACGGGTCGGGCTTGCTCACCTTGGCGATGGCCTTGGGCGCCACGTTGCCCGGTGTTGCTGCGAGGGCTGGCGCACTGAGGCAGGTCAGCGTGAGGGCTACAGCGGCTCCGGCCGCCATCATTCGTCCGCGCATGGAACCTCCCCGGGATGAAGAGGCGAGTACATCACACGAGAGGGCGGAGTGGCCTGATGAAAGGCCGACAGGTCGGGGTGGATCCGGGATGAGTCGCGGATACAGCCCTCGGCCGCGGTCATGTCGGTGACGAGAGGTGGCCCCTGACCTACCTTGCGGCAGGTCCGGGGCTCTCTCCTATGGGTCTAGTCCCTCTTGGTCTCCACGTCGATCATCGTTCACGATCCCGTTCATCACGGGCGCCATTCTGCGGCGTGTGAAAGTGAGCAACGGCAGCCGCATCCAGACGGCCACGGAAGATTCCTGGCCATGCTCAGGTGGTGCCGCCTTGAAAAGTCGCAGTGACGAAGTCAGCGTGCCGCGATGGTGATGGTGTTGGACTGCACGGTGCCGTGGGTGAAGTAGATGTGGGTCTTCTTGTTGGATTTGCGTGACCAGGTGAAGGCGTTGTCGGTGATGGTCAGTCTGGCGTAGCCCTCGGTGAAGGTGGTCTGGCTGGGGAATCGGATCCAGGGCGTGAGCGTGCCGGTCAGGTCGCTGGTGGTGCCGTCGACACGGATGGTGCTGCCGGTGCGGCTGCCGGTGATGAGGATCGATGGCTTCGGGGTTGCCTGCGGGGTGACGGCTGCCGATGGCGCTGATGAGGGTCCCCAGCCGGCTGCGTTGAGGGCTCGGACGGTGAAGGTGTAGGCGGTGCCGGTGGTCAGGCCGCTCACCTCGCAGGTGAGTGCGGAGGTCATGCAGGAGCGGCCTTCGGGTGAGGAGGTCACCTGGTACGTCGAGACCGGGAAGGAGCCCGGGTCAGCTGGCGCGGTCCACGCCACGGTGGCGGCGGCGTTGCCGGCGACCGCGGTCACCGAGACCGGGGGGCCCGGGGGATACGACGGTGCCGGCGTGGGCGGCGTGGGAGGCGCAGGGGCCTGCGGGGTGACGGGGGTGCCGGTGGACCACGGACCCGCGCCGATGGTGTTCACGGCCCGGACGTAGACGGTGTAGGTGTGGCCGTTGACCAGCCCGGTCAGGGTGTGCGGTCCGGCGACGTTGCTGGTGGAGTCGTCCACGGTGACGGTGTCGTCGAGGGCGAACTCGATACGGGTCACCGCCGACCCACCGGTGTCATCGACCGTCCACGACACCGACGCCGTGGTGTTCCCGGGAGCCGCTGCCACGCCGGTGAGCACACCGGGAGGGCCCTGCGGAGTGACCAGGGTGCCGGTGGACCAGGGGCCGGTGCCGATGGTGTTCACGGCTCGGGCGTAGATGGTGTAGTTGTGGCCGTTGACCAGCCCGGTGAGGGTGTGGGG
>JBPCSL010000074.1:0-15596 GCA_051007175.1 Candidatus Nanopelagicales bacterium
AGTTCACGGACTGGACCAATCTGTCCGAGGCGACATTCCTCCTGGCTCCCACGGATCCGGCCGCCGACTACCGCGTGCGGATCTTCTGCCCCGGCCGGGAGCTGCCCTTCGCCGGTCACCCCACGCTCGGCACCTGTCACGCGTGGCTGGAGGCAGGCGGAGTCCCGGCCGGCCGCGAGATCGTGCAGGAGTGCGGGGTCGGACTCGTGCGCATCCGGCGATCCGGCGACGTGCTCTCCTTCGCCGCTCCCCTGCTGCGGCGCAGCGGTCCGCTCTCCGAGCAGGAAGTCGACCGGGTCGCGACCGGACTCGGCCTGTCAGCGGGCGACATCGTCGACCACCAGTGGTGCGACAACGGTCCCGGTTGGCAGGCGGTGCTGCTCGAGTCGGCGGAGCAGGTCCTGTCCCTGCGGCCTGACCCGCACGTCCTGCGCGGCCTCGACGTGGGAGTGATCGGTCCTCATGCGTCCGGGGATGCTGACTTCGAGGTGCGGGCGTTCTTCCCCGGCAACTCCGGGCTCACCGAGGACCCCGTGACGGGGTCCCTCAACGCCGCGCTCGCCCAGTGGCTCATCGCGTCCGGCCAGGCCAGCGATTCCTACGTCGCCGCCCAGGGCACGGTGCTCGGGCGATCCGGGCGCGTGCATGTCCGTCGCGACGGAGACGACATCTGGGTGGGCGGGCAATGCGTGACGGTCATCAACGGCGACGTCCGCGTGACCGTGGCGCAGTGACGGCCGTCAGGCTCGCGACGTCAGGGCCACGCGCAGGCCGAGCGCCAGCAGGACCGCCCCGCTCGCATAGTCGAGTCGGCGTCGTATGGCGGTCCGGCTGAACCACGCCGACGCACGCCCCACCGCCAGGGCAAGCCCGAGGTAGAGGACCGTCTCCACGCTGACCTGGATGAGCCCGAGTGCCACGGTCGGGCCGAGCACCGGGCCGCTGGTCGGCAGGAACTGCGGGTAGAAGGCGAGGAGGAAGACGGCCGCCTTCGGGTTGGCCAATTGCACGATCACGCCCTCGCCGAATGCGCCCGCACGCGATCGAGGCGCCGGTGGTGCCGGGAGGGCCTCGGTGCCTTCGCGATCGCGGAGGCGCCAGCCGGCCATGATCGCCCTGATCCCGAGATAGCCGAGGAAGGCAGCGCCCGCGACACGCAGCACCCAGAAAGCCACTTCGGAGGCGGCCACGAGCGCGGCGAGCCCCGCTCCGGCGGCGAGCGCCCAGAGGAAGAGGCCGAGCTCGAGACCGAGCACGGTGGGGATCGCCGCACGGAAGCCGTGCAATCCGGCGCGCTGGAAGATGAGCGCCATCGCAGGCCCGGGAGAGGCGGCGATGACGAGGACCGCGAGCAGGAAGGCCGGCAGCGACGCGGGATTCACGGGCGCATCGTCTCACCGCGAGGGGCCACGGACTCCGTCGGCCGCACGGCCGCCGCTATCCCGCCGGCTCGATGAGCGGTGCCGTCCGGCGCCCGATCCGCTCCGCCCCGATGCCCGCGATGACCACGAGAGCGATGCCGGCCATCTGAGCGAGCTCGGGAACCTGCGAGAGGACGACCAGGCCCACGCCGATGGCAATGGCCGGCTCCAGCGCCATGAGCGTGCCGAATGCCGAGGTCGTGAGGCGCCTGAGAGCGAACATCTCCAGGATGAACACCGTCACCGGCATGAGCAGGGCGACGACAAGGGCCGTGAGGACGACGGGAAGCGTGAGATGCCCCCACGCCTGGGGCACCCCGATGACCGCGGCGGTCACCGCGGCGACCGGCATCATGATCGCGAGCCCATCCAGGCCCGAGTAGCTATCGCCCACGCGCTGCATAAGCAGGATGTAGCTGCCCCACATGGTGCCCGCGAGAAGCGCGAAGAGGATGCCGAGCGGATCAAGCTGGGGATCCCATGGCTCGGTGAGGATGAGCACGCCGGCGAGGGCGAGCACCGGCCAGAGGATGGCGGCACGCGACTTGCTCGTGATGACGGCGACCGTGAGCGGGCCCAGGAAGTCGATGGCGATCGCCGTGCCCAGCGGGAGCCGCGCGATCGCGGCCAGGAAGAAGAGGGTCATGAGGCCGGAGACGATGCCGAGGACGATCGGGGCGCGCAGGCGCGACCACGACCATGACCGGATCCGCGGGCGCACCAGGATGACGAGGATGATCGCGCCCAGGGTGAGGCGCAGCCAGGCGGTGCCGGCCGTGCCAATGTCATCGAAGAGCCCCACGGACAGCGCAGCCCCGAGCTGGGCGGCGAGCATGGCGCCCACGGCCAGCGTCCACGCCGGGACACGACGTGTCCCAGGAGACACGGAATCGGAAATGAGCGTCGCCTCTCGCCTCGGTGCCGCCGTCACTCTAGCGCGACGTCAGCCCACCGAGGTGGCCCTCGCACGCTCCACGTTGGCCGCATGCAGCTCCGCCATGCCGTCATGGGCCAGCCGCGGATCCTCGACCTCGCGTCCCGCGAGGATCGCATCGAGATAGCGACGGTCGGCGTCCAGCCGCGACATCGGATCGTCCGTCGGTGTCCCGTGCCCGGGGATGAGCACGCGGGATCGGCGCACTGCATCGGCGAGGCGGTCCAGCCCCACGAGATACGCGCTGAGGTCGGGATCGTCGAGGTCGGGGTACGGGATCTCCACGTCGCTCAGCATGTCGCCGGCGACAAGCACTCCTGCGTCGACGAGCTCGACGGCGAGATGGCCGCGCACGTGCGCATCATGCTCGTGGACGATGACCTCGCGGGTCGACCAGTGCAGCTCGATTGCCTCCGGGAGCGTGGTGGAGCGCGGATAGGGGCGGCCCGGCACGGCGGAGGCGGGCCGCGTCGCTCCCGGAATGGGCGTGAGAAGCCCCGCAATCGCCATGAGGTCCTCCGGCAGGTCGCCGATCAGCGGCGCCAGGACTTCGTGGCGCGCGGGACCGGTCGGCGACAGTCGCTCGCAGGCCCACGGGGCCGCATAGCGCGGGACATCCGGCAGGTCGGGATGCCACAGGACGTGGTCGTAGTGCTCATGGGTGGCCAAGCCGGCAACGCACTCAAGGCCCTGGGCCGACAACAGCGACGCCACGGACGCGAGTTCGTCCTCATCCCAAGCGGGGTCGATAACCAGGGCCTGTCGCCCCGCGGCGATGACGGTCGAGGTCGTGGCGAATCGGCGCGAGGTCATGACGTAGACGCCCGGTGCGACTTCGACGGACACCCGGCCTCCCTCCATCACACTGCTCGGACACGCGAGACCGGCGACGCTAGCATCGCCGGTCAGCCCACGAGGCTGAGCGCCGTGACCCCGGCGACGATGACGACCATGCCGGCGATCTGCAGGCGCCCCAGTCGCTCCTTGAAGAGGAAATACGCCGCGATCGCGGCGATAGGTGCGAACTGCGAGGCGAGGACCGACATCACCGCCACGTGGTACTGGGCACCGATGGAGAAACACAGGAAGCCGAGCACCTCGGTGAATCCCATGGCCGTCACCAGCGGCGCCGTCGAGCGGGTGATGGCGAGGCGTCGGGTGAGGAGCAAAGGGATGAGGAGGACCACGACGCCGACGAGGCGGGCGGGTAGCAGGACCCACGAGACCGGCAGCTCGTCGCTCAGCGAGCCGGTGCCGAGAAGCCCCAGGCCGATGCACAGCGCGGCCAGGCAACTCACGAGGACGGCGTACACGGGTCGCTCATTGGCGAGTGGCTGCGGATCCGGTGCCACGGCCGACAGCACGACTCCTCCGACGATGACGAGGAGGAGGAATGCGACGATCGGCGCGATGCTCTCCCCCAGGATCGCCGCGATGAGCGCGGAGATCGCACCACCGGTGGCGAGGATCGGCGCGACGACTCCTACCTTGCCCACGCGGAGGGCGAATCCGGCCAGCAGGATGCCGCACACATTGCCGAACCCAGCCAGGGCCATCCACGGCAGGCTGGCCCCCAGGTTGCTCGGCACGCCGGCCAGGAACACGAACGGGGTCGTGATGATGAGGCCGACCAACATGGTCCAGGCCAGCGACGACGCCGAGCCGATGACCTTGACCGTGCGCGAGGAGATGAGGCTGGTGCTCGCGAAGAAGCTGGCGGTGAGCAACCCCAGGAGCACGCTGAGCACAACCGGACCCTAATGGGAGCGCGTGACACCGGCCCTACGGGTCATGCAGCGAGGCGCCTCACGTACCGACCCGTGAAGAGCAGGGCAAGCCCCACCGTGCCAGCACGGTAGTTGGCGCGCTGCCATGGCTGCGCCCTCACGAACCCCCTAGGTTGTGGGGATCACTACTCACAGGGAGGTTCCGTGAAGGCTCGCTGGGTCTTTGCTTCAGTCGCGGCCGGCGCACTCGCGCTCGGACTGCTCGCACCGGGGACGGCCGGCGCTGCCCCCACCGCACAGAAGCCGTCCGGCCAGGCGCTCGTGCGCATCGATGGCGGCACGGCTTACGCCAAGGCGAAGTCGAAGGGGCAGTACCGCATCGTCGTGCCCGACGGCGCGAAGATCACGTGGCTCGGGGGGGTCTCCGGCAAGAAGACGAGGATCGGCACCTTCACGCCCAAGGCGCTCGTGGCCGGCTGGCAGCGCCTCGGTCACCGCGACGGCAGCAAGGCCGAGACAACGCTGACGTGGGTGGAGGCAGGAGCGAAGGCTCCGACGTTCCGCGCGGCCGGGCTGTCGAAGCCGCGCATCAACGCTGACGGCCAGCTCACCTTCCTTGCCCAGGTGAAGGGCAAGCTCCCGACGCAGATGGTCGACTTCGCCATCAACGTGAATCGAGCGGGGACGGCCTCGCGAGACGCATATCCCATCGACAGCTCGCCGTTCTACATCGACGGCACTCACTACCTTCTCGCCGTCCTTGTGTCCGCCGCTGTGGGACACATCGAGTATTACGACGCATCGCGATCCCAGTGCGCGCCGGACACCGCTCTACCGGGACCGGGGATCATCGTCGACATCGTGAAGGATGTTGTCTGCGGCACCGTCACTCTCACTCCGACGCAACCGGACGGGTCCACCAGCTACGTGCAGAGCGTCGGCTCGTCCGATGGGTCGATCTCTCAGGTCAATGTGGCTGTCGGCATCATCATCGCAGGGGTCTTGATGGCCTTCGAGTTCATCCTCACGCTCCCCCATTAGTTCGGGGACGTCAGCGGTTCGATCGCAGTGTGGGGAGGGGCCTCAAGGCCCCTCCCCACACTGCTGACGTCTCACAGGCAAAGAGGCAAGAGAGTGCGCCCCATGCCGCGCGCCAGTCTCTAGAGGCAGGAGATCTGCTGATCGGCGACCCGACACGTCCCCATGGTCGCTCCGTCGACGTTACGCAGGTCGATCGTCCATCCCGCTGAGGTGGGACGGGCCATCGCATACCCGTACTGCACCCAGGTCTCGAGCGAGGTGGCGGTGGGAATCGGCGGATAGGGAGGCAGCGGAGGGACCGGGACCAGGGTCTGGCCGGACGCGTTGCTGAGCGGGCCGTGCTTGGGGATCGCATATCCCTGCGCAGGGTCGAGCATCGTCCCGGCGTTGCCCAGCACCAACTGTCCCGGCAGGCCTGGGACCTGGATGGCCTGGGCCAGGTGGATATGACTCGACAGCAGGAGGTCGAAGTCGTCGAGCAGCCCGTACGAGGAATAGGTCTGGGTCAGGGAGGACCACACCGTCGCCTCCCCCGGTGGCACCGGAAGGAGCTCCGTGGATACGACCGCAGCGATGGGGCGATGCGTGAGAAGCCACGCCTCGTCGGCGGTGTTCGCCAATTCCTGGGCCCTCGCGAAGAGCGGCCGCTGGGCGATGGCGATCGTGTCGTCGATCGACGCGTCCTCGCCATTGGCGGAGTCGACGTTCACGAGCCGCAGCGTCCGGCCACCGCTGACGGACAGGTCGACCGACGTCGTCGGCGAATAGACCGTGGGCGCGACACCCTCGGTTGACGGTGCGCACGTAGCCCCGGTGCCGTAAGCAGGGTCGAACATGAGGAAGAAGCCATTCCCGGCCCGGCTGCACACCTCATGATTGCCGCGCACCGTCACGATGGGCGTCGACTGGAGCATCGGGGCCATCGGGATCAAGACGTCGACGATCCAGCCCCAGGCCGAGTCGGTGAAGGGGGCCTTCTCCAGGGGCTGGGGACTGCCGCCGCACAGCGCGCTCGACGCCGGGGGGCACGCCGACTCGCGGTAGAAGAAGTCGCCCAGGTAGACGACGACGTCAGGCTGGTCGGCCACTAGCCGACTGGCGACGCGAGCCAGGGGCCACTGGGCGGGGTCATTGCACGCCTGGTCGTGGGTGCCCTTCACGCGGCAACCCGAGTCGCCGAGCAGCCCGATGGACCGGATGTTGCGCGGCTTCGCCGACGGAATGCTGCGCCCCGCGATGGACGCCGTGAGGGCCCTGCGCGGCATCTGCGCCTCGCATACGGCGATGGGATCGAAGGCGTTGAGCGTCGTGGCACCGGTCGTGCGAGCCTGCATGGGGCTCGACACTCGGCGCGGCCCCCACTTCCCCTGCACGGTGGTCTCGAGTCGCGGGCACTCCAGCCCTCCCGGCAGGACCACGCGCGCGATGAGGCCGGAGGGCGACTCCGACGCCGGCACGATGAGCGTGTAGGCAGCGATGGGCGACCGGCTGGGAGCCAACTGCGGGGACTGCGCGGCGACAGGCGGCGCCGCGGCCTGGCTGACGGCCGGAACAGCACCGAGTCCGAGTGCGAGGGCAAGAACACCGGGGGCCAGGGTCCGCTTCATGCGGGGACTCTAGCCCGGGACGAGCCATGGTGGAGGTGCCGGGAATCGAACCCGGGTCCGTTCAGATCTGAACCGGTCTTCTACGTGCGTAGCCGTGCTGTCGCTACTCGGCCTCCGCGCTTTGTACGGCACCGCGCGGTAGCGGCCCAGTCACTGTGAGTTGTTCCTCGCGCCTCCGTGACCGAGGCGTTCGGTGAGTCTCCTAGTTGACGCCAGACACCGGGTCGGAGACTCCCCGGGCTGACGGCGTGCTACTCGCCTAGGCGGCGAGAGCGTACGCGGACTGCGTCTTTTTGGCAGTTATTTGGTTACCGGCATCGTTAACGAGATAAGCCGACATCCTCGGCACGCTTCTCCGGGATCAGACATCTGATCGTCGAAACCTGTCACCCCCGCTGTTCAGTTATGTCCCCATGGTACGTCGTCCCGCCGACTCCTCGAACCGCCAGGACGCAAGATCCCCCGGAATCCCAGGTGCCCTTGAGGCCGGGATCTTCAGGAACGACCGGGCTTAGTCTGGGGACGTGCGCCTCTTCGTCGGGATGACTCCCCCGCCTGAGGCCCTCGCCCACGCCGCCGGGGCGGTAGACCGGATCGCCTCCACGGCCCCGGACATGCGTTGGGTACCTCCACAACGCTGGCACGTGACCCTGGCATTCCTCGGCGAGGTCGAGCGCGACCGGATCCTTCGAATCGAGGCCGCCCTCGACGAGGTGGCCGCCGAGCACCCACCCCTCGAGGACCTGAGGATCGAGGGGGCGGGCAGCTTCCAGGGAGCCCTGTGGCTCAGCATCGCCCCGGCCGGGCGGCACTCCCCCGCCGACCGGCTGGCCCGGGCGGTCCAGCGGGCGATGCGCGCGGTCGGCGTACCCGTCGAGCGCCGTCCCTGGCGGGCTCACCTCACGATCGCCCGATGGGGGCCAGCCCCTGAGCGGGACCGCTCGGCACGATCCGCGCGTGACGCTCTCGGCGACTACTCAGGACCTGCGTTCAGCATCCACCGCATCGCACTCGTGCACTCGGTGACTGGCCCTCACCCGGCGTACAGCGATGTCGCCACGTTCGAGCTATGCCACGTGGGTAACCTCGGGGGATCGGCAGAGCGAAGGACTGAGCCCGCGCCCAGCCGATCCCCCAAGGTCTAGGCGCTCGGCGACGCAGAGGCGAGGAACCCCTGCAGCTGGGCGATCTCCGCTTCCTGCGCCTTGATGATGGCGGAGGCCAGTGCCGCGACGCGCGGATCGTTCGAATCTGCCACGTCCTGCGCCATCGCGATGGCTCCATTGTGGTGCTCGATCATGTATGTCGCGAAGAGTACGTCGAACGCCGATCCCTGAGCGGCCTCGAGCTCGGCCATCTGCTCGTCGCTGAGCATTCCCGACATGCCGTGGCCCATATGCGCGCCCGTGGCCTCATCGGCATCCATGACGGGCACGCCCCACTCCTCAAGCCAGGCGGTCATCTGGTCGATCTCAGGCTGCTGGGCCCCCTTGATCTCGGCCGCCAGGGCCTTGATCTCGGGGTCCGACGCTCGCGTCTCGGCGAGGGTCGACATCTCCACCGCCTGCTGGTGGTGAGGAATCATCATCTGCGCAAACATCGCGTCGGCGGCCGAAGCCTCCGTCGTGCTTGATGGGCTTGCCATGCCCATGTCGTTCATTTCGTGCGAGCCTCCGCAGCCCGCCACAAGCAATCCCAGGGCGGCCACGGCGACGAGAATCAGTTGCGAACGTCGAAACATCTTCCACTCCCTCCCAATGTCCATCAGTAATCGATCAGCGGGTCGCCGATCGATCACGTCCGTGACACGGAGAGGCGATAGAGATCAGGAGTTTCGACGAGGCTCGGGGTCACACGCCCGCGGGACGGACGGCGACCCGCCAACAACGCCCGCCGCAGGCGCCATGTCATGCGCGGCGGAAAGAGGAGCATCAGCATGAACACGATGGCCAGGCACGTTGCCGCCACGCCCATCAGGTCCCACGGTGCGTCATCAGGAATGTCCTGTGACCGAGCAGACGGGAGCCAATGTTCCGTCGCGTGCGAAGACGAGTTCTGTTCGTCCATCGACAGGAGCGAGGTGGCCGGCGAGGCAGACGCGGCGGCATGATGGCAGGCCATGACGACGAGGTGGTGCATGCCCACAAGAGCGAGGATGAGGGTGGCATTGCACGCCATCGTCAGCAGCCGTGACCTTGCCGTCATTCTCGTGATTATGAGCCCAGGACGGCAGACAGGCTCGTCGAACGCCGGCCTCTGCCTCCGCACGCAGGGGCCGGTCGCCCTCGGCGACCGGCCCCTGCGTGCGTTCCCACGCGCGACGACTAGAAGGTCGCCGGCGCCGTCAGTTTGCGTGTCACGTACACCCAGGCCGTCAACACGAGCCCGTCATTGAGCTGGGGCTGGTTGTTCACCGTCGTGCCGTTGTAGCGGATGTCCGTGGCGTAGCAGATCGTTTCACCCTTCCAATCATGGTGCGTCTTGTTCAAGTCGTCCTTGTACGTGTGAGCCTGGCCAAAGACCCTCGTGGTGTCTGCATAGGTCAGGTACTGCAACTGCTGGTCTTGGGCCTTGATGTAGTTGATGATGGGCGATCCACCGGGACGGACTCCGCTCAGGTACTGGGAATCAGAGGACCACGCCAGTGTGTAGCCGCTTGGGACCATGCCATAGATGATGTTCTTAAGTTGATCCTGAGTGATGTAAGTCGGCGAGCCCGTACCCGAGTACCCACTACTCCATTGATCACAATTTCCCCAGGCATCGGCCATGTCGGTGATCTTCTTGTAGTCAAGGTAGTAGTAGCCCTTGCTGTAGACAGAACTACTGGTGGCATACGCACGCCCTTGCTGCCAGATGCCGACCTGCGTTGCACTGAGATCATCGGGCATCGCCTGGAGGACACGGGCATCAATCTTCTGGGCGTACTGGTTTTGCGTGGCGATGTTCGCCACGAGCGACGGATCGTAGCTGTACATGTTGACGATGTATAGGTTACCCGCCGCTGAGAGCGACTCCCAGTAGCTGACCATGCCCTGGATCTGATCCACGTCACCCGGGATGTAGTAGGGATACAGGGACTGGAAGACCGCGTGGCCAGCCTTGAGCACACCCTGCGTCGTGGCCGGGAAATAGTTCTCAACCTGCGGGTAGTTGTCGTAGACCTGCTTGCGGATGTCGTTGTAGAGCTCCTTGCGCAGGCTGTCGTAACCCGGATCCTTGACGTTGGCCTGGGTGAAGGTGCCCCACTTGTCATTGATGAATTTCACGCCGGCCTCGAAGTCAGACACCTTCGCCGTCTCGGTCGTGTAAATGGACTGATTCACCAGGATCTGGGTCTTCCACTCCATGGCCAGCATGTCCGTGAAGGCCTTCTGCATGGCCTTGGCAGCATCCTGCGCCTTCTTCTGGATATCAGCGCCCGGGCTGGGTAGGCCGAGATAGCCGCCGAGGTCGCCAGCGGCGTCGGAGAGAAGGTCGCTGGAGGTGCTGCGCTGCTGCGCATTGCCCCGGAACAGGAACCTCTTACCCTTGTCGATCTGAGGAATGAGGAACTTCATGTACTTGTCGATGCCGCCCTTCTTATCGGCGGCTGAGATGAACTTGCTGCCGTCGAACCGCGAGTTGGTGCTGAATCGGCTGCCGACGCTGTCAACGCCGGCGAGAAGGCCAAGGGACTTCAGCGTCATGTAGTTCGCCGACCAGTCGGACGTGCCCGTCTGCGTCTTGAACTTCTCGATCAGGGTAGTGACAAGGTCAGCGCTCGCCAGGCCCGACTCCGGGTCGAAGCTTGACAGGAGGACCGTCTTCCAGGCCTTTCCGTCGACGGTGCCACCGCTGATTCGCACGGCGAAGTCAGCAGGCAGGCCAGCCTTCTTGATGAGGGCGACGCCGCCGTCACCGGTCGTTCCGGTGGCGATGACCTTGCCATCCGCCAGCATCTCGACCTTCGCACCGGCCACGGGCATGTCCTTGCCCACCGCAGCGAAGATGGGGATGACGGGGTCGGTCACTTCGACGGCGGGGACCGGGACCGGCTTCCACGTCCAGGGCACTGGCTCGGCGGCCTGGGGCCGTGAGGCGATCGCAGGCCCCGCGACACCGGTGCCTAGCACCAGGGCCGAGGCCACAACTGCGATGAGGGCCCGGCGACCGGGCCGCAGATACTTGCGCATGCGCTACTCCTCTGGAGACGGGTAGCGGCAGGCTCACACAGCCCCGAAGTCCCCTGGGCCCCGATGATCGGCTAGTACGCCGCTGGCTCCGCCCAGTGTCGGCCCCTCGTCGCCGATTACCGCGCTAGCACGGGAATCCAGGCTGAAGGCGGCCTGGAATTCCACCCCGCCCGGACCCGCCGTGATCTCCCAGGAGTCGGCTAGCTCCTGGTAGAGCTCCGAGCCCATCCCCGGGGGGCCCAGGGGCCGGGGCATCGCCCCCGTGTCATTGGCCACCCTGAGGCGCACCGACGCGCCTTCCACGCGCACGGCAACGGCGACGCTCTGCGCTCCACCGCGCAGAACGGCGTTGTTGACTGCTTCGCAGGCGACTTCCGAGATGGCCAGCGAGCAGGGGGGATATGAGGTCAGGAGTTCCGTCACGGCCTCAGGGACGTCCACGACAACATCCACCGTGTCAGCCCAGATCTCGGACACATCTTGGAGGGCCCGCCTCACGTCGATCGTCTCGAGAGAGTCGGTCTCGTGGCTTAGGAGAGCGACGATCTCCACTTCCAACTCATCGACATCGAGAGGGCCGTCTGTGCGCTGGAGCTGAAGAGCTCGCGCGACCAGCCGAGGCTGCACCACGCCATGGAGTACTCGCGCCAAGTGCCGCCGGTCGCGGCGCAGAGCTGCTTGCTCGCTGCGGACCGCCGTGGACAACTCTCTCGCCTCGACAATCAGGCTCTCCTCAATCTGTGCCTGGCGCAGCGCGAATCCTCGCAAGGTCGCAATACAGCCACCGAGCAGGAAGAGGAACACTGCGGCGTAGCCAGCACCGCCCGTCAGCGGGCCCACCTGGCCCGGGCCCAGCCTCAGGACCACGATGCTTGCCGCTCCCGTGGCCCCGAGGACGGCCACGAGCAGGACGATGCCGAACCCAGTCGGCAGTCGGGACCATGGGATCAGTCGCGCCAGTCCGAGGAGCGTCGCAAGGCACGCGGCGGTGACCGCCATGATGGCGACCATCCCTGGCCAGCCATGAACGTGGAAAGCGAGGGGTAGCACGAAGAGGCAGTAGAGAAGGGCCGTGAGGAGAGGTCGGATCGGTCCCGCATCCAGGATGGCGCGCGCGACCGACGGAAGATCCCTCCGAGGTCGGGCGAAGGGCACCGCGTCGGGATCCGAGTAGGGCGAGGCAAGCTCATGGCTCATGGGGCGCACCACGAGCTCGCTGACATCCCGTAGGCCTTGGGCAAGCGCCGCCGGATTGCCCGACTCGCGGAAGGTCGCGCGCAGCCCTGCAAGAATGGCCTCCCTGGCCGATGCACGAAGCTGGGCGCTCTCGCGAATCGCTCGGGCCTGCGCCTCTTCCAGGCCTTTCCGGATTGCATCCAGCCGCCCCGCCGCCAGGTCCAGCGTGCGCATGCGGTCGACGACGATCGTCAGGACGATGGAGAGCCCTGTCATGTTGATGATGGAGAGGGCGATGGTGGCGCGCACGTTCACCGACTCCGCTGTCGCAGCGATCACACTCGCGCGCACTACGCCACCGAGCATGTAGGTCGGGATAATGAGGAGCTCACGCCTCCTCGCGGAGCCACCGGCCATCCACGTGTAGCGCGCCAACAACCACACGACGCCCAGTGCGAGCCAGGCCACAGTTCCCCAGGCAAATCCCTGCGCAAGGCCCTGCCGAAGACTGCCCGCCAGCATCGCCGCACCGCCCACGATCGAGGGGATGCCGAGTAGCAGCCAGCCGGGCAGGGTCAGGGCGTTGGGGCCCGCCACCTGGCGCAGCCACCGGGGTGCCGTCCACGTCATCGCGGGACTCCGGTCGAGCGGAAGTAGAGGCGGACCGCCTGAACACGTGGATTCATGCGCTCGTCAGAGGCGATCCCGAGTGCCGCGATGGTACGCCGAATGAGGCTCTCCGTCGCCCGCTTCGAGATCCCGCGGCGCTTCGCGATCTCGGCGTTGCTGTAGCCCTCGGCCATCAAACGGAGGGTCTCGAGCTGGGGAGTGCTCAGACGTGCGATGGCCGCATCAGCATCGCCGGACGAGTGGGCCAACGCCTTGTCATCGCGCAGCGCGCCCTCGAGGGCGGCGATCAATTCCCTCGAGCCGCCCACCTGGCGCTTGTCGAGGTAGGCGAGCTTGCGTTCCTTGTGCACAGGGTGCTGACGCAGGATCGGGTAGTTGGACAGCACCAGCACGGACACGTGAGGAGCCGTTCGTGCCAGCGTCTCGACGAGATCCAGTCCCGACGGCCCAGCACCGAGGTCGATATCGGTCACCACGGCATCGGGATCGAAGTGGCGGCATTCCCGCAGCGCCTCGGCGGCCGAGGCACACGCTCGCACCTGGAATCCCGCCGACTCCAGCATCTCCACGATCAGGGATCGGGTAAGGGCCTCGTCCTCCACTACCAGCACGTAGCGCTCAAAGGCCACGGCGTCGAGCTCCCCCGTCACGGACATGCGCCCAGCGTAGGACCCGGCGGCAACCGACGGGTTAGCAGAAGCTCCTATCGGGCCGGGGTTCGCAGGCCCTTCAACCTCTTGTAGAGGCCGCGGTACTCCGCGTACGCCTCCTGGTAGACGTCCCGATGACAGTCGCCCGGCTCGAAGACCTCGGCCACGCGCACCCGAGAGGCGGCCTCCGGCAGCGTCATCTCGCCCAGGCTCACGAGCGCCCAGAGCGCGGCGCCGACGAGCTGGGCATCCCGCGGATTCGCCACCTGCTCCACCCGCCGATCAAGCACCCCGGCATAGATGGAGCACCACAGCGACGACTGGGCACCGCCACCGAGGATGCGCACCGAGTCGATCCGGCGCTTGCAGAACTTCTCGTAGGTGTCGAAGAGCCAGCGCGCATTGAGGGCGACTCCCTCCATCACCGAGCGGATCATCATCGCGCGGTCGGTGCGCAGGGACAGGCCGACGAAGGCCCCGCGGACGTCCTTGTCCTCGACGGGGCTGCGCTCGCCATTGAGCCACGGAGCGAAGAGCGCGCCCTCGCAGCCCGGTGGCGCGGTCGCGGCCTCAGCGGTGAGAGCGCCGAAGTCGGCGTCGATGACCTGCTCGCGCAGCCACCGCAGGGCTCCCCCGCCGATCTCCTGGTTGTTGGCCACCATCGGCAGGCGGGAGTCGAAGCCGGGCACGGACGCCATCGAGTGCAGGATGTCGGTCTTCTTCAAGGGCACCCGCGAGCTGATCCAGGCCGTCGTCGACACGGCAATGTGGGTCGCGAAGGGCTCGATCGCCCCGCTGCCGAGCACCGCCGAGTGCAGGTCCGGCAGGCCGCACACCACGGGCACGCCCGGTGGCAACCCCATCTGCTCGGCCACGTCGGGCAGGACCGGCCCGAGCACCGTGCCGGTCGTGACAAGCGGCGGCAGGCGGTGCGGATCGCGCTTGGCCTTGCGCACCAGCGAGTCCACGTAGCGGGGTGCGGCGTCGATGTGGTTGTCGGTCAGCCACGACAGGATCATCGAGGCGGGTGTCGCGGCCGCGCGGCCGGTGAAGCGCATGCCCAGGTAGTCGACCGGCTCCATGAGCCAGCGTGACCGCGCGTACACCTCGGGGAAGTCATGCTGCAGCAGCAGGGAGTGACCCGTCGGGTCGGCGCCCGAGGGCGTCGGCGCCCCACCCGTCATGCGGATCCAGGGCAGCACCTTCTCGGGTGCGAATCCCTGCACGGTCACCGGTCCGCCGATGACCTCCTTCATGTAGCGACGCGCACGGGTGTCGGCCCACAACAGCACCGGACCCACAGGCTCGCCGCGCTCGTCGACGGGCACGGTCGAGCCCCACTGACCGGTGATGCCGATCGCCACGAGATCGCTCGCGTCCATCTGCCCGGCCACCTCGCGGACGGCCTCGCCGAGGGCCGTCCACCATTCGGACGCATCCTGGGCCGCGGTGCCGTCGATGCCGATGTCGACGGAGACCTCGCGCTGGGCGGTCGGGCCGATCGAGCCACCGGGGTCGACGGCCGCCACCTTCGGGCCGCCATTGCCGAGGTCGATGGCGAGGACCCAGGGCATCTCAGGCCTCGGGTGCCGCGACGTGCATGGCGTCGAGAACGCCGCCCATCACCGTGCGCAGAGTCTGATCGCCATCGGGCATGGACCCGAAGCCGTACATCGCGCCGCTTTTGGCCGGCTCCCCGCCGCGCTCGATCGCGTAGTCGACCGCCGCCCGCAGGTCGGCCAGGAAGTCCTCGGCGACTCCCGGTCGGGTGTTGGGCCCCGTCACGCAGAAGTGCAGCGCAGGCGGCAGTTGCAGGGCGTTCATGCGCCAGCCGCGCTCCTTGAGCGCGTCGTTGACGAGGTAGACGTCGACGACATCGGACTGGAAGGAGGTCATGAAGAGCGGGTTGCCGATGATCGAGAGCTCGGGGATGTCCGCGCGGATGCCGGCCTTGATCGTGTCGTTCGTCGACAGAATGGCCTGCGCCTTCGCGAGGTAGCCCTCCCGGCCCACCGTCACCAAGGCGGCCCAGGTGGAGGCAATGAGCCCGCCGCTGCGGGAGCCGGCCAGCCCTGGTGACAGGTAGAGGCCGCCCGGCCAGTCGGTGGACGCGAACCACTGCCGCGACCGCAACTTCGCATCGCGATAGAGCAGGACCGAGGTGCCCTTGAGCGCGTAGCCGTACTTATGGGTGTCCGCCGACAGGCTCGTCACGCCCGGCACGCGGAAGTCCCA
>JBPCSL010000075.1:0-22250 GCA_051007175.1 Candidatus Nanopelagicales bacterium
CGAGTGGGCCACAACGGCAACGGGAAGCAGCGGGTCGGGCATCACCCAGGGCTCGATAAGCAGGGGGAATTCGGGACTGGAGAGGGTGTCGCCGGTCTCCGCGTGGCCGAGCTTCGCTACCGCCGCGATATCGCCCGCGATGACGGCCCCGATGGGGCGCTGCTTCTTCCCGAGCGGGGACACCAGGGCTCCCATGCGCTCATCGAGGTCGTGATCCTCGTGCCCGCGATCGGACATGAAGTGGCCGGAGACGTGAAGGGTGGAATCCGCTGTCAGTGTCCCGGAGAACACGCGCACGAGGGAGAGCCGTCCGACGTACGGGTCGGAGGAGGTCTTCACGACTTCCGCGCAGAGCGGGCCGCCGGGGTCGCAGGTCAAGGGTGCCTGCGGAGTGCCGTCGGGACTCGAGACCGCGGGGAGTGGGTGTTCGAGAGGGGACGGGAAGCCGCGGGTGATCACCTCGAGGAGTTCGGTCATGCCGAAGCCCACGGGGCTCGTGGCGGAGACCAGGACCGGGAAGAAGTGGCCGCGCGCCACTGCCGTTTCGAGGTCGGCGACCAGGGTGTCGAAGGGGACCTGCTCTCCGCCGAGGAAGCGCTCCATGAGCGTCTCGTCCTCGGACTCGGTGATGATCCCCTCGAGGAGGGCATTGCGGGCATCCTCGACGAGGGAGACATGCTGCGGATCCGGGTCCCGCTCGACACGCGAGCCGTCGGAGTAGTCGACGATGCGCTGGGACAGAAGGCCGATGAGCCCTGCGACGTGCCCGTCGTCCGCGTGCAGCGGCAGGTAGAGCGGGAGCACTCCCTGGCCCTCTCCGAAGAGGGACTGGCAGAGCGTGACCGTGCCCTCGACGTCGGCACGCTCACGGTCGGATTTCGTGATGACGATGGCCCGGGGCATGCCGACGGCGGCGCACTCGTCCCAGAGCATCGCGGTCGCTGCGTCAACTCCGTCGACGGCTGACACCACGAAGAGGGCCGCGTCGGCCGCGCGCAGGCCGGCGCGCACCTCGCCGACGAAATCGACGTACCCCGGCGTATCGAGCAGGTTGATGCGGATGCCATCGGCATCGAGAGGGATCAGGCTGAGGGACACGGAGCGCTGCTGTCGGGTCTCGGCATCCTCGCTATCGGACAGGGTCGTGCCGTCCTCCACGGTCCCGGCGCGGGAGATGGCGCCGGTGGCGAGGGCGAGACGCTCCACCAGGGTGGTCTTCCCAGCGTGGCTGGGGCCAACGAGGACGACATTGCGGATTCCTGCGGGACCGGTGGGGGCGGCAGTCTTCGAGGCGCTGCTCGCTGCGCTCTGGGCCACGACATCTCCTGTCTCCTGTCGACGGCCGGAGAGGCCGTCCGCATCACCCTTCACCCGTCCAGGGCCCCGGGGCAAGGGGCCGAAGCCCCGCGCGGGTCAGGCCGTAGCATCTAGGCGGCGATGAGGAGTCGATAGTGCTCAATAATCCCGCGGCCCGGAAGCTCTCCTCGGCCGTCCTCGAGCCGATCGCGCGCCTGCTCCTGAGGCTTCACGTCAGCCCCGACGCCGTCACCATCGTCGGCACGCTGGGCACGTGCGCGGCCGCGCTCGCGTTCTTCCCGCGGGGAGACTTCATCCCGGGCGTCCTCATCATCGCGGCGTTCGTGATCTGCGACCTGCTCGACGGCACCATGGCGCGCCTGTCGGGCCGTGCCGGGCCGTGGGGCAATTTCCTCGACGCGACCCTGGACCGGATCGCCGATGGGTGCGTCTTCGGGGCCCTGGTCCTCTGGGCGGTCTCGACTGGATCCGCGTGGACCACGGCCGCGGCCCTCACGTGCCTTGTGGGCGGGCAGGTTATTTCCTACGCGAAGGCGCGTGCGGAGGCGGTCGGCGCGACCGCCAATGTGGGGATCGCCGAGCGCGCCGAGCGGCTCATCGTCGTTCTCCTCGCGGCCTTCATCGCGGGTTTCGGAGTGCCCTATGTCCTGCCTGTGGCCCTCGGGATCCTCGCCATCGTCAGCGTGGTGACGATCATCCAGCGCATCGTCGTCGTGCGCCGCCAACTCGTCTCCCGGGAGCCCGGGGGCAGCGCGTGACGCTCACCGAGTCCCTCACGGATGCGGGCTTCGGGCTGGGGTGGTCGGTGGCCAAGGCCATGCCAGAGGGCATGGTCGACGGCCTCTTCCGGGCCGCCGCCGACCGTGCATGGCGCCGGCAGGGACCCGGAGTGCGTCAGCTACGTGCCAATCTGTCGCGAGTGCTCGACGACGACCGCATCGTCGACCTCGACGAGATCGCGCACGAGGGCATGCGCCGGTACATGCGCTACTGGTGCGAGGCCTTCCTGCTGCCGTCGTGGAACGACGCGCGCGTGACAGCGTCCTTCCGGCTGGGCGAAGGCCTGGACCTGCTCGATGCCGCCGTCGCTTCAGGGAAGGGCGCCATCATGGTGAGCCCGCACTCGGGCAACTGGGATCTCGCGGCGGCGTGGGCGAGCCATCGCTATGGAGGGATCGTCACGGTCGCCGAGCGACTGAAGCCCGAAGGCCTCTACGACCGGTTCGTCGCCTACCGCGAGTCCCTTGGCATGGAGGTCTTCCCCCTCGGCGACCCCAGCGTCCTGCGCCAGCTGGCCCGGCGCCTACGGGAGGGCAAACTCGTCTGCCTCCTCGCCGACCGGGACATCTCCGGGACCGGAGTCGACGTCGACTTCTTCGGCGAGCCCGCCTCCATGCCGGCGGGCCCGGCGGTTCTGTCCCTGCTCACGGGGGCGCCGATCATGCCGGTGACTCTGTGGCATGTCGCCGACGGCGTGGACGGCCGTGTCGGCACGGCGCTCGCGATTCCCTCGGAGGGCGATCGCGCGGCCCGAATCCAGGTCATCACCCAGACCATCGCCGACGTCTTCGCCCGGGATATCCACGCCCATCCCGAGGACTGGCACATGATGCAGCCTCTCTGGGCCGCCGACCTCGAGCAGTACGCGTGAGGGTCGGCATTGTCTGCCCGTACGCCTGGGATGTCCCCGGCGGCGTCTCGGCGCATGTGCGGGACCTTGCCGAGACGCTCATCGAGCGTGGCCACTCGGTGAGCGTGCTCACCCCCGTCGATGACCCTGCGACGCTGCCCCACTACGCCGTCGATGGCGGCCGGCCGCGGGCGGTGCCCTACAACGGATCCGTCGCGCGGCTGACGCTCGGCGTCAAGGCCACCGCGCGCGTGCGTCGATGGATTCGCGACGGCAACTTCGATGTCCTCCACGTCCACGAGCCGCTGGCCCCTTCACTCGGCGCCCTCGCCTGCTGGGCGGCTCGCGGGCCCATCGTCGGCACTGTGCACTCGTCCGTCGAGCGGTCCCGGGTGCTCGTCACCGGCTACTACCTCGCGCAGACGGTGTTGGAAAAGGTCTCCGCTCTCATCGCCGTGAGCGAGCATGCCCGCAGGACCATCGTCGATCACCTCGGCGGCGATGCCGTGCTCATCCCCAATGGCGTCAAGGTCTCCCACTTTCGCGATGCGGTGCCGCTGCAGGACTGGGGAGCGCCCAGCATCCTCTTCCTCGGCCGCCTCGACGAGCCGCGCAAGGGCCTCTCGGTCCTGCTCGAGGCGCTCCCGTCCGTCGTGGCGCGCATCCCGCGCGTACGACTTCTCCTCGTGGGTCCGGGGGATCCCGATGAGGTCCTGGCGGATGTCGATCCCGACGTGCGCTCGGCGATCATCTGTCTCGGCAAGCTCGACGAGCACGACAAGGCACGTGCGCTGGCGTCGGCAGATGCATACGTCGCCCCGAATACGGGCGGGGAGTCGTTCGGCATCGTGCTCCTCGAGGCCATGGCGGCGGGAACCCCGGTGATCGCCAGCGACCTCGAGGCCTTCGAGCGCGTGCTGGACGGCGGCCGATGTGGGGTCACGTTCCCCGTGGGCGATGCGGAGGCACTCGCCGATGCGGTCGTGCGCGTGCTCGGCGATGCCGAGCTGCGCACGACGCTGTCGGCCCGGGGAGCGGATCGCGTGCGGGTCTACGACTGGGACGCCGTTGCCGAGGATGTCCTCCATGTGTACGAGAGCGTGACGTCGGGACACCACGCCGTGCAGGAAGACCTGCGCGGTCAGATCGTGGGCCGCCTGGCAGGCCGCCGCCGCGACGGGGCAGAACGATGAGCCCCTGGGGATGGGTGGCGATCCTGCTCGTCGTCGCCGCGCTGGTGGGCCTCTACCTGAGCATGACCGCCGGCCGGCTCGATCGACTGCACCGCCGGATCGACGCGTCCGCCGCGGCGCTCGACATCCAGCTGCTCAAGCGCTCGGCGCTCGTGCTCGACCTCGCCTCCATGGGGGTCTTCGACCCTGCTACGACGGTCGTGCTGGCCGACAGCGCACATCGGGCGCGTGCCGCGCCCGATGACGACCTGGTCGCGCGCGGGCTCGCGGAGAGCAATCTCACACGGGTGCTCGTGGAGGCGCTGCCGGATCCTGCCGAGGTCGACGACCTGCGCGACGAGCCTGAGGCTGCGGGCATGCTCGAGGACCTGCGCTCCACCTGCCTGCGCGTGCAGCTCTCCCGCCGGTTCCTCAACGATGCCGTGCGTGCATGTCGTCAGGTGCGCAAGCAGCGTTTCGTAAGGTGGTTTCGCCTCGCGGGGCGCACTACGTGGCCCGAGACGGTCGAAATGGACGACACGCCGCCTCCCGGCATCGCGCAACGGTAGGGGGTCCCGACGTACCGTGGGGAGGTGACCTCGCGCCCTGTGCTGATGCTCGGTGCCCTCCTGTCGGTCTCGGCCCTCGGCGTGGCCGCCTGCTCAGGGGGCGATGCCGCGCCCGCGTCGTCGGCGGCGCCGAGCACGTCGTCCCCGAGCCCCACGACGTCGTCGGCAGCCCCGATCCCTACTCCCTCCTCCAGCTACGGCATCCCCGCCGGGGCATCGCCGTTCTCCGGCCTCCCGGGGGGTGCCGACAAGCCGGTGCTGGTCGTCAAGATCGACAACACGCACGCCGCACAGCCCCACGCGGGCCTGCAGGCGGCCGACCTGGTGTACCTCGAGGAAGTGGAGTGGGACCTCACGCGCATGGCGGCGGTCTTCTCCACGAACATTCCGAAGGAGGTTGGTCCGGTCCGCTCCGCGCGCATCAGCGACATCGACATCCTCGCCCAGTTCGGCAAGGTGGCATTCTCGAACTCGGGTGCCCAGTCGAAACTCCTGCCGGTCCTCGCGGCTGCCAACATCGTCGATGTCTCGGCCGGGGTGGCGTGGGATGCGTTCCGGCGGGATCCCGGCCGACCGGCGCCCGTGAACGAGATGGCGGATCCTGCCAAGTTGCTCGCGGCGGCGCCCGGGGCGGCCAAGGCCCAGGACATCGGCTTCGTGTTCTCGGAGGAGCCTCCTCCCGGCGGGACCCCCGTGAAGTCGGTCTCGATGTCGTGGCCGTCGTCGCAGGTCTCCTTCACGTGGGACGAGAAGACCGGCACCTTCATCGTCGGGTTCGACGGCGAGGACTCCCGGTCCACGGAGGGCGGTCCCCAGCGGGCGGCCACGGTGGTCATCCAGTCGGTCGTCCAGAAGGACTCCGGCTACGGAGACCGCTATGGCGGGAAGACGCCGCTTGTCGAGACCGTGGGCCAGGGCACGGCCCTGGTCCTGCGTGACGGGCGCATGTGGACCACCCACTGGAAGCGCCCTGACGCCGAGTCCGGCACCCAGTTCCTCCTCCCGGACGGCACCCCGATGCCCTTTGCCATCGGCCAGGAGTGGATCGTCCTCATGGACAAGACCATGAAGCCCAAGGTCACCTAGCCGGACCCGCCGTCCGGCTCGCCCCGTGTCCCAGGGCTACTACGATGGGGGCACGGCCTCTTGGGGCCGTTCCCCGTCGGAGAGGTCACCGTGTCCAGCAATCCCACCACCGCCACCGGAACCACCCGCGTCAAGCGGGGCATGGCCGAGATGCTCAAGGGCGGCGTCATCATGGACGTCGTTACCCCTGAGCAGGCCACGATCGCGGAGGATGCCGGCGCCGTCGCCGTGATGGCCCTGGAGCGCGTCCCCGCCGACATTCGGGCCGAGGGCGGCGTGTCGCGCATGTCCGACCCCGACATGATCGAAGGCATCAAGAATGCGGTGACCATTCCCGTCATGGCCAAGGCGCGCATCGGCCACTTCGCAGAGGCCCAGGTCCTCGAGTCGCTGGGCGTCGATTACATCGACGAGTCCGAGGTGCTGACGCCGGCGGACTATGCCAATCACATTGACAAGTGGCAGTTCACGGTCCCCTTCGTCTGCGGTGCCACCAATCTGGGCGAGGCGTTGCGTCGCATCACCGAAGGGGCGGCGATGATCCGCTCGAAGGGCGAGGCCGGCACCGGTGACGTGTCGAATGCCGTGACCCACATGCGACGCATCCGCGACGAGATCAGGCGCCTCACCTCCATGCCGGAGGATGAGTTGTACGTCGCGGCGAAGGAGCTGCAGGCTCCCTATGACCTGGTCGTGGAGGTGGCTCGCGCCGGGAAGCTCCCGGTGGTCCTCTTCACGGCGGGCGGCATTGCCACCCCGGCCGATGCGGCGATGATGATGCAGCTGGGCGCGGAGGGCGTCTTCGTCGGCTCCGGGATCTTCAAGTCGGGCGACCCCGTGAAGCGGGCCGAGGCGATCGTCCAGGCCACGCGTCACTATGACAACCCCGACGTCGTCGCCAAGGTGTCCCGCGGGCTGGGCGAGGCCATGGTGGGCATCAACGTCGCGGACATCCCCGTGCACCACCGTCTCGAAGACCGGGGTTGGTAGCGCTCGCACCTCGCATCGGCGTCCTCGCCCTGCAGGGCGACGTCCAGGAGCACCTGCGCGCGCTCGCGGCGTCCGGTGCCGAGGCTGAGCCTGTGGGCGACGTCGACTCGCTGGCCCGTGTCCACGGGCTGGTGATCCCCGGCGGTGAGTCCACCACGATGTCGAAGCTCGCGATCCGCGACGGGCTGCTCGACCCCCTGCGTCGTGCTCGCGCGGACGGGATGCCCATGTACGGCTCGTGCGCGGGCATGATCATGCTCGCCGACCGGGTGCTCGATGCGCGCAGCGATCAGGAGACCATCGGTGGGCTCGAGGTCACCGTCCGCCGCAATGCCTTCGGTCGCCAGGTCGACTCCTTCGAGACCGACGTTGATGTTGCCGGTCTGCCGGGCGGACCCTTCCCGGCGGTGTTTATCCGGGCCCCCTGGGTGGAATCGGCGGGGGAGCCGGTGGACGTCCTTGCCCGCGTGAGGCTGGGCTCGGGTGCCGATACGATCGTGGCCGTCAGGCAGGGTCCCCTTCTCGCCACCTCATTCCACCCGGAACTGACCGGTGACCTGCGGATCCACGAGATGTTCGTCGGGATAGTGAGGCAGTACTCATGAGCGGCCATTCCAAATGGGCCACGACCAAGCACAAGAAGGCGGTCGTCGACGCCCGCCGCGGCAAGCTCTTCGCGCGCCTCATCAAGAACATCGAGGTGGCGGCTCGCCAGGGAGGTCCTGACCCTGCGGGCAACCCGACCCTGTACGACGCGATCCAGAAGGCCCGCAAGAACTCCGTCCCCCTGGACAATATCGAGCGTGCCGTGAAGCGCGGCTCGGGCGCCGAGGCGGGTGGCGCCGACTACCAGACGATCATGTATGAGGGCTACGGACCGAGTGGCGTGGCCATCCTCGTCGAGTGCCTCACCGACAACCGCAACCGCGCGGCCTCCGAGGTTCGGGTGGCGATGACCCGCAATGGCGGCAGCATGGCCGATCCCGGCTCGGTGGCCTACCTCTTCAGCCGCAAGGGCGTCGTCATGGTGCCCCGAGTGGACGGTGTCGACGAGGACAGCCTGCTCGACGCCGTCCTCGAGGCGGGCGCGGAGGAGGTCAACGACCTCGGCGATTCATTCGAGGTGATCTCGGAGGCAACGGATGTCGTCGCCGTGCGCACCGCCCTCCAGGCAGCCGGCATCGACTACGACTCGGCGGAAGCGACCTTCGTGCCGAGCATGCAGGTCCCGGCCGACGAGGACACCGCGCGCAAGGTCTTCCGGCTGGTCGAGGCCCTCGAGGACAGCGATGAGGTCCAGAACGTCTACAGCAATGTCGATGTGAGCGACGACGTGCTCGCTGCCCTCGACGCCTGAGGCAAAACCCGAGGAGGCGGCATGGCCGAGGCCACCGGTCGACAGCTCACCGGCTGGGATGCGGCGACGTGGCGCACGGCGGCGAGTGATCCCTCCCTGCGCTCCACCGTCGTGGGCGTCGTGCTGCTCGACTCGACGCCGTCGTGGAAGCGGCTGCGGTCCCGGGTCGACCGGCTGACCCGTCTTGTGCCCGTCCTGCGCCAGCGGCCCATTCGGGGGCTCTTCGGTGTCGCGTCGCCGCGCCTGGCGACCGATCCGGACTTCGACCTCGACCTCCACCTGCGTCGCATGCGCCTGGCCGGCAAGGGGACCTGGGCGGAGCTCCTCGACGAGGCGCGGAGGCTCAGCCTGACCGACTTCGACCGCGATCGACCCCTCTGGGAGATGGTCTTCGTCGAGGGGCTGGAGGGCCACCGCTCCGCCCTGCTGCTCAAGCTCCATCACTCCATCGCCGACGGGCAGGCCACCGTGATGATCGGCCTCTCGCTCTTCGAGCTCGGGCCCGAGACCGATCCCCACGAGGCGCCGGCACCCGAGCCGCCGGAGGCCCGGGACTCCTCCCAGCAGGCGGTGAGCCTGGCCGACATCTCCGACAACGTGCGCCGAGCGGTGGGCGCGTTCGAGCATGCGGCTGAGGCCCTCGTGGGACTCGCCAAGGGAACCCTCACGAACCCCGTCGGGACGTGGTCGGCGGCCCTGTCGACCGTAGCCTCTGTGGGCCGCTTCACGGCGCTGCCTGACGGACCGCTGTCGCCGCTCATGACGGGGCGCGGCACGACGTACCGCTTCGCCGCCTTCGACCTTCCCTTCTCGGCCCTGCGCACCGCCGCCAAGAGCCGCGGACGCAGTGTCAACGACGCCTTCATGGCCGCCGTCGGCCTCGGCCTCGAGCGCTATCACGTGCGCCATGGCTCCGTGGTCGATGACCTGCGCTTCAACGTCCCCATCTCCCTGCGGGGCGATGCCGGCGATCGCAGCGGCCAGGCCGCCAATGCGGTGACCATTGCGCGATTCACGCTGCCGGTGGCCGGCCTGACCGTGGAGGAGCGCATGGACTCCGCGCACGCGCTCGTCGAGCGTTGGCGCGAGGAGCCAGCCCTGCGATTCGCGGACCCGCTGGCGGAGATCAGCTGGCTGGTGCCGATGCCGCTGCTGGCGCAGGCGGCCCGGGCCAGCGATGTCACGACGAGCAACGTGCCGGGACCGCCCCTGCCGCTGTACGTCGCAGGAGCGCGCATCGTGGGCATGTACCCGCTCGTGGCCACCATCGGCGCGGCGGTCAACGTCACGATGGTCACCTACGACGGATCGGCATTCGTCGGGGTCTCAGCCGATGACCGCGCCGTCCCCGACATCCACGAACTCATCGCCGACCTCCGGTCAGGGTTCGCGACCGTCACCGCGGAGCCGGTGGGCGGGGAGGATCCGCTGGCCGAGCCGGGGCCGCAGGACGGCACGCCGAAGGCGCGCGCGGTCCGTCTCGACGACGCATCCGACGGGTAGCCTTCGCACAGGTGTTCGCATCGGGATCGGTGCGCGGCCAGGGAGGCGCGGGTGCGGGTCATGGGCGTGGACCCCGGTCTCACCCGGTGCGGTGTGGGCATCGTCGACGGGGAGCCGGGTCGCTCCCTTCGGCTCGTCCACGTCTCCGTTGTGCGCACCGCGGTCGACAGTCCGCTCGAGCAGAGGCTCGCGGCCCTCGACGATGCGATCGCGGAGATCATCGACGCCCACGCCCCTGAGTTCCTCGCCGTCGAGCGCGTCTTCAGCCAGCACAACGTGCGCACCGTGATGGGCACCGCCCAGGCGGGTGCCGTGGCCATCCTGGCGGCGGGTCGCCGACGCCTTCCGGTGACGCTGCGCACCCCGAGCGAGGTCAAGGCCGCCGTGACGGGAAGCGGACGCGCCGACAAGCGGCAGGTGACCGCCATGGTGACCAGGCTCCTAGGCCTGCCGGAGCCGGTGCGGCCCGCGGACGCCGCTGATGCGCTGGCACTGGCGATCACCGAGATCTGGCGCGGTTCCGCGGAGCGGCGCCTTCAGTCCGCTGTCGCGCGAGCCGGCTCATGATCGCCCTGGTGCGCGGGCGGATCGCGCGCGTGTCCCAGGGTTCGGTCGTGGTCGACGTCGGCGGCGTCGGGATCGAGGTGACCTGCACCCCGCAGACGGCCATGGGCCTACGCGTCGGAGAGGCGGCGTCGCTCGACACCGCCCTGGTCGTGCGCGAGGACTCTTTGACCCTGTTCGGCTTCAGCGACGCCGACCAACGGGATGTCTTTGAGGCCGTCCAGACGGTGAGCGGGGTAGGGCCGCGCACCGCGCTGGCGCTCCTCGCGACGCTGACCCCCGACGAGTTGCGCCGTGCGGTGTCCGCGGAGGACCTCACGACCCTCATGGCGGTGCCCGGCATCGGTCGCAAGGGGGCCCAGAGGCTGGTCCTCGAGCTCAAGGACCGGCTGGGCAGTCCGGCGGACGCGTCGTTCTCCACGGGGGCCGGCAGCTGGCAGGAGGCCGTGCAGGGCGGCCTGGAGTCGCTGGGCTGGTCGCGTCGCGAGGCCGAGGCCGCGGTGGCCGCCGTGGCACCGCTGGCCAGCGGTGACGCGACCCCGGACGTCGCCGAGCTGCTGCGCGCCGCACTGCGCTCCCTGGATCGCGCGTGACGAGCGAGGGCGACCGGCTCGTCGACGCCTACGCCGACGGCGAGGAGCACGTCCTCGAGGGGGCGCTGAGGCCCCAGAGCCTCGCGGAGTTCGTCGGGCAGCCGAGGGTGCGTGCCCAGTTGGAGGTGGTCCTGGAGGCGGCTCGCAGGCGGGGTCGCCCGGCCGATCACGTGCTGCTCTCGGGGCCACCCGGACTAGGGAAGACGACGCTCGCCATGATCATCGCCCAGGAGATGGGCGCTCCCATGCGTATCACCAGCGGGCCTGCCCTGCAGCATGCGGGAGACCTGGCCGCGGTGCTGTCGAGCCTCCATCCCGGCGAGGTCCTCTTCGTGGACGAGATCCACCGGACGGCGCGGTCTGCGCAGGAGATGCTCTACCTCGCGATGGAGGACTTCAGGGTCGATGTCGTCGTCGGCAAGGGGCCCGGGGCCACTGCCGTCCCGCTCGACATTGCCCCGTTCACCCTCGTGGCCGCCACGACTCGCGCGGGGCTGCTGCCAGGGCCGCTGCGCGACAGGTTCGGATTCACCGCGCACCTCGACTTCTACGACGCCGACGATCTGCTCAGGATCCTGTCGCGATCCGCGGTCCTGCTGGGAGTGGACCTCGACGGCTCGGGTGCCGACGAGATCTCGCGCAGATCCCGCGGCACGCCACGCATCGCCAACCGTCTTCTGCGCCGGGTCCGCGACTGGGCACAGGTGCATGGCAACGGCCGGGTGGATCTCGAGACGGCTCGTCGAGCTCTTGACCTCTACGAGGTCGACGACCTGGGCCTGGACCGCCTCGACCGTGCGGTCCTGGAGGCCGTTGTCCGTCGATTCGGCGGCGGGCCTGTCGGGCTGTCGACCCTGGCCGTAGCCGTGGGGGAGGAGAGCGAGACCGTCGAGACCGTGGCGGAGCCCTTCCTGGTCCGCTGCGGATTCCTCGTGCGGACGCCCCGGGGGCGACAGGCGACGCCGGCGGCCTGGGCTCACCTCGGCCTGACCCCCACCCTGGGGGCCCAGCCGGCCCTGGACTTCCCGCCCGACGCCTCGGCGTGAGCGACGGCTACGTCGCGGGATAGGCTGCCGGGTCGGAGTACGCCCCCGAGCGAGATCTAGGAGGACTGCAGTGGATGGTCTGACGACGCTGCTGCCGATCCTCCTCATCGGCGTGGTCTTCTACCTGCTCATCATGCGACCTGCACGCACCAAGCAGAAGAAGCAGCAGGAGATGATGTCCACGCTCCAGCCCGGCTCCCGCATCATGACTACGGCCGGCATGTATGCCACGGTCGTCGAGGTGGACGACGAGGACGTGAGCCTCGAGATCGCTCCGGGTGTGGTGGTGCGGATGGTCAAGGCCGCTGTCGGACGGGTGCTGGACGCGCCGGAGTCGCCCGAGATCGAGGCACCGCCGGCGGCGACTTCCGATGGCGACTCCCAATAGGCTCATGACCATGACGATCGACGCGCAGCAGGCATGCGCGCCTGAGGAGTGAGGACGTAGTGGCTGGCAAGAAGGCACCGCGGAGTGCGCAGGCGCATGTCGGGCGCTCACTCGTCGTCATGGCGCTCATCCTGGTGGCGCTCGCCGTGTGGGCGTTCTTCCCGGGACAGTCGCACTCACCTCGCCTGGGGCTCGACCTGCGCGGCGGCACCCAGGTGATCCTGGTCCCGCGGGCGGTCCAGGAGGGGCAATCGATCACGGACCAGCAACTCCAGCAGACGGTGTCCATCATCCGCGCGCGCGTCGACGGCATCGGTGTCGCCGAGGCGGAGGTCACCGTCCAGGGGTCCGGCGACAACGCCGCCATCGTGGTGGCCGTCCCCGATGTGAGCCAGGAGCGCCTCGTCGAGCTGGTGGGCCGCACGGCCCTCCTCGATTTCCGGCCGGTATGGACCCTGGCGGCGCCGGGGTCCACGACGCCCGCCGATGACACGTCGGCGACACCGTCGGACGCCGCGAGCCCCAGCCCATCGGCGAGCGGCACGAGCAAGGCCAGTGCTTCGCCGAGCGCGTCGCCCAGTGCTGCGGCGAGCTCTTCCGCCAGCGTGTCCCCGACCCCGGCACCCAGCCCGAGCCCGTCGGCCTCGGGTGCGAGCTCGGGCACGCAGATCGTCCAGGCCCCCGACAACACCCCGGAGTTCGCCGCGCAGGTGGATGCCCTCGACTGCCTCCTGCCAGAGAACCAGTCCGGCGGATCGCCGGATGACCCCGATCAGTGGCTCGGCACCTGCGACAAGGACGGCCGGGCGAAGTACACCCTCCAGCCCGCCTTCATTCGCGGCACCAATGTGACCGGCGCGAGCGCGCAGCTTCCCCAGCAGGGCGTGGGCGGCTGGGTCGTCACCTTGAACTTCGACTCCGAGGGCGCCAGCGCGCTGTCCAAGGCGTCGCAGGACCTCTACTCGCTGCCGGACTGCCAGCCGGGCGGGGCCAGTCCGTGCAACGCCTTCGCGATCGTGCTCGACGGCGTCGTCGTCTCGGCTCCGCGCTTCAATGAGCCGATCCTGGGCGGTTCGGCCCAGATCGAGGGCAGCTTCACGGCCCAGGAGGCGCAGGATCTCGCCAACATCCTCAGCTACGGCGCCCTGCCGGTGCGCCTCGACGTCGTCGAGGTCACCACGGTGTCGCCGACGCTGGGCAACGACCAGCTGCGCGCGGGCCTGATCGCGGGCGGCCTCGGACTGCTGCTCGTCGTGCTCTTCCTGCTCTTCTACTATCGCGCCCTCGGTGTCGTGGCCGCCCTCAGCCTCGGGGTCGCCGGCGTCATGACCTACTTGCTCATGATCGGCCTTGGCAATGCCATCGGATTCACCCTCACGCTCGCGGGCGTGGCCGGCGCTATCGTGGCCATCGGTATTACGGCGGACTCGTTCATCATCTACTTCGAACGCATCCGAGACGAGTTGCGCGAAGGCCGCACATTGCGCCAGGCGACGGACGCGGGCTGGACGCGCGCGCGGCGTACCATCCTCGCGGCCGACTTCGTGTCGCTGCTCGGTGCCGTCATCCTCTACATCCTGTCCGTCGGCAGCGTGCGCGGCTTCGCCTTCACCCTGGGCCTCACCACCCTGGTCGACATCGTGGTCGCCTTCCTCTTCACGCGGCCTGTCGTCGTGCTCCTGGGCCGCACCCGCTGGCTCCAGAAGGGCAGCTGGCTGACGGGCCTGGATCCGACCCGGCTGGGCGGCAAGGCCGTCGTCGACCGGGAGCCGGTCAGTGCCGCCGCGAAGCCGGGCAGTAGTCGCAACGAGGGGGAGGAGGACGCCTGATGTCGAAGAAGCCCCTCGGTGCGCGCCTCTACGACGGCGATATCGCCATCGACTTCGTCGGACGCCGACGCACCTGGTACATCGTCTCCGCGATCATCCTGCTCGTCGCCGTCGGTGCGTTGTTCTTCCGCGGCCTCAACCTCGGTGTTGAGTTCCGTGGTGGTGCGACGTTCACGGTCCCCAAGGCCGCCTGCTCCGTCGAGGATGCCCGTAATGCCACCCAGTCCGTCGTGGGCGGGGAACCGACGGTGACGCAGACGGGCGCAGGCCTGATTCGTGTCCAGACCGAGCCCCTGACCCAGCAGCAGAACCAGGACGTGACCGTCGCCCTCGGCGCGGCCTGCGGAGTGTCGGCCACCGACATCACCGTGCAGGCCGTCGGGCCGTCCTGGGGCCAGGAGATCACGAGCAAGGCTCTCCAGGCTCTTGTCGTCTTCCTGCTGCTCCTGGCGCTCTTCCTATCGATCTACTTCGAATGGCGCATGGCCGTGGCCGCACTCGTGGCGCTGGTGCACGACGTCGTCATCACGGTGGGCATCTATGCCCTGACCGGGCTGGAGGTGACGCCGGCCACCGTGATCGGCGTTCTCACCATCCTCGGCTACTCCCTCTACGACACCGTCGTCGTCTTCGACAAGGTGCGCGAGAACACCAAGGGCATCACGGGCCAGTCGATGCAGACGTACGCCGAGGCCGCCAATCTCGCGGTGAACCAGACCCTCGTCCGCTCCATCAACACCACGATCGTCGCGCTGCTGCCGATCATCGCCATCATCGTGGTCGGGGCAGGCCTGCTGGGCGCCGGCACGCTGCTCGACCTGGCTGTCGCCCTGGCTGTGGGCATGGCGGCCGGCGCCTACTCCTCGATCTTCATCGCCACGCCGTTCCTCGTGCAGCTAAAGGAAGGCCAGGCCGATATCAAGGCCCTCGATGCGCGCGTGAAGTCCCGCCGTGGCGGCTCAGGCAAAAAGGCCACCGAGTCCCGCGACGTACCGGATGCTGGCGATGACCCCGCGAGCACCGGGCTGCGGACCGATCCGGCGATCGTCACCGGGCAGCGCAGCCAGCCGAAGCGGCAGCCGCGGTCCAAGCGCGGCAAGAAGTAGCGGCAGCCCGCCCTCGTACACTGACGGAGACCCCGACCGGAGGTGATGAGTGGCGCAGGAGGCGACGACACCCCGTGACGCCCTCCCGGTGGAGGGCTCCGGAGGGCTGAGGTCGCGCCTTGCCCGGCTGACGGGGCAGCGGGCCTCCGCGCCCGCCGAGTTGGAGCCGCTGATCCGGACGCTGCGCCAGTACCACCCGAAGGCCGACACCAAGGACCTCCAGCGGGCCTACGAGACGGCGGCCTACCTGCACCGTGACCAAAAGCGGCGCTCGGGCGAGCCTTACATCACCCACCCCCTGGCGGTCGCGACCATCCTGGCCGAGCTCGGGATGACGGCGCCCACGCTGTCCGCGGCGCTCCTGCACGACACGGTCGAGGACACCGGCTACAGCCTGGAGGCCCTGCGCGAGGACTTCGGCGACGAGGTCGCCTCCCTCGTGGACGGTGTCACGAAGCTCGACCGGGTCTCCTACGGGCAGGCGTCAGCGGCCGAGACCGTGCGCAAGATGGTGGTGGCCATGGCGCGCGATATTCGCGTGCTCGTCATCAAGCTGTCCGACCGCCTGCACAACATGCGCACAATTCAGTTCATGCCGCCGGAGAAGCAGGAGAAGAAGGCGCGCGAGACGCTCGAGATCTACGCGCCTCTCGCTCACCGCCTCGGCATGAACACCATGAAATGGGAGCTTGAGGACCTCTCCTTCGCCACGCTCTACCCCAAGATCTACGACGAGATCGAGCACCTCGTAGGCCAGCGCGCCCCCTCTCGCGACCAGTACCTGACGCGAGTGATCGGCGAGATCGAGTCGGACCTGCGTGAGGCGCGGATCAAGGCCTCGGTCACCGGTAGGCCCAAGCACTACTACTCCGTCTACCAGAAGATGATCGTGCGTGGCCGCGACTTCGCCGATATCTACGACCTGGTCGGCGTGCGCATCCTGGTGGAGAGCGTGCGCGACTGCTACGCGGTCCTGGGCATCATCCACTCGCGCTGGAGCCCCGTGCCGGGGCGTTTCAAGGACTTCATCGCGATGCCCAAGTTCAACATGTACCAGTCCCTGCACACGTCGGTGATCGGCCCCGAGGGCAAGCCGGTGGAGCTGCAGATCCGCACCTGGGACATGCACCGGGCAGCGGAGTTCGGCGTCGCCGCGCACTGGCGCTATAAGCAGCGCGATGTGGGGGGCAAGCAGGGGCCGGATGACTTCGGCTGGCTGCGGCAGCTCCTCGAGTGGCAGCGGGAGACCGAGGATCCAGACGAGTTCCTCGACTCCCTCCGCTACGACCTGTCGTCATCCGAGGTTTTCGTCTTCACTCCCAAGGGCGACGTGGTGGCGCTCCCGCAGGGCAGCACGCCCGTCGACTTCGCCTACACCGTGCACACCGAGGTGGGGCATCGGTGCGTGGGCGCCCGCGTCAACGGCAAGCTCGTGCCGCTCGAGTCATCGCTGGAGAACGGCGATGTCGTGGAGGTCTTCACGTCGAAGGCCGAAGGGGCCGGGCCGAGCCGGGACTGGCTCACCTTCGTCCAGTCGCCGCGTGCCCGGAGCAAGATCAAGGCCTGGTTCTCCAAGGAGCGGCGCGAGGAGGCGATCGAGCAGGGCAAGGACTCGATCGTCCGGGCCATGCGCAAGGAAGGCCTGCCCCTGCAGCGACTGATGACCAACCAGGCCCTCACCACGATCGCGGCCGAGTTCCACCAGCCCGATGTTTCGGCGCTCTACGCCGCGGTGGGGGAGGGCCGTGTGTCGGCGGCCAGCATCGTGAAGAGGCTGGTGGCGGCCGTCGGTGGCGTCGACGCCGCTGCCGATGAGTCCGCGGAGGCTTTCACCCCGGCGACCCCGAAGCGGTCGCTGGCCACGGGAGACGCGGGCGTGGTGGTGAAGGGCGCCGGGGACGTGTGGGTCAAGCTCGCGCGCTGCTGCACCCCCGTCCCGGGAGATGACATCGTCGGATTCGTCACGCGGGGATCGGGGGTGTCGGTCCATCGGCGCTCATGCGTCAACGTGCCCGGGCTGCAGGCCCAGGAGGGTGCGGCCACGCGCTTCGTCGAGGTCGAATGGGCCCCCACGGGCTCCAGCGTCTTCCTCGTCAATATCCAGGTCGAGGCACTGGATCGCGCCCGTCTGCTCTCCGATGTCACGAGGGCGCTTTCCGACCAGCACGTCAACATCCTCAGCGCTTCGGTGCAGACCACGCGTGAGCGCGTCGCGCTGTCACGCTTCACGTTCGAGATGGCCGATCCCAAGCACCTCGGTTCCGTGCTCAAGGCGGTGCGATCGGTGGAGGGCGTGTACGACGCCTATCGGGTCTGACTGCCCCCGCTGAACTCGGAGACCGTCCCTTCGACGGCCGCGAGCAGGGCTCGGGTGCTCTCGACGCTGCGCTCCGCCTCCGCCACGGCCCTGGGGTCGCCCGTGGCCCGAGCTGCCGTCAGCGCCGCTTCGGAGCGCTCGAGTGCGGTGCGGAACTTGGCGGCCGTGTCCTCGGCGCGTGCCCGCACCTCCGGGTTGGTGGCCTTCCAGCGCTGCTGATCGGCCTTGCGGATGGCCTCCTCGACCGCCCGCAGGCGCCCCTCGACGCGATCGCGCTCGCCCCGGGGCACGTGGCCGATCGACTCCCAGCGGTCTTGGATGCCGCGCAGGCTGCGCTTGGCCGCGGCGATATCGCCGATGGGGAGGAGGGTCTCCGCCTCGGCGACGAGGGCGAGCTTGCGCTCCAGGTTGCCCTGGAACTCCGAGTCGCGCTCGGCATTGGCCGCATCCCGCGCGGCGAAGAAGGCGTCCTGTGCGGCACGGAACTCTCCCCAGAGCCGCTGCTCGTCCTGCCGACCGGCATGGCCGGCCGACTTCCAGCGGGTCATGAGGTCGCGGTAAGCGCGGGAAGTGTCGGCCCACTGCGTCGACGCGGAGAGCGCCCGCGCCTCGGCCACGAGCTTCTCCTTGGCAGCCACGGCATCGCGGCGCTCGACCTCGAGGGTGGCGAAGTGCTGGCGACGCTGCCGCTCGAAGGAGGTGCGCGCCGTGCTGAAGCGCTTCCACAGGGCCTGCTCCCGGCCTCGGTCAATGCGCGGCGCGGACTTCCACGCCTCGAGCAGCGCGGCAAACCGCTCCCCGGTGGCCTTCCATTGACGGGAGCCCGAGAGCGACTCCGCTTCGACGACGAGGGCCTCGCGGGCAGCGAGCGACTCCTCCCGCTGCTGGCGCCGGGCCTCGTGGCGGCGCTCCTGCTCCTCGGCCATGAGCCGCTCGACCTCGGCGCAAGAGGCGGCCAGCTGGGTCACGTCGCCGATGAAGGCGGGAGCGGCCACAGCGGCACGTGCATGCTCCACGGCTGCCTTGGCCGTGTCGAAGCCCCGCCCCTCGCGAAGGCGATGCGCTGCCAGGTCGACCTCGACCTGGATGTCATCGAACTTCCGGCCGAAGAAGGCCAGGCCCTCCTCGCGCGTACCGGCCGCCCAGTTGCCCACCACGACGTCGCCTTCGGGGGTGGAGAGCCATGCCGTCCCATCGTCATCGATGCGGCCGAAGAGGGCCGGGTCCGTGCGACGCTGCGGCGGCAGGCTCTCGGCGCCCCGCGATGGAGTGGGGCGTCGCAGGCCTGCCGGGGTGGGCGCGCGCCCGGGCAGGGGAATCGCGGCTATCGACACCGCTTCTTCGACGACCACGACACCATGGTCAGTCGCGGTCACGACGACCTCGGTGACCTCGACGAGGGCCGCGGAGTCGCGGGTCTCGATCGCCGGCGCCGGTGGCCTGCCCTCGAGCGCGCCGAAGGGCACGACGGGGGGAGCCGTCTCCTCGACGACCTCAGGTTCCCAGTTGTCGCTCATCGGTCTCCGCTCGCCAGTGGCCCTCGTCCTGGATCGTCCGAGGTCGATCCTGTCATCAGGCCTTGGTGGCCGTCACCTTCGCCGTCTCGATCGTGACCGGCTGGGCGGGCCGGCCGTCGGCGCCCCCGCCGTCCACCCCCGCGGCCGCGATGCCCTTGACGATGTCGAGGCCCTGGGTGACCTTCCCCCAGATGGTGTAGCCCGAGGGGAGGGTGGTGTTGTCGTAGACGATGAAGAACTGGCTGCCGCCCGTGCCGGGGCCGGCATTGGCCATGGCGACGGTCCCGGCGGGGTAGTTGTCGGCACCCTCCGGCGGGAGGTTCTCGTCAGGGATCGAATAGCCCGGACCACCGGTGCCATCCCCCTTGGGGTCGCCGCACTGGAGGACGTAGATGCCCTCCGTGGTGAGGCGATGGCAGGAGGTGAGGTCGAAGTATCCCTGGTCGGCAAGGAAGACCATCGAGTTGACCGTGGCGGGTGCCTTCTCGGCGTCCATCGCGATCTCGATATCTCCGCAGTTCGTCGCGAGCGTGAGGGAGTACGCCGTGCCCGGCTTGAGGGCATCGGCGGGAGCCTTGTCCCAGGACATGTCATCGGGTCGTGGCGAGGGCGCCGGATCGCAGGTGATGGCGGGCTCCGGCGACGACGTTGCGGTGGGCGACGGGGAGTCGGACGGGGCCGGGCTGTCCGAGGGGGCCGGACTGTCGGAGGGAGCGGGCGAGCTGTCGGTCGGTGCGGGGCTGGCACTCGCCGACGCTGACGCATCCGCTTCGGTGGGGGCCGAGGACCGGTTGAGCGCGAACCACGTGAGACCCGCTCCAACCACGGCCAGCACCGCGATGGTGGCGATGATCGCGTTGCGGCGGCGGCGCGAATGCTGAGCCTCGGCTCGGCGCGCGGCCTGCCTCTCGGCCTTGGCGCGTGCGACCTCTCGACGTCGCTTGCTGCTCGTCACCTCGGACTCCCTCCTCGTGCGGCGCCGTGGCGCGATGGCGCCGAGCGGCGAGTCTACGAACCGCCCCCCGGTAGGCTCGGGCTGCCCCTTTCGTCCCGTCCCGCCCGGAGGTCCTCATGCGTGCGAGGCCACTGTGTTCGTGACGGGGTTCCCCGCGGGGTCATGGGGGACGAATTGTTACGTGGTCGCAACCGGGGAAGGCGAGGACTGCCTCGTCGTGGACCCCGGCCAGGACAGCGTGGAGGGCCTCGCCGAGGTATTCCGCGAGCATCGCCTCCGGCCCGTCGCGGTCCTGCTGACCCATGGGCACATCGACCACGTGTGGTCGGTCGCGCCGCTCACGGCGGGGCATGGCATCCCGGCCTACATCCACGACGACGACCGCTATCGCCTCGCGGACCCGGCCGGCTCGAGCTTCGCCTTCGCTCGCGAGCAGCTGCTGTCCATGACCAAGGGCGCGCTCGAGCTCACCGAGCCCGAGGACGTGCGCACCTTCGGAGATCAGGCGCGCCTGGAGATCGCGGGAGTGCCACTCACCATCGCGCACGCCCCGGGCCACACCGAAGGGTCGTCGGTGTTCATTGCCCCGCGGGAGGGCAGCAGGCCGCCGGTGATGCTGTCAGGAGACCTGCTCTTCGCGGGATCCATCGGCCGCACCGACCTTCCCGGCGGGGATCCGGTCGCCATGACGGAGAGCCTGCGTCGCGTGGTCCTGCCCCAGGACGACGACATGATCGTCATGCCCGGACACGGTGAGCTCACCACCATCGGCGACGAGCGGTCGGGGAATCCCTACCTCGTCGAGCTCCTCGGCGGCGGGATCGACCGCATGCCCTCGAGAGGCCTGTGATGGCTCGCCCGTCCGGACTGTCCGGCTTCCCCGAGTGGCTGCCCGAGGGCCGTCTCGTCGAACTCGACGTGCTCGACACCGTCCGACGCGTTTTCGAGTTGCATGGCTTCACGCCCATCGAGACGCGCAGCCTCGAGCCGATCGACGTACTCCTGCGCAAGGGTGAGATCGACAAGGAGGTGTACGCCGTACGCCGCCTCCACGCCGATGATGACGATGCGTCGCTCGCGCTGCACTTCGACCTCACCGTGCCATTCGCGCGCTATGTCGTGGAGAACGCCGGGCGGCTGAACTTCCCGCTGCGTCGCTACCAGGTGCAGAAGGCGTGGCGGGGCGAGCGCCCGCAGGAGGGCCGCTTCCGCGAGTTCACGCAGGCCGACATCGACATCGTCGACATCGACAGTCTCGCGACCCACCACGATGCCGAGATGGCGCTGGTGATGGCGGAGGTCTTCGCCTCCCTTCCCTTCGTGCCTCGCGCCACGATCCTCGTCAACAACCGCAAGGTGCTCGAGGGCTTCTACCGAGGGCTCGGCATCGCCGACACGGCGGCCGTCCTCCGGGCCGTCGACAAGCTCGACAAGATCGGGCCCGCGAAGGTGCGCGCCCTCCTCGTCGACGAGGTGGGCGTGGACGGCGAGACGGCTGATCGCGTCCTGGCCCTCGCGGCCATCCGGGGATCCGACGCGGGCTTCGTGGAGGAGGTTCGGGCGCTCGGCGTGAGCAACCCCCTGCTGGACGAGGGCCTGGCGGAGCTCGCCGCGGTCGTCGAGGCTGCCCGTCGCACGAGGCCGGGCGCCGTGGTGGCCGACCTCCACATCGCGCGCGGCCTGGACTACTACACGGGCACGGTCTACGAGACCCTCATCGACGGCTACGAGTCCTTCGGCTCCGTCTGCTCCGGAGGGCGTTACGACTCCCTCGCCACGGATGGCCGTACGACGTACCCCGGGGTGGGGATCTCCCTGGGCGTGACGCGCCTGGTCTCCCTGCTCCTGGGGCGCGGCCTGGCGACGGCCTCGAGGTCGGTGCCCTCGGCGGTGCTCGTCGCCGTCACCGACGAGGAGTCGCGCCAGGCCAGCGACGATGTCGCATTCGCGCTGCGCAGCCGGGGGATTCCCTGCGAGGTCGCGCCCGCCGCGGACAAGTTCGGCAAGCAGATCAGGTACGCCGACCGTCGGGGCATTCCCTACGTGTGGTTCCCTGACCCGGGCAATCACACCGTGAAGGACATCCGCTCCGGCGAGCAGGTGCCAGCCGATCCGTCGAACTGGTCCCCGCCCGCCGAGGACCTCACCCCGCAGATACGGCAAGGAGACGACACGTGATCCGCACGCACGATGCCGGCCGACTCACGTCGGCGGACGCTGGCACGACCGTCACCCTCGCGGGGTGGGTGGGCTCCCGTCGCGATCACGGGGGAGTCGCCTTCCTCGACCTCCGCGACGCCAGCGGGATCGT
>JBPCSL010000076.1:0-23049 GCA_051007175.1 Candidatus Nanopelagicales bacterium
GAGCAGTACCTCCGCCTGACTACCCCTCGATGACCTCGACCTCGCCGGCCGCCTCGGCCGCACGCAGGTCGGCGTCGAGGGCCTCGAGGTCGACCGGGCGCCCGGAGGCGTCGTACACGGAGGCCTTCTGCGTCACTACGGCGAGCGCCTTGCTCCGGCGGATGTCGGCGATCGCCATCGGCAACTGGCCGGCCTGCATGAGCGCCTGGGCGAAGGCGTCGGGCGACATGCCGTAGCGCGGGGCGTTCTGCAGTAGCCAGGTGGACAACTCCGACTCACCGACCGCCACGGCTTCTGCCTCCGCGATGCGGTCGAGGATGAGCTGGCTCTTGAGGCCATTACGCGCATTGCGCTCGACCTCGGCGCGGTGCTCGTCGTCGCCCGCGTGCCCGTCGGCAAAGTGGTCCTCGACCTCGGCGCGGACGGCGCCCTCGGGCAGGGGGAAGTCGACGAGCTCCAGGAGTGCCTCGTGCACCTTGCCGCGGGCCTGCAGTCCCTGCTCGAGGAGCCGCACGCGGCCCAGCCGGGTGCGGATGTCATCGCGCAGCTCGCCGATCGTGTCGAACTCCGAGGCCATCTGAGCGAAGGAGTCGTCGGCGTCAGGCAGGGAACGCTCGCGCACCGCCGAGACGGTGACGCTCACCGTGAGGGGCTTGCCCTCGAACTCCCCCACCTCCGGGGTGAACTCGAAGGTGCGCGTCTCGCCTGCGGTAGCACCGCGCACGGCCTCGTCGAAGCCGGGCAGCATGCCGTCGGAGCCGAGCTCATAGGACATCGCGTTGCCGCTCAGGTCTTCCACGGCGGTGCCGTCGGCCTCAGCGCCGGAGAGGTCCACGAGCAGGATGTCGCCGTCGGCCGCCGCACGGTCGACCGGCGCGAGGCTGGCGAAGCGACCGCGCAGGGCCGTCAGCTGCTCCTCCACGTCATCGTCCGTGACCTCGGCGTCGTCCACCTCGACCTTGATGCCCGAGTAGTCGGGCAGGTCGAACTCCGGCCGCACGTCGACCTCGGCGGTGAAGGTGAGTGTCTGGCCGTCTTCGATGCTGGTGACCTCGACCTCGGGCCGGCCCAGCGGCCGCACGTCGTTCTCGCGCAGGGCCTCCTCGTAGGCCCTCGGGAGGATGTCGTTGACGGCCTCCTCGAGGACCGCCGCGCGACCGACCCGCTGGTCGATGACGCGCGCGGGCACCTTGCCCTTGCGGAAGCCCGGGATCGTGATCTGCTTCGCGATCGACGCGTAGGCGGCATCCAGGCTCGGCGCGAGCTCGTCGAAGGGCACCTCGACGGTGAGCTTGACCCGGGTCGGGGACAGGGTCTCGGCGGTGCTCTTCACATCTACTCCTGCGGATCGTGGGGGCCGAGCAAGACTACTTGCCCCGAGGGGCGCGTCAGTCGGCGAGTCGGCGTACGGCTGATGCCTCGACCGGGTTGGCGTCGGCGCCCTCCGTGACGAGGAAGACCACGGTGCTCGCCCCCTCGAGCCCGAGGTGGGCTCGCCGGGTCGCATGGTCCGGGCCTGCGAGGACGGCGCGCAGTGCCGCGAGGCCCGCTCCCCCGCACGGCCCGGAACTCACGCCCCAGGTGGACAGGTCGCCCACGGCCCGAAGAGCCGCGTCGTCGTCCACGGCGACCGCCGCGTCCAGGCCAGCCTCGATGAAGGGCCAGGCGAGCGATGACGGCGTGCCGCAGTTGAGGCCGGACATCACCGTGATGCCGGTGTCGACCGTCACGGACTCGCCTGCCATCAGGCTCGGCGCCATGCAGGCGGCGACGACGGGTTCGACGGACACGATGGCCGGGCCGTCCGGGCGGCTGCGGTAGTGCGCGAGGGCCGCATGCAGCAGGGAGCCGACGCCCGCCGGCACGACGACGAGATCGGCCACGGCCTGCTGGTCCCGCAGTTGGCTGTCGATCTCCGTGAAGAGCGTCGCGTAGCCCTCCACGATCCACGCGGGGATCTCCTCGTAGCCTTCCCATGCCGTGTCCTGGACGAGCACCGACCCATCGACGTCGGCCGCACGCGCCGCTGCCCGCACGGCGTTGTCGTAGGGACCGCCGACGACATGGACCTCAGCACCTTCGTCGCGAATCGCCTGCACGGCGTGCTCCGACACCCCGTCCGGGATGTAGATGGCGGCGCCGTGGCCTCGCAGCCGCGCGAACCGCGCGACCGCGCGACCGTGGTTGCCGTCCGTGGCGGTGACGACGGTCAGCCGCTCAGTGCGATCGCCGAGGACGCGGTCGATCGCCCAGGAGGCACCCAGCGCCTTGAAGGCCGGCAGCCCCAGTCGAGCGGACTCGACCTTGGCGAGGACCCGGCCCACGCCGAGCTCGGCGGCCGCCTCGGGCAGGTCCACCAGCGGGGTGACCGCATAGCCGTCTAGGCCCCGGTGGAACGCGATCGCATCCGGGGACGGTCCCGCGCAGGTCCAGTCGCGGTCGCGCGCATGGGCGTAGAACTCCCGAACGCCGGACGGATCCACCGCCGCCATGACATCACCTCCAGCGCCGCGATCGCGGACTCGCGTGCCACATCGCTCTCTGCACGGTCGGGGTACCCGGATTTGAACCGGGGGCCTCCTGCTCCCAAAGCAGGCGCGCTACCAAGCTGCGCCACACCCCGCCACCCGGCGCGCCGGGCCAGGCAAGTCTAGGGCGCCGCCGACGTCGCCCGGTGAGTGGAGGCGTGAGTGGAGGCGTGAGTGGAGCCGCGGGTGGAGGAGGATGACGTCCTATGACGGCACACGACAACACAGTGCTGCGGCACCGAGATCGCGAGCCCGGGCCGTGGGCCAATGGCGGTGGCATCACCTACGAGGTGCTGCGCTCCCCTGCCGGCGCGATGGACTTCGACTGGCGCCTCAGTGTCGCGGAGGTGGCGTCCGAGGGTCCGTTCTCGTCCCTTCCCGGCATCGATCGCATCCTCGTCCTGCTGCAGGGGCGCATGACCCTCGTCATCGACGGCACGGCGTACGACGTCCCGCCGTTCCAGCCGCTCGCGTTCCCCGGCGAGGCGCAGGTCACGTCGGAACTCCCCCACGGGCCCACGATGGACGTCAACGTCATGACGCGACGGGGCCGGGTGACCGCGGACATCGCCATGCTCGGCGGCCCAGAAGTCACCATCGAATGCTTCGCCGCCACAGCGGTGGCGGCTTTCGTCCTCGAGGGCGCCTGGCAACTCGTCGGCGAGAGCGAGCCGCTCGACGCGTGGGACTGCGTCATCGTCGATCACCAGGCCCACCTGAGGGGCGACGGACTGCTCGCCCGGATGACCTTTGGGGCCGCGGTCTCCTGACCACGTCGGCGACGAGTCCTCGCGCACGAGGCGATAACCTGTCAGGGCTTCCACGCGGGTGTAGCTCAATGGTAGAGCCCCAGCCTTCCAAGCTGGTGGTGCCGGTTCGATCCCGGTCACCCGCTCCACGCCCGCCTATGCCCTCGCGGGCTTGCCCCACACGAGCCACGCGCCCGCGGCGAGCGATGCGATGAGCATGAGCGGGATCGACACCAGCAGGGCGTCGAAGAAGACCGGCGACGAACCCGAGGCGACAATCGCCAGGATCAACAGCAGGACGATCACCGGCAGTGCCGCCATCGCCACGATCCATGCCGCGACATGCCCGCGGACGGGGCCGCGCTGCTGCTGGCGGCCGGCACCCAGCAGGCCAATGCCGAGCATCCAGGATGGGATCGCCAGAAGCAGCCAGAACATGAGGAGGAACGGGAAGACCATGCTCATGGCCTCCGACGACGCGCCCATGCCCGCAATGAAGTAGGCAACGGCCAGGACGGTGACGGCCAGGGACGCGATCGTGACAATCGCCCCGGCGACGACCAGCCCTCGACCACGGGCAGGGAGTGCGGATGTGGTGGCGGTGACCCCGTGCGTGGCGCTCATGGTGCCCTCCTTCACAGCAGGCCTTTCCTGCCGCTCATGCGGGAAGGCTAGCGTAGTTTTGGGACATTGTCCAATCACGCAACGTCGTACCGTCTCCCCCATGACCGACGAGGCGCCCGGGGTGCGCGCCGCCCAGGAGCGAGGCCTCGGCTTCCGGATCCTGCACCCGGGGCATGTCACCTCCCTCGCCGAGGCCGCGGCCGCCTGCGGGGTGCCCCCGTCGGCCGTCGTGAAGACCCTGGTCGTGCGCCGAGGCGAGGGCGATTACGTCCTCGTCCTCGTGCCGGGCGACCGCTCGCTGTCCTGGCCCAAGCTGCGTGCCCTGCTCGGCGTGAGCCGCATCTCCCTGCCGAGCGCCGACGAGGCCCGCGAGGCCACGGGCTATGCGCGCGGCACCATCACCCCGCTCGGCCTCGATCTGCCGGTCATCGCGGACGAGCGCATCCGCGGCCAGGAGATCACGCTCGGCACGGGCCTGGCCGGCACGATCGTCGCGGTGTCAGCTGATGACGTCATCACGTCGTACGACGTCATCGTCGCCGACGTCACCGACGAGGCGGACTAGGGCCGGATCTTGCCGGGCAGCGTGACCTTTGGCATGCCGACCACCCAGTCGTAGATCACGATGGTGCGCAGGGCGATGTCCTGGAGCGACCTATTGCGCTTGCTGAAGAGCGCCCACAGGAGCCCGAAGGGGAATCCCACGCTGAAGCCCGCGCGGAGCAGCGACAGGGGCCACGACAGCTTCTCGCCCTTGCGGTTCACCACGCGCACGCCCATCACCCAGGCACCGAACGAGCGGCCCGAAGTCGCCCACGCCACCGTCCAGTAGAAGGTCGTGAAGAAGTAACCCCAGATGACGAGGGTGCTCGCCTTGGGAGGCTCCACATTGAGCCCGGGAGAGAAGACGAGCTGGATGAGCTCGATGGCGAGCCACACGCCCATCATGAGGAGGATCACCAGCCCCACGTCGATACAGCAGGCGGCCACGCGCGAGGCGAAGCCGGCGCGCTCCCCCTGGAAGGCGCGGGCCGCCTCGGGGAGGGCCAGCTCCGTCGTCGACTCGCGACCCTCGCCGCGCATCCACTCGCTGAACGTCGTCACGACTCCTCGCCTCCCGCCAGGGACTCAGGGTCGCCCGGGGCATCAAGGTCACGGGCGCGGCGCGGCAGCATCCGGTCGATGAGCCGGGCCACTCCGGTGTCGGCGCGGTACGACGTGAGCCGCACCGCGTCGACCGCGTCCGTGGCCACGCCGCCGGTCGACTGCCGAATGATCTGCGGGAGATCGACCTGCTCGATGACGTAGTCGGCGAGATCGACGATCGGCAGGCGATCGATCACGGGCTCAAGCTCCACGGCCTCGACAATGGCGTCGAGGTCGACGCGCTCGAGGACGACCTGGGTGAGGTCCAGCTCGTCGAGCGCGCGCAGGACGATATGGCGCAGGTCAACGCGGCTCAGCACGATGTCCGTGAGGTCGAGGCTGTCGAGTGCGCGCACGACCACCGCGCGCAGGTCGACGTTGTCGACGACCACCCGGGTGATATCGATGCGCTCGATGATGGCCTGCGTCGCCACGGGCACCACCCGGTCGAGCACCGCCGACGTGGGAGGCCCGGCCACGGCGACGACTGCCTGCTGCGCCAGACCTCCGGCAGCGGAAACGGCGGCCCCCATGACCTCGGCGGTGGCCCCCGCCAGGAGCCGCAGGCTGTCGAGGAGCCCGGGATCGGCCTCCTCGGGCCCGCGCGGGATGAGGATGACCTCCCTCGACACCACGTCGAAATCACCGGACATGCGCGCCATGATCGCAGAGGGCCGAGGGCGCGCGACCCCCGAGAGCCAGGGTCAGGCCACCGGCCAGCGCACCGTCACGCACAGGCCGCCCAGTGCGCTGCGCCCCGCCTCGGCCGAGCCTCCGCTCGCCTCCGCGCTCTCGCGGACCAGGGCCAGCCCGAGACCGCTGCCGCCCGGCACCGCGGAGGCACCGCGCACGAAGCGCTGGAAGACGTGCGTCGCCTCGGCCTCGTCGATGCCCGGCCCATCGTCCTCCACGCGCACGACGGCACGAGCGCCCTCGCGGCTGACGGAGAGACGAATGCGGGATCGCGCATAGGCCGTCGCATTGCCGAGCAGCTCGTCGATCGACCTCGATACCGAGCCAGGAAGTGCGTGGGCCAGCACGTCAGGCTCGATCTCCGCCTCGATCCGCCGGTCGCCCTCGACGACCAGGGGCTCGATGGCGGCGACTCGGTCGGCCGCCACGGAGGACACGTCGACGATCTCCGAGGCGACGGAGGACGCGTCGCTCTTCGCGAGTGCCAGGACCTGGTCGATGCGTCGCGTCAACCGGTCGACTTCCGCCGTGGCGGCAGCAGCCTCCCCCGCGATGCGCGGATCCGCCGACGTCTCCTCGATGGCCTCCAGGCGCAGTCGTACACCGGTGAGCGGCGTGCGCAGGTGGTGGGATGCGTCGGCGGCCACGCGCTGCGCGCGGTGCACCAGCTCGCTGAGCCTCGAAGCGGTCGTGTTGAGGGCGACGGCGACGGCGCGCACCTCCTTGGGCCCGTGATCCTCGTCCGCGCGGAGGCCGAGGTCATCGGGCAGGTCCGTGGCGACGACCGCCAGCTCCTCCAGCGGGGCCGCGATCGACCGCGCCAGCAGCCAGGCGACGAAACCCGCGGCCACGATCACCGAGAGGACGAAGAGTGCGAGCCACATCTGCGTCTGCCGCACCGCCGCGAGGACCTGGTCCTCCGGAAGGGACAGCCGGACGGCGGCCACGACCGTCTCGCCCTTCACCACCGGGGCAGCGACGTATCGAAGGTCGGTCCCGAGAGTCGACGAGTAGCGCACATCGGAGGTGAGCGTGCCCGTGAGGGCGCTCTCGATCTCGGGACGGTCGAACGAGCGATCGAGGCCGGAGTTGTCACTGTCCGCCAGGAGCACCAGGGAGTCGTCCACCACGATGACCCGGGCACCGGTCGCGGCGGCCGTGCTCGTCACCGTCCTCGCCCAGTCCTCCGCGGGCTGCGAACTCAGCACCGACGCGGCCGACAGGGTCTCGACCTCGAGTTGGGCGATGAACGCCGAGCGCTGGTCATGGGCAACCAGCGTCACCATCGGGATGGCCAGGGCGATGGCCACCAGGGCCGCCACCGCGGTCATCACAATGACCAGGCGCCGGGTCACGTCTCGGCCAGTCGGTAGCCGACTCCCCGGACAGTCTCGATAAGACGCGGGTCGCCGAGCTTGCGCCTCAGGGATGCGACGTGCACATCGAGTGTCTTGCCGGTCCCGACCCACACGGGATCCCAGACGCGGGCGAAGAGCTCCTGGCGTGACACCGCGCGGCCCGGCTCCTCGGCGAGGACCGCCAGGAGATCGAACTCCTTGGCCGTCAGCTCGACGACGGCGCCGTCGACCGTCACCACATGTCGCGACCGGTCGACGATCACGCGGCCGGTCTCGGCGACAGGCTCGGAGCGGCGGCGGCGCGCCACAGCGCGGATGCGAGCGGCCAACTCGCGCACCGAGAACGGCTTGACCACGTAGTCATCGCTGCCGAGCTCCAGCCCGACGATGCGGTCGGTCTCCTCACCGCGCGCCGTCGCGATGATGACGGGCACGTCGCTGACGCGGCGGATCTCCTGCAGCACGGTGAGGCCGTCCCCGTCGGGAAGGCCGAGATCGAGGAGGACCAGGTCGGGCCCGAACTCCTGAACCGCGGGCACGACCTGAGCGGCGTACGAGACCAGTTCGACGGCGAAGCCATTGCGCTCCAGTCCCTCGCGAAGGGGGGCCACGAGGGCCGGATCGTCCTCCACGACAAGCACCAGCACGCCCCGATGCTCCCATGGCGTGGCAGGGGGTTGCCTCCACGCCCGCACACCGAATCCCCGATCGCGGGACCTCCTTACCCGGGCTTTACCTCGCCCTGAACCTCCTCTGCCGGGGCGCTGCTTTCCTTATGACATGCCCACCAGAGCAGGAGAGCCCGCATGAACCGCGCAGGAGTCACCACCGCAGTTGCGGCCGGTGCCGTGGTCCTGGCCGCCGGTGCCGTGGCGACGCTCGCCGTCGTCAATGCCGCCTCGGCGACGACCCAGGTGGACACGACGCGCACCGTCGTCTCCGACACCTCGCCCTCGGCTACGCCCACCCTCCCCGACCTGAGCCTGCCCCCCGTCGCCGAGCCCAGCACAGCACCGACCGCGGCTCCCACCATCACCCTGCCGGCGGCCGATCCGGGCCCCGGCCGCCAGGAGGACAACGACGGGCCGGGCCAGGGGGATTCGGACCACGCCACGGGCAATGGCGACCACGCGAACGACCACGCCACCGACGACCACGCAACCGACGATCAGGCCACCGACGATCAGGCCACCGACGATCCGGCCACCGACGACCCATCCAGCACCCCAGGCCAGGACAACCCCGGCGATGACGAGGGGCACGACGACGGAGGACACGACCATGACGACGACTAGGCCTGCTCCCAAGCCCAAGCGCAGCCGTGCCGGCGAGCGCATGCTCGCGGTCGGGCTTGCCTCCACCGCCTGCATCGGCCTCGTAGGAGTGATCGGCGTGCGCAGCGCCCTGTCCCAGGAGCCGGACAACGCCACGGCGACGGACCCGGTGACCTCGAATGGCTACACGCAGGCCGACCTCGATGCCTACGCTGCCCAACTCGCCAGCCAGGCCCAGCAGCTCGACGCCTACAAGCGCCAGTTGAAGGACGCAGCCCAGCAACTCAACGACCAGATCACCGCCTACAACCAGGCCCTGTCGACGGGACAACCCGTGTACGTGCAGGACCAGGGCACTGCCATCCCCAACGGCAACTCCGGGAGCGGCAGTGTCAACGCCGGCGGAGGCAACTCCGGCAGCCAGTGGGTCCCCGCACCCCAGCCCCAGTCCCACACGAAGAGCAGCTGAGGAGCATTCCGTGTACGTCGAGGAGCGCCAGGGGAGGGCCATGGGCAGCGATGCCCAGGTCATCGTCTACGCACGCACCGCCGAGGCCGCGCGCACCTGCGCCGACCTCGCGCTCGTGCGCGTGGCGCTTCTCGAGCAGTGCTGGTCCCGCTTCCGCTCCGACAGCGAGCTCAATGGGCTCAACTCGAGGGCAGGCACCGGCCCCGTCGCCGTGTCCGATGACCTCGCGACCCTCGTGCAGGCCATGCTCGAGGCGTCGGAGTGGACGCAGGGAGCCTTCGATCCCACCGTCCTCGGCGTCATGAACGAGCTCGGCTACGACCGCGACTTCGCCGCGGTGATCGCCCACGAGAGCCTGGCCTCGGCGCGTGAGGCTCTCAGCCCTACCCGTGGCACCGCGGGCATCGTGGTGGAGGCCCACACCGTGACGTTGCCCTCCGGGATCGGGATTGACCCGGGCGCCATCGGCAAGGGCCTCGCGGCCGACATCGTCGCCTCCGAGATCCACGAGGCGGGCGCCGACGGGATCCTCGTCAACCTCGGCGGCGACGTGAGCACGCGCGGCACCGCCGACGGCCAGCCCTGGATCGTCGGGATCCGCGACGATCGCTGGGCCGACTCGCGATGCGTGCACGAGGTGAGCCTGGCGGGAGATCGCCGGGCCGTCGCGACGTCATCGTCACTGCGCCGCCGATGGAATGGCCGCCACCATGTCATCGACCCGCTGACCGGACTGCCCTCGGCCTCCGATGTCGCGCAGGTCACCGTCATCGCCCCGACCGGGTGGCAGGCCGAGGCTGCGACGACCCTCGCTCTCGTGCGCGGCGCCTCCGCTGCTGAGCAGTGGCTGTCGTCGCAGGGCCTCGATGCCCTCCTCTTCTCGCACGATCAGGACGCTCCACCGCACCGTGTCACCAGCCCCCAACGAATCCCGGAGTTCCAGAATGCTTGACGCCCTCAGCTCTATCCCGTGGACCTGGCTCCTCATTCGCGCCACCGGCCTCACCGCCTGGGGGCTGCTCACCGCCGTCGTCGTGTGGGGCATCCTGCTCAAGACCCGCTTCCTCGGCCGACTGGCGACACCGCAGGGCCTGCTCGTCATGCACCGCTGGCTGAGCGCACTGGCCCTGTCCTTCCTGGCACTCCACATGCTCCTGCTGCTTGTCGACCCGGTCGTGCACTTCTCGGTCGTGAACCTGCTCGTGCCCTTCACCGCTCCATGGGAGCCATTCGCGGTCGGCCTCGGCACCATCGCCCTGTGGATGCTCATCCCGGTGTCCGTCATCGGGCGCATGCGCACGCGTCTCGGCAAGGCCGGCAACACGCTCTTCCGCAGGACTCACCTCATCGCCTACTTCGCCTGGCCTGTCGCCACCGCCCACTACGTGCTGGCGGGGACCGACGCCCTCGCCGAGTGGTCGATCGGCCTTCTCATCGCCGCGACGGCACTCATCGTCTTCGCCCTGCTGGTGCGCGGGTTCGTCCCGCCGAAGTCGATGCGCCGCCCCGCCCCCGCTCAGGCGGCCGCTCGTCCGCAGCCTGAGCCGGTGACGACGCCAGTACCGTAGACGGATGCCCGACCCCCGGACAGAGGACTTCCTGCATCGATTCGCCGTCACGCCGCTCGGGGGCGATCAGTTCACCTGCACCTGCAATCCGGGCTGGCCGGGGAAGGCATTCGGCGGGCAACTCGCGGCCCAGAGCCTCCAGGCCGCTGCCGCCACGGCACCCGCTGGCATGGTCCCGTGGTCGCTGCACATGTACTTCCATGCCCCCGTGCGTGCCAACGAGCGCATCGACATGACGGTCGAGCGGATCAAGGACGGCCGCACGACGGCCACGCGCCAGGTGCGCCTGCACCAGGATGGCTCCTTCCGCATGACCGCGATGGCGGCCTTCGGCATGCCCGGCGAGGGACCCCGGCATCAGTGGCGACCTCCGGAGGCTCCCGCTCCCGAACTCGTGCCGCCGCTCGAGCGCATCGTCGATCCCACGGTGCTGCCGGCCGGCGCCGACCACGTGGCCCTGGGCTATCCGGCCGAGGCTCTCATCGAAATGCGCATGGTCGAGTCGGCCCCGCCCGAGGGCGAGCGAGGATCCTTCGAGCGCAAGGCCTGGATGCGCGTCCTCCCCGAGATCCCGGACGACCCGCTCACCACCGCGACCACCCTGTGCTACCTCGCGGACATCACCCTCGGCACGACGGCCCTGGAGCCGCACGGAGGTCGCGCGGCGACCACCGACCTGCAGCTGGGGGCCATCGAGTTGACCCTGTGGTTCACCGGCAGCGCACGGCTGAGCGACTGGTGCCTCTTCTCGCAGGATTCGTCCTACGCCGGAGGCGGCCACGGACTCTCCCACGGCGCGTTCCACAGCGCGAGCGGCGATGTGGTGGCCATCGCAGTCCAGAACGCCCTCATGCGCAGCGCGGCCCCGCCGCGCTGAGAACGCCGCGGGTTAGTAGCGCGGCGCGACCGAGCGCGGCAGCGCCGCGATCGACGCCAAGTCCTCGTCCGCGAGCGCGACATCGACGGCCGCGACGTTCTGCTCCAGCCAGCGACGCCGCTTCGTGCCGGGGATCGGCACGACATGCTCGCCCTGGGCCAGCACCCAGGCGAGGGCCACCTGCGCCGCCGTGACGCCCCGGCGTTCAGCGATGCCCCGCACTCCGTCGACGATGGTCTGGTTGGCTTCCATCGCCTCGGCGGTGAAGCGCGGGTTGGCACTGCGGTAGTCGTCGGGCCCGATCGCGTCGTTGGTGAGATGACCGGTGAGGTAGCCGCGGCCGAGTGGGCAGTACGCGAGGAAACCGACCCCGTGGTCCGCGCACCAGCCGAGCACCCCGTTGTCGACGTTCTCGCTCGTCCACAGCGACAGCTCGCTCTGCACGCTGGACACCGGGTGGACGCCGTGGGCTGCCTCGATCTCGGCGACCGTGGCCTCGGAGAGTCCGAGGTAGCGCACCTTGCCCTCGGCGACCAGCTCCGCCATCGCACCCCAGGTCTCCTCCACCGGCACGTCCGGATCGACGCGGTGCAGCTGGTAGAGGTCGATGACATCGGTGCGCAGGCGGCGCAGCGATGCCTCGCAGGCCTGGCGGACATACTCCGGGGTCCCATTGCGGTCGTAGGTCGTCGCACTCACGGGCACGAGCCCGCACTTGGTCGCGATGGCGACGCGGTCCCGCAGACCGTCGGCCACGACGTACTCGCCGATGATCTCCTCGTTCGTGTAGGGCCCGTAGACGTCGGCGGTGTCGAGCAGCGTCACGCCCAGGTCGATGGCGCGGTGCAGGGTCGCGCGGACCTCGGCCGGATCGGCCTCGCCGGCGGAGTAGGCCCAGGACATGGGCATGCAGCCCAGGCCGACGGCGCTCACCTCGAGGTCGCCCAGGGAGCGCACAGGGAGGGTGGACACGCGTCGACCCTAGCCATGCGGGTCCAGCGGCGCATGCGAGGACGTCGGCGGCAGCGGGATCTCGACAAAGAACGGTCGATACAGGCTCGGGGTCTCGACGAGTCGTCGCGGGTCCAGGCTGTTGCGGCAGACCGACACGAGGACCGACGAGTCCACGGAGGCTTCGGGGTGCGCCAAGGGCATGTAGCGGAGGAGGGACGGACTGTCCTCGTTGGGGATGCGGCCCACCGTCACCGGGTCCGAGAAGGCACCCCACGGGTGGGCGGCGCTCCACACGGCCAGGTCGGTGCCGAGGTCGCCATCGCGCTTGCTCAGTGCGAACCACGTGCCATCCCGCACGAACACCGAGAAGGTCTGCGACACCCCGCCCTCAGCCGGGATGACCTCCGCCGCATCGGCAGGGTTCGACGTCCATGCGCTCCCCGACCAGTACTCCCAGGCAGCCGGGATGTCCAGATCCTGCACGCGGGCACGGGCGACTCGCACCGACCAGCCGAAGACGAGGGGGGCCTCCGGGCTGGCGGTGCCGTAGACGTACCAGTAGCCATCGCCGCCGTCGGCCACGGCCGCTCCCCAGCCAACGTTCGCGCGCGAGAGATCGTCGGGCCCGAGGTCGGCCACGGACTGGAACACCGGGTCGCCGCCATCGGGGATGCGCAAGGTCGCCATGGCCGGGCCGAGATTGGCGAACCCGAGCCTGCTTTCAGAACCACTCACGCGCTCGGCGAAGACACGGACGACCGAGGCACCGCGCTCGCGTGTGACAGCGATGCTCATCGGCCAGTAGCCGACACCGTCGACGCGATCCGGGATGGCCTCCTGACCACCCGCCGGGATGACGACCGCCCGGCAGTCGCCGTCCTCGATGACGAGCGAGTTGCGCACGGCGGTGAGCGTGACGCCGTCGGGCCGGCGGAAGGTGTCGCCATACGCCCAGATGACGCGCCCATCGCCCAGTCGCGCCGACGCCCCCACGTCCGCGCCCACGAGCAGCGGATCGCGGGTGAATCCGGCGTCCGCCGACTCCGGACGGCACGTTCCCAGGGAGTACGGCGTGCCGCGGATCGACGTTCCGCCCACGGTCGAGCGCACCCACCACAGGGCGCACGCCGCGGCGATCAGCGCGGCCACGAGGATCGCGAGAGCCCCGGCCAGCCAGGAGCGGAGTCGATGCGCGGAGGGCACTCGCGATGCTAGGCAAAGGGGGGCGGAGAGGTCGCGGTCACGACCGGTCATCACGAGCACACGGGGTGTGCAACGCTGTGCCGCGAACAAGGGAGAGGACATGCTCGATATCCGCCTGGTGTCGGTCACGCTGACAGAGGTCCACCGCGAGGCCGGCGTCACCGTGGACCCGCCCACCCACAAGGTCGTCGCCGTAGCCGCGGTGGCCAATCCCCTCGCCGGCCGCCCCCATGCGCAGGATCTCTCGGAGCTGGAGACACTCGGCGCGGAGGTCGCGGACTACCTGGTGGGCCGGGGCCTCGAGGCGCTCGCCTCCGCAGGCGTCGGGCCCGACGAGGTGCGCGGCTACGGCAAGGGCGCCATCGTCGGCACCGACGGCGAGCTCGAGCACACCGCGGCGATCCTGCATCCGCGCTTCGGCGCTCCGGTGCGTGCCGCGATCGGCGGCGGCGCCGACATCATCCCGGGCACCAAGAAGGTCGCCGGCCCTGGCGCCACGATCACGATGCCCATCGGCAACAAGGACGACCGCTGGGTCTTCGACGACATGGACGCCGCGGAGGCCTGCCTCCCCGATGCGCCCCGCGCCGACGAGGTCGTGGTCGCCCTCGTTCTGTCGGCCGGGGGACGCCCGCATGCCCGCGTGCAGAAGCCGGGGAGCTGACGATGAAGGTGATGATCGGCCTGGTCCGCCGCGACGACATGACGCACGCGGAGTTCGCGCACTGGTGGCTGGAGGAGCACGCCCCGCTCGCGCGCACCCTGCCCGGGGTGCAGCGCATCCGCTTCAACCTGCTCGACGAGGACGCGCCCTTCGACGGGATCGCCGAGCTGTGGTTCGAGTCGGCCGAGGCCGCGGACGCGGCGTACGCCACCGAGACCGGCAAGGCCGTGGCAGCCGACTCCCTCGCGCACGTGAGCTCGCGCGTACGCATGCCCGCCGACGAGCACGCGATCTGGGGCTAGGACTCGCAGTACTTCTTGAGTCCCTTGGTCGCGCCCTTGAGCGTGTCGCCGAGGGTCTTCTTCATGAGGAAGCCCGGCAGGGGAAGCGAGGGATCGATGCTGAGCGACAGCGTCGCCTCCGTGGCATCACCCTTCGACTTCAGCGACCATGAGCCGCTCGCATCCTTCTGCGCCTTGCTCGGCGCGACGAGCTTCCACGACATGCCGGAGTCAGTGTGCGAGTAGTCGAGCTCGTACTCGTCCTTGGCGACCTTGACGTCATTCACCTGGCGGGCCCGCGTCGGCAGTCCGTCGGCGTCGGAGGTGAGAACCGCCGATGACAGGCAGCCGGGGAACCAGTCGACCTGGGCGGGCAGGTGGCGGATCGTCGCGAGCACCTGGTCGAGCGGCGCGTTGATCGTGATGGACTCGGAACCGGAGACAGCACCCATATGGGCACGGTAGGACTCCCGGCGGGTGCGGCGGGGGCGTTCCCGCGAAGTCGCCAGGCGATAGCGTCTGGCGCCATGAGCGAAGAGTCCCGGATCCCGTCCCGCGCCCGCGTCGTCGTCATCGGCGGCGGCGTCATCGGGGCCTCGGTCGCCTACCACCTCGGGCACATGGGCTGGGGGGCGGAGACGGTCCTCCTCGAGCGCGATCGGCTCACCTCCGGGACGACCTGGCACGCGGCGGGCCTCATGGTGACCTTCGGGTCGCTGTCGGAGACGTCGACCCGCATGCGCCTCTACACCCGCGATCTCTACTCGCGGCTCGAGGCCGAGACCGGGCAGTCCACCGGCTTCGCGCCGATCGGCCTCGTCGAAGTCACCGCCGACGAGGGGCGCCTCGAGGAGTACCGACGGGTGTCGGCGTTCAACCGCCTGTGCGGGGTCGAGGTCCACGAGGTCACCCCGAGCGAGATCGCCGATCTCTTCCCGCCCGCGCGTACCGATGACCTGCTCGCCGGCTTCTACATGCCCGGCGACGGCCGCGTGAACCCCGTCGACGTCACCATGGCGCTCGCGAAGGGCGCACGCATGCAGGGCGTCACGGTGCTCGAGGGCACGCCCGCGCTCGACGTCCTCATCAAGGACGGCCGCGTCGTAGGCGTGCGCACCGAGCACGGCGATATCGAGTGCGAGTACGTCGTGAACGCCGCGGGCATGTGGGCCCGGCAGCTCGCGGCGAAGTCCGGCATCACGGTGCCCAACCAGGCGGCCGAGCACTACTACCTCATCACCGACACGATCCCCGACCTCGATCCCTCCCTGCCGGTCTTCGAGGACCCGGGGTCCTACGGCTATTACCGGCCCGAGGGCGATGGCCTCATGATCGGCCTCTTCGAGCCGGTGTGCGCCCCCTGGAAGGTCGAGGGGATTCCCGAGGATGCGTCATTCCTCACCCTCCCGCCCGACTGGGATCGCATGGGCCCCTACCTCGAGAAGGCGATGGCCCGAGTGCCGATCTCGATGGAGGTCGGCATCCGCACGTTCTTCTGCGGGCCGGAGTCCTTCACCCCGGACCTGCTGCCCATCGTCGGGGAGTCGCCCGAGGTCGACGGCTATTTCGTCGCCGCCGGCCTGAACTCGATCGGGATTCTCACCGGCGGCGGTATCGGTCGAGCGGTCGCGACGTGGATCGTCGATGGGCTTCCCGATGTCGATGTGACCGGATTCCACATCGACCGCCTGCATCCCTATCAGACATCGCCGGAGTACCGCGCCACGCGCACGGTGGAGTCGCTCGGCATGGTCTACCAGACGCATTTCCCCGGCCGGTCGATGCACACCGCACGCGGGGTGAAGCGCTCCCCCATCCATGATCGCCTCACCGAGGCGGGCGCGTACTTCCGCGACGTGTCGGGCTGGGAGGGAGCCGACTGGTTCGCGCCCGCCGGCGTCGAGCCGGTCATCGAGGAGCTCACCTGGGGCCGGCAGAACTGGTTCCCCTACTGGGCCGAGGAGCACCGGGCGATCCGCGAGGGGGTCGGCCTCATGGACATGGCGTTCATGGCGAAGTTCCTCGTGCAGGGCCCCGATGCGGGGAAGGCGCTCGAGCGCATCTCCGCCAACCGCGTGGACGGCGAGCCGGGCGTCATCACCTACACCCAGTGGCTCAACGAGGGCGGCACCCTCGAGGCCGACCTCACCGTCACGAAGCTCGACGATGACCGCTTCTGGGTGGTCGCCTCCGACACTGCGCACCGGCATGTCGAGGCCTGGATGAAGCGTCACATGCGCGATGACCGCGCGTACGTCACCGATATGACCTCGGCCTACGCGCAGATCAACGTGCAAGGGCCGCTCTCGCGCCAGTTGCTCCAGTCGATCACCTCGGTCGACCTGTCGAACGAGGCCTTCCCCTTCCGCACGGCGCGCGAGATCGACCTCGGCTACGCGCGCGCTCTCTGCGTGCGCATCACCTACCTCGGCGAGCTCGGCTACGAGCTCTACGTGCCGGCCGAGCAGGCCATGCACGTCTACGAGCGCCTGCGCGAGGCCGGTGATCCCCTGGGCCTGCGCCTCACCGGCCTCAAGGCGCTGTCCAGCCTGCGCATGGAGAAGGGCTATCGCGACTACGGCCACGACATCGACAACACGGACTCGGTGCTGGAGGCAGGGCTCGGCTTCGCCGTCGACCTCGACACCGACTTCATCGGCCGCGATGCCGTCCTGCGCCTCAAGGAGTCCGGGCCGCTGCAGCGCCGGCTCGCGCAGGTGCGCATCCTCGACCCCGAGCCCCTCATGTTCCACGGCGAGGTGGTCTACCGCGACGGCGCGCCGGTCGGATACGTGCGCGCCGCCAGCTACGGCCACACGCTCGGCGGCGCGGTGGGCCTGGCGATGATCGAGCCCGGCGAGTCGGTGACCCCCGACCTCATCAACTCGGGCACGTGGGAGGTGGACGTCGCCGGCGTGCGCTTCCCGGCGACCGCATCGCTGCGCCCGATGTACGACCCGGGCAACGAGCGGATCCGGGCCTGAGCCCCACAGGCGACCCAATAGCCTGACCCCGTGACCGAGGACGCACGGCCCTCCGAGGAGAACGCCGCCCAGGCCGACGCCGACGACCGCCACCCCCTGTCGGTCCTTCTCGGCGGCCCCTGGGGCGCCGTGGAGTCGATGGCCCCGACCGTGCTCTTCGTCGCGGCGTACTTCCTCTCCGGCAACAACCTCGCCGTGGCCGTCATCGTGGCGCTCGGGGTCGCCGTCGTGCTTGCGGGTATCAAGCTCGCGCGGCGCGAGAAGCCGGTGCGCGTCCTCTCCGGCCTGCTGGGCGTCGCCATCGCCGCCCTCTTCGCCGCCTATCAGGACGACCCGCTCGGCTTCTTCCAGATCCGCGTGCTCGCCAACATCCTCAGCGCGCTCGCGTTCGTCGGCTCGATCATCATCAAGCGGCCGCTCATGGGCATCATCATCGGCCCCGTCATGGGCACCGGGATGCGCTGGCGCAAGGACCCCGACCTGCTCAAGGCCTACTCACGGGTGACCTGGCTGTGGGCGATCCTCAGCCTGGTGCGCGCCGCCATCCAGATCCCGCTCATCCAGGCAGGGCAACTCGCCTGGCTCGGCGCGACGCCCTTCCTCTTCTACGGCCTCGTCGCCCTCACCATCGCGGCATCGTGGTGGGTCATCAAAAAGACATTGCCCCCCGGACATCCCGGCATCCGGCAGCCCGTCATTCCGGCTGGCACGTAGGGCACCAGTAGAGGTTGCGCCCGGCCATGTCGGCCCACGCGACCTCGTCACCGCACACGAGGCACGGCATGCCCTCCCGCCGATAGACGTAGACCTCGCCACCGTGACGGTCCCGGCGTCGCGCGCGGCCCATCGCCTGCGGCGTGTGCTCCTCGCGGACCGTGTCGATGCGGCCCCGGCGTACGCCATCGCGCATGAGCACCACCAGGTCGTCCCACATCACGTCGAATTCCGCGCGCGAGACATCCTTCGCCGGTCGGTAGGGATCGATCCCCGCGCGGTAGAGCGCCTCGGCGCGGTAGATGTTGCCCACGCCGGCGAACGCCGACTGGTCCATGAGCACGCCGCCGATCGGGGCACGGCTGCGATGCACGCGGGCCCAGGCCCGCTCGGGATCGGCGTCCGTGCGGATGGGGTCGGGCCCGATACGTCCCGTCAGGGCGGCCACCTGGTCGCGACTCAGCACCTCGCAGGCCGTGGGGCCGCGCAGGTCGGCGTACGACTCATCGCCCTGGATCCGCAGGCGCACCTGGCCGCGCGGCTCGGGCGCCTCGCCCGTGGCGAACGTCCACTTGCCATAGAGGCCGAGATGCACGTGGAGCGTGCGCTCGTCGTCGAAGTCGACGAGAAGGTGCTTGCCCAGAGCGTCGGCCTTGCGCAGCGTCGTTCCGTCAAGAAGCGCGGCGCCCGCATCGAAGCGGCCCTGCGGACTCGACACCTCGAGCACCTGTCCCTTGAATGCCCGGTTGAGGCGGCGCGCCTGGCGGTGGACGACGTGGCCTTCGGGCATGCGCGGGAGTGTGCCAGGCTTCCCGCGTGGTCGCAGTCGCAGGAGTCGATGGCCGCCGTGGCGGCTGGGTCGTCGCGATCGTCGATCCCGACGTCCCGCGCCTGGACTCCCTGGAGTACGTCGCCCCGCTGCGCTCCGCCCTCCGCCCCGACCTGGCGGTCGTCGCGATCGACATGCCGATCGGCCTGTCCGATGACGCACCCCGCGCCTGCGACATGGCCGCCCGCAAACTCCTGCAGCCCCACGGCTCGCGCGTCTTCCCGGCCCCGCCGCGCGCGGCCCTGGAGCACCCCGACGACTACGAGGCCGCCTGCGAGGCAGCCCTGTCCGTGACCGGGAAGTCGCTGTCGCGGCAGACCTGGAACCTGATGCGGTCCATCGCGGAGATCGACGCGCTGGCCGACGACCCGCGCATCGTCGAGTGCCACCCGGAGCTCACCTTTGCGCTCATGAACGGCCACCCCATCGATGCACGGAAGAAGACGCCCGAGGGACGGCAGGCGCGGCTCGACGTACTGCGGGGATGGCTGCCCGATCTCGCGGACCCGGCGTACGGCGATGACGGCCTCGATGCCATCGCCTGTGCCTGGAGTGCGGCGCGCATCGCTCGCGGCGAGGCGCTCACGCTTCCCCACGGGGAGGTGCCGCGCGACGATGCGGGCCGACCGATGAGGATCTGCGCATGACCTGGCCCACGCCCTACGTCGCCGTCATCTTCACGACCCAGCGCTCCGAAGACCTCGACGGCTACGCCGAGATGGCCGAGCGCATGGACGCTCTGGCGCGCCAGCAGCCGGGCTTCCTCGGGGTGGAGTCGCTGTCGGCCGAGGGCCGCGGCATCACCATCTCCTACTGGGTCGACGAGGCCGCGTCACTCGCCTGGCGAGCGGTGGCCGAGCACCTGCTGGCTCAGCGCCTCGGCGTCGAGCGCTGGTACGACGCCTACGACCTGCGGGTCGCCACGGTCACCCGTGACCACGCCTTCCGCCGGGCCGACGCAGCCATCCCTCCGGTCAAGCCCTGACCGATCCCTGACTGATTCCAACTTTTGACGGAGTACAGGCGCGGCGATAGGTTCGGCCCATGACCGCCGACGCCGCCGACATGCTGCGCGAGCACGGGGTCCAGGTCACCGCCCAGCGCCTCGCGGTGCTGCGCGCGGTGTCCGCTCAGCCCCACATCACCGCCGACGCCGTCGCCGAGACCGCCCGCGACGACATCGGCTCGATCTCACGGCAAGCCGTCTACGACGCGCTCAACACCCTCGTCGAGTCGGGCATCGTCCGGCGCATCCAGCCCGCCGGATCGCCGGCCCGTTTCGAGACGCGCGTCGGCGACAATCACCACCACCTCGTCTGCCGCGACTGCGGCTCGGTGATGGACGTCGATTGCGCGGTCGGCTACACCCCGTGCCTCGCGGCACACGACGACCGAGGCTTCGAGATCGACGAGGCCGAGGTCAATTACTGGGGCCGCTGTCCTGCGTGCCTCTCCCCGCACGCTTCCACCACCCACGATTCCACGACCGAGCGAACGCGCTGAAATCACAAGGAGAGAAGGAACATGTCCGACGAGAGCAGCTGCCCCTTCAGCCGAGATACGTCTCAGGGCACCTATAACCGCGACTGGTGGCCCAATCGGCTGGACCTGTCGCTCCTGCGCCAGAACCCGCCCGCGTCCGATCCCATGGGCCCCGGCTTCAGTTACGCCACGGCGTTCGAGGGCCTCGATCTCGCCGCGCTGAAGGCCGACCTCCGTGCACTGATGACGGACACGCAGGCCTGGTGGCCCGCTGACTACGGCCACTACGGCCCCTTCTTCATCCGCATGGCCTGGCACAGCGCCGGCACTTACCGCACCACCGATGGTCGCGGCGGCGGCGGCTCGGGCCTGCAGCGCTTCGCGCCCCAGAACAGCTGGCCCGACAACGCCAACCTCGACAAGGCGCGTCGCCTCCTGTGGCCGATCAAGGCCAAGTACGGCAACAGCATCTCCTGGGCCGACCTCATGATCCTCACCGGCAACGTGGCACTCGAGTCGATGGGCTTCACGACCTTCGGCTTCGGCGGCGGTCGCGACGACGTGTGGGAGCCCGACGAGACCTACTGGGGCTCCGAGCACGAGTGGCTGGCCGATGACCGCTACCGCGGCGACCGCGAGCTGGAGAACCCCCTCGCTGCCGTGCAGATGGGCCTCATCTACGTCAACCCCGAGGGCCCCAATGGCAACCCGGATCCGCTGGCATCCGCCCGCGATATCCGCGAGACCTTCGGTCGCATGGCGATGAACGACGAGGAGACCGTCGCCCTCATCGCCGGCGGGCACACCTTCGGCAAGACTCACGGCGCCGCCGACCCCAATAAGTACGTCGGCCCCGAGCCCGAGGGCGCTCCGATCCAGCAGATGGGCCTGGGCTGGAAGAACTCCTTCGGCACTGGCAACGGCGACGACACCATCACCTCCGGTCTCGAGGGTGCCTGGAACTCCACGCCGACCGTGTGGGACAACGGCTACTTCGAGACGCTGTTCGCTCACGAATGGGAGCTCACGAAGAGCCCCGCGGGCGCCCAGCAGTGGATCCCGAAGGGTGGCGCGGCTGCGGGCACGGTGCCCGATCCGCACGATCCGTCGAAGTCGCACGCTCCGGTGATGCTCACGACCGACCTTGCCCTGCGCATGGACCCGATCTACGAGCCCATCTCGCGACGCTTCAAGGACAACCCGCAGGAGTTCGCCGACGCGTTCGCTCGCGCGTGGTTCAAGCTCACCCACCGCGACATGGGCCCGAAGAGCCGCCTGCTCGGTCCTGAGGTCCCGCAGGAGACCCTCATCTGGCAGGACCCGATCCAGGCCTCTCCGACGCCCGCGATCGGCGCTGCCGACATCGCGGCACTCAAGGAGGCGATCCTCGGGTCCGGGCTGTCGGTCAGCCAGCTCGTGCTCACCGCGTGGGCGTCGGCCTCGACGTTCCGCGGCACGGACAAGCGCGGTGGGGCCAACGGCGCCCGCGTGCGCCTGGCCCCGCAGAACGACTGGGCTGCCAACAACCCCGCCGAGCTGTCCAAGGCACTCGGGGTGCTCGAGGGCGTCCAGCAGTCCTTCAACGCCAAGGGCGGCGCGCAGGTGTCACTCGCCGACGTCATCGTCCTCGGCGGCACCGCCGCCGTCGAGAAGGCGGCCAAGGCCGCCGGAGTCGACGTCGCGGTGAGGTTCACCCCCGGCCGCGGTGATGCCACGCAGCAGCAGACCGACGTCGAGTCCTTTGCCGTCCTGGAGCCTTCCGCCGACGGTTTCCGCAACTACCTCGGCAAGGGCACCGTGGCTCCCTCGGAGCGCCTGCTGGTCGACAAGGCGTGCCTGCTCACGCTCACCCCGCCAGAGATGACGGTCCTCGTGGGCGGCATGCGCGTGCTCGGCGCCAACTTCGATGGCTCCGACTACGGCGTGTTCACCACGACGCCGGGTGTCCTCACGAACGACTTCTTCGTTAACGTGCTCGACATCAACACCGAGTGGACGCCGACCGACGACACCGAGCAGGTCTTCCAGGGCCGCGATCGCGCGACCGGGGCTCCCCGGTGGAATGCCACGCGCGCCGACCTGATCTTCGGGTCGAACTCCGAGCTGCGGGCCCTGTCCGAGGTCTACGGCGGCGCCGACGCGAAGGAGAAGTTCGTCCGCGACTTCGCCGCCGCGTGGAGCAAGGTCATGGAGCTCGATCGCTTCGACCTGCACCGCTAGTCAACGCGGGACTCACCGCTGGGCACGGTGGGGGTGGGGGGCAAGGGCGGCCCACCCCCTCCCCATGTCCGGCCCATCCGTCTTAGTTCCGCGAACGGTTGGATCCGAAGCCAATTTCCCACCATTCACGGAACTAGGACGCCTGCACAGGTCACCAGTAGGGTGGCGCGGTCCCGCCGAGGGACGCCGATCGAGAGGAGATCCGATGCGCGTCAACTACGTGGTCTTGTACGTCACGGATGCGGAGGCCTGCCGGCGCTTCTGGGTCGAGCAGGTGGGGATGGTGGAGAAGGGCCGTAAGGAGCTCGGCGAATTCTCGGTGGTGCAGGTCGGCTTCGCCGATCAGCCCTTCGCCTTCGAGTTGGTGCCGCTCGCGATGATGGCCGACAACCCCCACGGCCTCGACCTTGCGACTCCGTCGATCGCCCTGAG
>JBPCSL010000077.1:0-16451 GCA_051007175.1 Candidatus Nanopelagicales bacterium
TCCCCCGGACACACCGGGGCCCTGCGTGAGGCGCCGCCTCACCAGTCCACGAGTCGAGGAGGACGGTCATGGCCGAGTCGTACACCGGTGAGGCGTACTGCGTGAAGTGCAAGGAGAAGCGCGAGTTCACGGGCAATGTCGAGGAGACCAACGGGCGACGCTTCGCCAAGGGCATCTGCCCGGTATGCGGCACCAAGGTGACCCGCATCCTGGGCAAGGCCTGATCCACCCCGCGCGGAGGGCACCCGGCCCATGTCGAGTGACACTCCGAGCGGATTAGCAGACGTCATCGAGGGCGTCGACGAGCCTGGTCTCGTCGACGCCCTCCGTCGTCTCATCGCCGTGCCCTCGATGGGGGGCACCCCAGCGGAGGCCGAGGTTCAGGGGCTCCTGGCCGCTGCCTGGGCCGCTGACGGCCTGGCCGTGGAGACCTGGGATCTCGACATCCCGGCCCTCATGAGCACCCCGGGCTATCCCGGGATGGAAGTCGAGCGCACCAGCGCCCTCGGCGTCGTCGCGCGCTGGCCCGGCACCGGGGACGGCCCCACCCTCCTGCTGCTCGGCCACACCGACGTGGTCCCTCCCGGTGACCTCGAGGCCTGGAGCGGCGACCCCTTCGACCCGCGCATCGCGGGCGATCGCATCCTCGGCCGCGGCTCCTGCGACATGAAGGCCGGCGTCGCCGCCATGTGGTTTGCCGTGCGCGCCCTGCGCGATGCCGGCATCCGGCTGCGCGGTGACATCGTGCTCGCCGCCGTTTCGGGCGAGGAGGACGGCGGCCTCGGCACCTTCGGGCTGCTGCAACGCGGGATCACCGCCGATGCCTGCATCGTCCCGGAGCCCACCGACCTGGATCTCGTCCCCGCCAACGGCGGCGCACTCACGTTCCGGCTGCGCGTGCGCGGTCGCGCCACCCATGCCTCGCGCCGGACCGAGGGCGTGAGCGCGATCGAGAAGTTCGTCCCCGTCCTCGAGGCACTGCGCCAGCTCGAGGAGCGGCGCAATGCGGTCGTCGATCCGCTCATGTCGCGCTGGCCCATCGCCTACCCGCTGTCGATCGGCATCGTGCATGCCGGTGACTGGGCCTCCACCGTGCCCGACCTACTCGTGGCCGACGGACGCTTCGGCGTGGCCATCGGCGAGACTCCCGACCAGGCCCGCGCCGAGCTCGAGGCGTGCGTGGCATCGGCGAGCGCACGCGATCCCTGGCTCGCCGACCACCCGGTCGAGGTCGAGTGGTGGGGCGGGCAGTTCGCGTCCGGCCGCACGGATCCCGGCCATGACGTCGTGCGCCGACTCGGCCACGCCCGCGCCCTCGTCACCGGGAGCGAGCCCGAGGTCTACGGAGGGCCCTACGGCTCCGATCTCCGGCTCCTCGTCGGCGGGGGCATCGCGACCGTGCAGTTCGGTCCGGGCGACAGCCGCGCCGCGCATGCACCCGACGAATGGGTCCCCATCCCCGACACGATCACCTGCGCGCGCACGCTCGCCGCCTTCGCCGTGGACTACTGCGGCCGGGCCTAGGCCCACCACCCTGTGGACGGCGCGAGCGCCGATGCGTCAGTGCCTGGCACAGTGCCGACGTGCCCACGACCTCCCTCCCGCAGCGCCCCTGGGTGCGCGGCGACGTCCCGATCGCCTGGCGTGACGACCGCACGCTGCAGGTGGGTGACGCGACGCGCACCGTCGTGATCCCGGAGACCGACCGTTCCCTCGTCGCGTGGCTGCTCACCATGCGTGGCGAGCGCACCCTGGCCGAGGCGCTGACGGCGGCCGAGAGCGAGGGGCTGCCGCGCGCCGCAGCCCTACGTCTCGTGCGCCAGGTGCTGCCCACCGGTCTCGTCGACGATGCCGCCGCGCTGCCCCACTCCCTGCGCACCGCGAGCCCGGATCTGCGTGACCGACTGCAGGGCGAGTTGGCGGCGGCCCGGGTGGCGCACGGCTCCGCTCAGCGGGCTGCCGACATTCTCGATCGACGGCTCTCGGCCACCGTGGCCATCGACGGCGACGGCGCCGTCGCCGATGCGCTGGCCGCCGCCCTCGCCCACGCGGGAGTGGGATCCATCGAGCGCGCCACTCGACTCAGCTCGTCATCGCGACGGTCCCGTCGCGCGAGCGCAAGCCGCGCCTGCCATGTCCTGTGCAACGTGGCACATCCGGACGCCGCCGCCGGTCCCGAGGCGCTGGCGCTCGACATCCCGCATCTGCCCGTCGCGGTGTTCGGGTCCCGCGCCGTGATCGGGCCGCTCGTGCTGCCGGGCCTCACCGGATGCCTGCGCTGCCGGGACCTGCACAGGGCCGATCAGGACTCGGCGTGGCCGCGCATCGCCATCCAGTTCCAGGCCCGGCGCTACGTCGTGCCGCCCATGGACTCCGCCCTGGTCGCGACGGCCGCGGGCTGGGCAGCGCTGCAGGTCCTGGCCTGGATCGAGAGCGACCGCGACCCCGCGGGCCCGCTGCGATGGCCGGCCGGGTGGCCGGGCGATGCGCCGCCGAGCGTGGGCGGCCAGGTCACGATGACGGTGCCGGGAGGCGCTGCGCAACGCGTGGACTGCCCTCCGCACCCCTTGTGCGGATGCCGGTGGCGCTAGCCGGCCTCGATCTCGGAGAGGTGCGCGCGCACGCACGCGGGGCACCCGTGGGCCACGCGCCCGGCGTGGCGCTCGAAGGACCATTCGGCCGTGGCCGAGCCCGGCATTCCGCACCAGGCGCAGCACTCAGGGGACGCGGGCATTTCCTCATGGTGATACTCGGGACCGCCTGAGGCAATTACTGCGCCGCGTGTCGCGCCAGCAGGTCGAGGATCTCGGTCCCGTAGCGGGAGGCCTTGTCGGGGCCGATGCCGCTGACGGCCAGCAGGCCGTCGACATCGGAGGGCTTCGCCTCGGCCAGAGCGTCGATCGTGGCATCGGTGAAGATCACGTAGGCGGGCACCTCGCGCTCGCGGGCGCGGAGCAGGCGCCACGCCTTGAGCTCCTCCACCAGGGATTCCTCGGCCGTCGACGGGCAGGTGCGACATCGCATGCGCGCGCGCTCCGCGCCCGTGACAAGGGCGCGACCGCAGACGCGGCAGGCTGCGGGACCCCGGCGGCTGTCGGCTCCGCGCCGACGGCCGCGCTGGCCACGGGTCACGCTCGAGGGACTCGCTCCCTCGGCACGGGCCACGTCGATCTCATCGAGGAAGCGGCTGCGCTGCCGCTGCCAGCGGCCCCCGGGCTGCCGCGAGCGGCTCCACGTGATGACGAGATGCCGGCGGGCACGGGTGACCGCCACGTAGAAGAGGCGGCGCTCCTCCGCGACATCCTCGCCCGACTGGGAGTGCGGCAGCATTCCCTCGACGGCCCCGGCGATCACGACGGCCTCCCACTCGAGGCCCTTGGCGGCGTGGATGGTGGCGAGGGTCACCGCATCCGCGACCGGAGCATGCTGCGCCTCGGCCCGGCGATCCAGCTCGTCCACGAGGTCGGGCAGGGTGCTCCCCGCCTCCATGGCCCCCGCGAGAGTCACCAGGGAGGACAGGGACTCCCACCTCTCCCGGACGGCGCCGGTGCTCCGCGGCGGCTCCGCCGAGTAGCCCATGACGCTGAGGACGGCAGCGGCCAGGTCCGACAGGGGCGGCTCCACCGACTCTCCGGACCCGTCCGGCTCCGCGGCCCCGCCGGATCTCGCAGCGCCTCGCAGCCGGGTGATGGCCTCCCGGACCTCGGGCCTGTCGAAGAACCGCTCCCCACCTCGCAGCACCAGGGGGATCCCGCGATCCGCGCACGCCTCCTCGATGGCCGGCATCTGCGCGTTGACCCGGACGAGCACGGCGATGTCGCGCGGCGCGACTCCCTCGGACATGAGCGCCCCGAGGCGATCGGCGATGGCCTCGGCCTCGGCGACCTCGTCGGAGAACTCCTCCACCACCGGGTCCGGGCCGGGGCCCACCTGCGAGACCAGGGCGCCCTCGGCCTCGCCACGCACCCCTGCTGCGGCGACGAGGATGCGATTGGCCAGCGCGACGACGGGCTCGACACTGCGGTAGTTGCGCGACAGCCGCACCTGAGTGGCGCCCGGGAAGCGCGCAGCGAACTCGCGCAGGAACAGGTCATTAGCCCCGGCGAAGGAGTAGATGGTCTGCGCCGGGTCGCCGACAACGCACACGTCGTCACGATCACCGAGCCACAGGTCGAGCAGCCGGCTCTGCACGGGACTGATGTCCTGGAACTCGTCGACCGTGAACCAGCGATAGGCCTTGCGGATCTCGTCGGCGATGTCGGAGCGGTCGGACAGGGCGCCGACGGCCATCAGGAGGACATCGTCGAAGTCCATGACGCCGCGATCGGCCTTGAGGTCGTCGTAGGCGGCGTAGACCCGTGCGACGTCGGCATGCGGCACGGGCGGGGTGCGCGAGGCACCGCGCTGCGCGTAGAGGTCCGGTGGCACCTCGACCTGCTTGGCCCAGGCAATCTCGGCGGCCAGGTCGCGCACGACCGCCGGCTCGGTCGGCAGCGCGCACCGCTTGGCCGCCTCCGCGACCAGTGGCGACGATCGCCCCAGCACCTCCGGAGCCGAGCCGCCGACGATGCGCGGCCAGAAGTGGCGCAGTTGCCTCAGGGCCGCGGCATGGAAGGTGCGCACCTGCACGCCCTCGACGCCCAGGCCCCTCAGCCGCTCGCGCATCTCCCCCGCCGCACGCGCCGTGAAGGTGACCGCCAGCGTGCGCCGGGGATCGTGGGCGCCGCTGCGCGCCGCGTGCGCGATGCGGTGGGTCACCGCCCGGGTCTTGCCGGTGCCGGCACCCGCCCAGATGACGACCGGCCCCTCGAGGGCCTCGGCAGCGGCACGCTGCTCGGGGTCCAGGGCGGAAAGAGGGTCGTCCACGCGGGAATGGTCGCACCCGGGTCCGACGTTGCCGGGTCCGGGAGCCAGCGAGAGGATGACGCCATGACAGCCCCGGCCCTCACGATGTACACGACGACCTGGTGTGGCTATTGCATGCGCCTCAAGGCCCAGCTGGGCCGGGAGGGCATCGAGATCCGCGAGGTCGACATCGAGGCGGATCCCCAGGCGGCGGCCTTTGTCGAGAGCGTCAACGGCGGCAACCAGACCGTGCCCACGGTGGTCTTCCCGGACGGATCGGCGCTCACCAATCCCTCCCTGGCGCAGGTCAAGGAGAAGCTCGGCGCCTAGGGCCGGATCCAATCGCCGATGAGCGGCTCGCCGTACCACCGCTCGATGAGGCGACGGGCGATGGACACGGCCGGCGGCAGGGCGACCTCGCCGGATTCGCAGGCCCGCGCGAGCTCCGCGCGCGAGAACCACCGCGCCTCCACGATCTCCTCGCCGTCGACCTGGATCTCCGTCGTCGTCGCCCATGCGTGGTAGCCGAGCATGAGCGAGCACGGGAACGGCCACGGCTGGCTGCCCAGGTAGGCGAGCTCATCGATGGCCACACCCGACTCCTCGAGCACCTCGCGCCGCACAGCGGCCTCGGCCGACTCCCCCGGCTCCACGAAGCCAGCGAGGGTGGAGAACCAGGTCGGGGCCCAGCGGCCCTGCCTCCCGAGCAGGGCCCGGTCCTCGGCATCGATCACCAAGACGATGACCGCCGGGTCGGTGCGCGGATAGTGCTCGCTGCCATCGGCCGGGCAGCGACGCACCCAGCCCGACTGCGCGATCTCGGTCCGCTCACCGCACCGGGAGCAACTCGGATGGGCCGCATGCCAGTTGTCGAGGGCGACCGCCGACGCCATGACGCCGACCTCGGTGTCGTCGAGAAGCGCGCCCACCTGACGGAGGTCAGCCCACTCCCCCGACATTGCGACACGGTCGGGCACCCGCGCGCAGAAGTACGCCGTCCCGGCACCGTCCACTCCGAGGAAGGCGACCTCGGCACCATCGATCTCGTCCGGGGAGAGCAGACGCAGCGCGGGGGCTCCCCCGGAGGAACGCAGCACCGGCACGGCCCCGTCGTGGACGGGGAGCACCCGGGTCGACGGAGTTCCCCACGCCCGGGCGATCCAGCCCTCATCACCCCGCAGGTGGGCTGACCGGTCGATGCCTCCCCGCGCCAGGGACAGGTTCGCGAGCAGGGATCGGTCCGTGTCGGCCACGCGATGAGCCTAGCCACGCCGTCGCCGTGACACGATGGCGTGATCTCGCGGAAGGAGTGGCGTGGCTGTCTTCATCAAGCAGCTCACCGGCATACGCTTCGTTGCCGCCGCCTGGGTGCTCCTCTACCACCTTCAGGGACCGCTCGACACCATCGGCGTCATGGCGATCCCCGTGCTGAGCGACGTCATCCGGGTGGGCCGCCTCGGCGTGGACCTGTTCTTCGCCCTGTCGGGCTTCATCCTCACCCACACCTACCTGAGGCGCATGGGCCCGAAGATCGCCGTCGGCGCCACGGTCGAGTTCTGGTGGCTTCGCCTGGCCCGCATCTACCCGGTCCACTTCGTCATGCTCAATATCGCGGGCCTCGCCGTCGTGCTCCAGGCATGGGTGACCGGGGTGGACAAGGATCGCCCCTGGCTCAACCCCCTGGACTACGTGCGCAACCTCCTGCTCATCCAGGAGTGGGGGCCGCATCCGGCGCGCGGCTGGAATGTCGTGGCGTGGTCGCTGTCGATGGAGTGGCTGGCCTACCTGATCTTCCCGGTCCTGGTGCTCCTGCTCTTCCTCTTCTACAAGCGGCTGTCCACGCCGCTGCTCGTCGTCGCCTGGTTCGTCGCGCTGGTCCCGCTCCTCGTGCGCGGCAGCCTCACCACCGACCCCTACTACACCGACCTCTGGGGCTCGGTGATCCGCGTGCTCAGCGAGTTCACGGCCGGGGCCATCACCTACCTCATCGTCATGAGGCTGATCCCCGACGGCGCGCAGGACCCGCGCCCGCGCGTCGAGCGCCTCGCCACGACAGTGTCGGTGGCCATGCCCATCCTCATCGTCCTCGCCTCGCTCTTCCTCGGCCGATGGAGCGTGGCGCAGTCGCCGATCACGCTCAACGATCCCGACGCGGAGCCACTGCCGCCCTACTTCCACCTCTGGCTCGTGCCCCTGCTCATCGTGTGGATCGGCGCCCTGGCCCTGTCGCGGCGCGGACAGGCACGGTGGCTGTCCACCGATGCCGTCGTGCTGGGTGGCGTGGTGTCCTACTCGCTCTACATGACCCATCTGGTGTGGTTCGGCGTCGTGCGCGCCGGCCTCAATGCCATCGGACTCGAGAGTGGCGTCCTCTTCGCCCTGGCGTGGATCCTCGCCATCGTCGGTGCCTTCGTCGTCGCCTGGCTCATGTGGCGCATCGTCGAGGAGCCCTGCCGCCGCCTCATGCGCCGGGCGGTGGGAGTGAAGCCCGTGGCTCCCGAGGAGACCACCGCGGATCCCGATGCGCGCAAGGACAACTCCGAGGCGGTCACCGACCGCTAAGCAACTCCTCGATCCCCCGCCGATCGGGCAGGCTGACCGGCCTCACCACATCACCCGTGGGCACCATGACGAAGGCGGCCTCGATCTCCTCCTCGGGCACGCCGCTGATCTGCGACCAAGCGAGCCGGTAGATCGCGAGCTGCAGATCCCGCAGGCCGCCACGGCCGCCGGTCTTCCAGTCGACGACCTCGTAGCGCCCGGAGCCGTCGCGGAAGACGGCATCGATGCGGCCGCGCACGATGCGGCCAGCCAGGGTGACGGCGAACCGCCTCTCGATCGCCACCGGCGCACGCGACGCGTAGGGGGTGCGCAGGAAGGCCTCCCGCATGCGCAGCTGCTGCTCATCGGTGACGATCTCATCGGCGCTCTCGAGGTCGTCGAGGTCGAAGAGCGTCTGCACGGAGTACTGGCCCTCGATCCAGGAGTGCAGGGCTGTGCCGCGACGCGCCGCCGCGCTGGGCCGGCGCGGCATGGGCCGGACGAGATCACGGGCGAAGGCCTCGGGATCGTCATGCAGGCGGACGAGGTCGCTGGCCGAGAGGGACAGGGGCAAGGACACCGGTCGCGGTCGACGCGCCGCGCGCGCTTCCTCCAGCAGCGCCACGGCAGCGGCATCCCAGCTGTCGACGATGCGACGCTCATCCATCGACACCTCCGCAGGTGCCAGGTCGCCGAGCCGCGCGCGCTCGACGAGCCCGGCCGCCGCCATGCGCACGGCCCTTGCCGCGTCGTCGACGGGCCGCGGCCACGGCACGCGGGACTCGTCGAGAAGGGGATTGGCGGCGTCGTCCGGCTCGGGCGCCCAGGTCACGACCTCCCCGCCCCCCGCGAGGCACCAGTCGTGGATCTCCTCGAGGTAGGTGCCCGGACCGCGCGACCTCACCTGCGTGGGACCCCACCAGTGCGCACTCACCGACAAGGAGCGCTCCGCGCGCGTGAGCGCGACGTAGGCGAGCCGCCGTTCCTCCAGCTCCGCGAGCGCGGCGCTGGCATCGATGAACGCCGTGTGGTCCTTCGCGCGCGGGCCCTCGAGGTGATCGGGAAATCCCAGGACTCCCGCCGGCGCGTCGTCGCGCAGGTGCCAGGGCACCACCGCGGCGTTGGTGGGCCAGCGCTCCCGCCCCACCGCGCTGGGGAAGACGCCGGCGCACATGCCGGGGACGATGACGTGGGCGAACTCCAGCCCCTTCGCGCGATGAGCCGACATGAGGACGACGGCGTCGTCGGCCGGGACGTCATCAAGGGTCGGCACGGCTCCGAAGGCCTCGGCATTGCGCAGGCGCGCGAGGAACCCGCTGAGCGTGGGGCGCACCGTGCCCAGCCCGGCGGGGAAGGCCGCCGCGAGCTCGCGGAAGGCCGCCAGCGCCCGCGCGCGGTCGGCCACCTCGTCCGCGGGCCCGATCGCCATTTCCACGCCGAGCCCCGTCACGCGCAGGACGCGGGAGACGAGATCGGCGGGCGGCTCGTCGCGGTGCCGGCGCAGGAGCGCGAGCTCGACGGACAGCCGCGTCAGCCGCGCGCGGGCCTCCTCGGAGACGTCGAGACCCTCGCCGGCGGCCACGCGATCGATGGCCTCGGCGAGGCTCACCACATCGCCCGCGTCGGCACCGGTCACCGCCGCCCGCAGCTGGCGCTCGACATCGGCATCGGACTGGCGCTCACGGTCGCCAAGCAGGCTGCTCGCCAGGCGGCCGAGTGCGGCCAGATCACGCGGGCCGATGCGCCAGCGCGGACCATCGAGGAGGCGGATGCAGGCGGCATTGGCGGTGGGATCGTCGATGACCTCCAGGGTCGCCCGCACATCGGCGACGACCGGGACGCTGAGCAGCCCGGTGAGCCCCACGAGGTGGGTGGGCACGCCGCGGGCGCGGAGGACCCGGTCGATGTCGACGAGGGTCTCTCCCTTGCGCGCGAGGACCGCGATGCCGCGCCACGCGCCCTGCTGGCGGTGGAGGCGCTCCACTTCATCGGCCACCCAGTCGTGCTCCTCGGCGACCGTTGCGAGCAACGCGCAGCGCACGTCGCCCGGCCCGCGGTCGGTCGCTGCGGCCGTGAGCGGCTCGACCCCGGCATGGATGGCCCGCAGTGGGGCGGCGATCTCGTTGGCCAGGTCGAGGATGCGCGGCCCTGAGCGCCGGTTGTCGGCGAGCGGATAGCGCGCGGCGGGCCGATCTCCTGCCGGGAAGTGCACGGGAAAGCGATCGAGGTTGTCGACACTGGCTCCGCGCCACTCGTAGATGGCTTGGCAGGGATCGCCGACGGCGGTCACCGGGTGGCCCTTGCCGAACGCGGCTTGCAGCAGGAGGCGCTGGGCGACTGAGGTGTCCTGGTACTCGTCGAGCAGGACGCAGGAGTGCTGCTGACGCAGTGACTCGCGCACGTCGGACGAATCGCGGACGATGGCCAGCGCCCAGCGCACCTGGTCGGCGAAGTCGATGACCTGCCGGGTGCGCTTGATCTCGCGGAACTCCTCGACGAGGCCGCACAGTGCCGCGCGCACGCGCGCCGTCGCCAGCATGTCGGTGCCGATCTTCTGCAGGCGGCCGCGGCCCTGGAGGTCGGCGATCAGGCGGACCGCGTCGTCGAGCACCGCCTCGGGCGCGAGATCGAGCTCGGCGAGGGTGTCGTCGAGGGCGAGCATCGCCTGGATGAGCGTGGTCGGCGAGCGATCGAGCCCCGCCAGGGGCAGTGACGTGCCGCGGACCACATGGGCGGCCAGCGCCTCGCGGGCGCCGTCCGCGAGCACCTCGGCTCCCGGCTCCAGGCCCACCCGCACGCCATGGTCGTCGAGGATGCGAGCGGCGAAGGAGTGGTACGTCGACACCGCGGGCTCGATCGCCATGTCGTCGGCGATCAGCCCGAGGCGCTGCGCCTCGGCGAGGAACCGCCGGCCGCGTCCGAGGAGCTCGCCCGCGGCCTTCGTCGTGAACGTGAGCCCGAGGGCCTCGTCGGGACGCGCGAGGCCCTGGAGGACCAGCCACACCACGCGCGCTGCCATGACGGTCGTTTTGCCCGACCCCGCTCCGGCGACGATGGCGGCGGGCTCCAGCGGCGCGCTCACCGCCGTCCACTGCGGATCGCTGAGCGGATGGCCGAGGACCCGCTCGAGATCCGCGCGTGCGGCACTCATGGGATCACCTCGGCACTCATGGCAGGGCAGCTCCCGGCATAGGGGCATCCCCGGCACTCCTGCGTGGAGGCGACCGCGGGAAAGCTCTCGGCGCGCACGATCTCCACGGCCTGGCGCAGTTCCTCGACGAGGGCGGCGAGCCGCGCGTCGTCGATGGCGGCCTGCTCCTGCACCCGCGGGGTGCCGGGCGCGTCCTTGGCATCCACGCGCAGGTGCACCAGGCCGGCGCCACCCGGCTCCGCATCGGGATCGAGGCCCTCCACGGCGCCGGCGCGCACGGCGGCCTGGTAGACGCTCAACTGCACATGGTCGGCGACCTCGGGACCGCTGGGCATCTGGCGGCCGGTCTTGAAGTCGATAAGGAAGACGCGCCCGTCGTCATCGCGCTCGACGCGGTCGACGGCGCCGCGCACCAGGACCCGATCGTCGACACCGGTCGACTCGGGCAACGGCATCTCGACACGGAAGTCGTGCTCGCTCGCGAGGACCGTGCGCGATGACGAACGGTGATAAGCGCACAGCCGCTCCAGGGCCGCGCGCAACTCGGCGCGCTCCGACTCGGCCTGCCACGCGGCATCGAATCTCAGCTCGCCCCACACCCGATCGGCGTACTGCTCAAGCAGGTCGGGGTCCGGAGGCACGTCGCCGCGCGCGAGTGCGTCGGCGAGCACGTGCACGAGACTGCCGAAGGCCATCGCGCCGCCGCGCGCCACCTCGGCGCGGGCCTCACGCGCGAGGAACCACCGCCGCGGGCATCCACGCAACCCTTCCAGCGCCGAGGCCGACAGCGCGACGGGTCGGTCGTCCTCGCGAATGGGCACCGGGCTGCGGGTCAGGCCCTCCAGCCCCCACCATCGCGAGGGATCCGCCATCGGGACGAGCGGATCTCCCCCCTCGGTCTCGTCGCACAGCCGCGCGAGGCGCTCGGCCGCCGCCGCACGCAGGCTCTCGCTCGACCGGGGGTCCTGCGCGGTGGCGCGCAGGTCGGCCACCAGTCCATCGAGGGTGAGCGCGCGGAGAGGCCGGCCCGGGACATGCACGCGATCGCCCAGGTCGTCGACGAAGCGGCTCGGCTGATCACCGGACTCCTGCGCCGAGGCCACCGAGACCACCTGCACGCTGCGCTCGGCTCGCGAGAGCGCGTGAACGAAGAGGCGGCGCTCCTCTGCCGCTCGCTCGGCCGCCGACTGGCGCGCGAGCACCATCGGGTCGACGGCGGTGCCGAGCGCGACGGCCTCCACCTGCTCGACGTGCAGGACGCTCGTGCGTCCCCGCAGCGGAGGCCACACGCCCTCCTGGGCACCCGCAATCACGACGTGCTCCCAGGAGCGCCCCACGCCGAGGTGGGCGGTGAGGATGGTGACGGCCTCGGCGTCCGAGCGCGCGGCCACGCGCTCTGCCGGCACCCGCTGACCCGAGAGCGCCACCAGGAAGGCGTCCACGCCGACCACGCCGACATAGCGATCGCTCATGCGCTCGGCGGCGTCGAAGAGCGCGCACACCGCGTCGAGGTCGTGATGGGACTGCCGATGCCCGGCCACGGCGGCCCGTCGCAGTCGCTGCGGCCACGAAGTGCCCTCCCAGACGGTCCACACCACCTCGCCGGGAAGGGCGCCTGCTTCCGCCTGTCGATGCGCGGCCGCGAGCACCTCGCCCAGGTCGCGCACGCGCGCCAGCGCGGCCTGGTCGTCGAGTTGGGCGTATCGGCCCCACGGGTGCGGCTCGCCGCGGATGGCGGCCGCAAGCCCCGCCGCGAGCAGGTCGCTAGCCCCGGGAACCACGCCCTCCCCCGCCTCGCGCACGCACAGGCGCATCGCCCGGCCGAGCGCGCGGAGGTCGACCGGATCGACACCGCACAGCGGACCGGTCACGAGGTCGACGGCCACGTCTGCGGTGAGCGCGTCGGGATGCAGCGCGATGTCGATGGCCGACAGCAGGATGGCAACCGCGGGCTCGGCGCGCAGCGGCACGTCATCGGCGGAGACCCGCACGGGCACTCCTGCCGACTCCAGTCCGCGCCTTAGCGCTCCCGTGATCGACGGCGATCTCACGAGCACCGCCATCGACGCCCAGGACGTGCCGAGGACATGGCGCTCGCGCAGGTCGCGGCCGACGTGGGCCGCGAGGTCGCTCAGTGAGTCGTACGTCGTCACCGCGACGACGTCGCCTGACGGCGATGCGACCTCCGGCGACCGGTAGCGGCGGGCGACCTCGGCCGGCAGCCCTGCCATGCCGGCCTCCCGCTGCACGGCTGCCATCGCCCCGCGCAGCGCAGCCCCGCCGCGGTGCCGGTGCTCGAGCACTTCCACGCGCGCGCCCCTCATGCCGGTGATGAGACGGATGACCGCCTCACGATCGGCTCCGCGGAAGCCGTAGATCCCCACGTCGGGGTCGGCGAACGCGACCAGGCAGGTCCGGGGACCCGCCAGGGTCTCGAGCAGGCGCATCTGCGCCGGACTGCATTCCTGGGCGTCGTCGACGTAGATGGCGGAGATCGAGTCGCGCAGGGCCGTGCCGAGGCGATGCGCGTATCCGCCCGCGAGGTCCACGAGGCGTCCGTAGTCGACGACGTTCTCGAGGCCGAGCACCTCCTCCTCCATATCGGAGAACGCCGCTGCCGCGATCCAGCTGTCACGGCCGAGCGCGCGCCCCGCCTCGGCCAGCGCTATCGGCTCCACGCCGAGCTCGCGCGCACGCGCGAGCAGCGCGCGCATCTCGTTGGCGAGACCCAGGGTCGGCAGAGCAGCTGCCAGGTCATCGGGCCAGGCGATCGCCCCGTCCTCGACCGCACCGAGCAGCAGCTCGCGGATGCGCACGTCCTCCTCGGCACCCGACAGCAGACGCGGCAGCGTGGCCTCGGGATCCTGCGCCACCACGCGCGTGACGATGGCGAGCGCGAGGCCGTGGAACGTCGTGACCGTCGGCAGCGCTCCGCCGCCCAGGCGCAGGGCGATCCGCTCCCGCAGGTCGGCCGCCGCGGCCCTGCCGAAGGCGAGCACCACGATCGAATCCGCGGGGACGCCGGAAGCGCACCGGGCGGCGACCGACGCCACGAGGGTCTCCGTCTTGCCGGTGCCCGGGGCACCCAGGACCAGAAGGGGTCCGGCCCCGTGAGAGATCACCCGTGCCTGAGACGGGTCGGGCACCGCCGCGGGCTCCGGCAGCGCCCCGGCACGCAGGATCCCCGTCATGGGCCCATCACACCAGGGAGGTCTGACGGGAGTCTGGGACGATCGGGAGGTGACTGACGGGCGAGAGGCGGCAGGCGGCCGCCATGCCGCCCCCGAGGCCCACCCCACGGTCGCCCTCCCGCGCCCCACGGCGCCACCGGCAGCGGGGCCTGCTCCCACGGTCGTGATCGAGGACGGGGTCATCCCCCGCCGGTTGCGCCGGCCCCTCGACCTCGCCCGGTTCCTTGTCGCCATCGCCGCCACGGGCGTCACGGTGCTCATCGCCTACTTCGCGACGGGCACCACCGAGGGCATCGAGCAGGACCTCACGGGCGGGGCGTCGCTGCTGCCGTCGATCGTCATCCTGGCGCTCAACATCATCGGCGGCATCGGCCTCCTCGGCCTGCCCATCGCCGCCGCCGTCAACCTCGTCATCCGCCGCCGCATGCGCCAGCTCTTCGATGCTCTTGTCGGGCTGCTGCTGTCGGTCATCGTCTTGACGCTGGCGTCGTACCTCATCGAGACCTACGGCACCAAGCAGCTCATCGCCGCACTGGAGGGCAGCACTTCCGGCCAGGGATCCGCGACGGCGCCGATCATCGGCGGCCTCGTCGCCTTCATCACGATCGCGCGGCTCATGGGGCGCCGCCCCTGGGACGTCCTGTCCGTCCTGGTCGTCGGCTCGCTCGTGCTCGTGGCCCTGCTGAGCTCCACCTCCACCGTGGCCAGCCTGCTCATCTCGCTCTTCGTCGGCTGGGGCTTGGGCCTGCTGACCCGCTACATCCTCGGTACGCCGACCACGCGACCGTCGGGCGTCCAGGTCGCCGAGGCCCTCGACCGCGGCGGCTATCCCCTCACCATGCTGCGCGCCTCGCGGCAGACGAGCATCGGGCGTCGGTACGTCGCCACGACGCGCTCGGGCGACTCCCTCGAGGTCGTCGTTCTCGACCGTGACCTCGAAGGTGCCGGGCTCGCCAGCTCCGCGTGGAAGGCACTGCGGCTGCGCGAGGAGCCTGGGCGTGGAGCCTTCAACATGCGGCGCGAGCTCGACCACACCGCGCTCATGGCCTACGCCGCGGAATCCGCGGGAGCGCCCGTGCCGCGACTGCTGCTCACGAGCGAGGTGGGGCCGGACTCGTCGCTGCTCGCCTACGAGTACACCGTCGGCACGCGGCTCGCCGATCTCGAGGCCGATCAGATCAGCGATGCCGACCTCGAGGGAGCCTGGCGGGCGATCCGCACCCTGCACGAGCACCAGATCTCCCACCGCAGTCCGACGTCGGAGCACATCCTGCGCGACCGCGAGGGCAAGATCTGGCTGCTCGGGGAGTCCTCGGGGTCGGTCGCGGCCAATGACCTCGCGCAGCGCATCGATGTCGCCGACCTCCTGTGCACCCTGGCGCTCCTCGTCGGCCCCGACCGCGCGATCCGCTCCGGGCGCCGGGTGCTCGGCGTCCCGGGCCTCGCGCGCGCGCTGCCCGTGCTGCAGCCCGTGGCCCTCAACCCCGTCATCCGCAAGGCGATGCGCAAGAGGCGCGACCTCATGGTCCAGCTGCGCGACGCCCTGGTGGAGATCAGGCCCGACGGCGAGGTCGAGCAGATCAACGTCGAGCGGATCAAGCCGCGCACGCTGATCATGATCGTGGTGGGCACGATCGCCGCCTACGTGCTGCTGTCGCAGCTCGCGCAGGTCGACCTGGGCGATCTCGTGACCAAGGCCTCCATCCAGTGGCTCATCGTGGCCTTCGTCGCCTCGCTCGTGACGTACGTCGCCGCCGCATGGTCGCTCTCGGGCTTCGTCCCCGAGCGGATCCCCCTGCATCGCACGGTGCTCGCGCAGATCGCCGGCGACTTCGCGACGCTCGTCTCGCCACCGACCCTCGGTGCCGTCGCCATCAACATGCGCTTCCTCACGAAATCCGGGCTCCACCCGGCCCTCGCCGCGGCGAGCGTCGGCGTCTCCCAGGTGGCGGCGTTCGTCATGCACCTCATCCTGCTTCTGGGCTTCGGCATCGCCGCCGGCACCCAGGCGGACTTCACCTTCGATCCGCCCGCGTGGGCGGTCATCACCGTCGTCCTCGTCGTCCTCCTCTTCTTCGCCGCCTTCGCCGTGCCGCGACTGCGCCGCTATGTCTTCGGGCGCGCACGACCGCTGCTCAAGGAGGTCGTGCCGCGACTCGTCACGGTCGCGCAGCGGCCGGGCAAGCTGCTCGAGGGACTGGGCGGCATCGTGCTGCTCAACCTGGCCTACATCACGTGCCTCGTGGCCTGCGTGCGCGCCTTCGACGGCGACACCAACATCGCGGCGATCGCCGTGGTCTATCTCGCCGGCGCCACGATCGGACAGGCAGCGCCCACCCCGGGCGGCCTCGGCGCCGTCGAAGCGGCCCTGGCCGCCGGCCTCACCGCGGCCGGCCTCGACGGCGGCATCGCCGTCTCGGCCGTGCTCCTCTTCCGCCTCGTCACGTTCTGGCTGCCGACCGTGCCGGGCTACTTCTCCTTCAATTGGCTCACCAAGAAGGGCTACCTGTAGGTTCACGGCCATGAGCGATGTGAGCATCACACCCACGGTCGATGGACCCCTCGAGGTCTCCGGCCCGGTCCGCGTCAACGCCTCCGACGGCACCGAGATCCGCAGCGCCGACAAGGTGTACCTGTGCCGGTGCGGCGCCTCGGAGAAGAAGCCCTTCTGCGATGGCTCGCACAAGAAGATCGGCTTCGTCTCCAACGTCGAGGCCTAGCCG